>NZ_JBBVMF010000005.1:0-324092 GCF_038150125.1 Rhodohalobacter sp. 8-1 | reverse complement strand
TGCTTAAAGATAGCTCGAACGGAGATCTAACATTGGTTTGGTCGTCAGCAATGGCTGCTCTCTACTGCGGTTTTTTCTGGGAGATGTGGAATTTCTACAGCGAAGCCAAATGGATATATAACGTGCCGTGGGTTGAGAGGTTTTACCTGTTCGAGATGCCTCTGCTTGGCTATGCCGGATATCTTCCGTTCGGAGTGATCTGTGCGCTTATCAGCCAATCTCTTTTTGCCACACTTCACAGGGATCATACGATCACAGAAGAGCACATCTGAAGGTTGAAATCACCATTTCCTCCAATGCTTGCCGTATCTGCTTTATGAACATACACCTCGAGGTGTATTGGATGTGATTCCGCTGCTGCGGGACTCATCCAGTTCATAAACTGGATTATTCAAAAGCAGTTCTAACCTGACAGGAAAGCGCTTAACTCAACTTTCGCAAAATGAAGATGTAGTGGCTACAAAATAAGTTTCATTTAAAACTGTAGACCACAGACAAAAAGAATGTAATTCACCTACTCAGAAATGAACCCAGCCCCGTTTCGGGGCGGCATATCCGTAGCCCTATGGGAATGCGCAGCATTTCCGTGGGGTATCAAAGAAGCCAGAATAAAAAAAAAGCGCCGAAGGTGCGGCATCATTTGTAATCTGAATTCAATCTCAGTCATAAAATTCGAACAGATCGTCTGAATCGGATTCAATAAAATAATGTATGGGTAAGGATGGTATGGTCCTTTTGCAAGGACGCGGATATACCGCACCTACGGCGCTCCAAAACTTTATGCTTACTCTTAACCCAAAGCCGCCGCTGCGCAGTGACTTTGGGCTACGGATATGTCGCACCTCTGGTGCTTTGGTTACCTGTGGTATTTGGTATAATTGCTTTTTAGTATCTTTATGTACCTAAATGTCTTCAGATTCAGGTTGGGATGGAAGGTTGAACGAAAAGTTTATCCAGTATAAGAAAAGGTTCTGCCGGAAACATTGTGGGTAACTAAAATAATCCTGTCAGTTCAATTTCTCATACAATCTCATTAAAGCAATTGATTCATCCAGCTGGTAAGCACTGTCATAAATTACGGTTGATAGTGCAAGATAGTCTGCTTTTACAGATTCTTCTCAAAACGGAAAGGCACCGTTTTGATCAGAATGACGTCGACTTAGCGGAATTTAATGGCGGCGTGATCACATAGCAGGAATGAGCATTTAAGTCGTATCCACGCCGCCCATGTGCAACCAATGAGCGTGTCATCCTGAACACGCGACCCGTGGTTTTCGGGGCGAGTGGAAGGATCTGTATTAGCATTAAGTTTGATAAGTGACGACATTTAATATGTTGAGTCGATCGTTCATAAATATACAACTAACCCACACTGTTTCCGGTAGAACCTAAAAAAATGGATGTAGCACTACAGATCGTTATTTAAAGGTAATCGAGGCTGATTTTTAAGATTTTCGGAAGTTGAGTTAATAATGCCAACTGTTTCATATACGTAGCCGTTAACTTTCAAAGACTAATCTCATTCCCGCTTAGCTTGGCGTGTATTTTTTTAACTTCATCGGAATCGCAAAGTGAGGTTCCGGGACTTTGCAGGGTACTTGCAGCTGATGCTACGCCAAAATAAACAGCGTCTTCAATTTTCAAATCTTTTGTAAGTCCGGCCACCAGTCCGCCCACAAAACTATCCCCCGCTCCGATAGAACTGTTCACTTCTATCTCTGGCGGAGTAAATTTTTGCTTTCCCTCTCTATTGTAGAGCATTGTTCCGTCTTTACCCAGCGTGTGTATAATATTCTCAACACCATTGTCTGATAGCTGATCGATAAGCTCATCTCTGTTTTCAGCCTCCGACCTGTTCATGAGTTCGTCAAACTCCTCCTCATTAGGTTTTATATAGCTGGCACCGCTCTTGATTCCCTCATAAAGTGCATCGCCAGATGTATCCAAAATGTATTTTTTGTCATTTTTCAGCACAATTTCCGCCAAACGACTGTAGAAATCATCCGGCACTCCCGGCGGAAGACTTCCGCTGGCCACCACGAATTCGTAATCTTCGATAGTATCTTCCACATCTGACAAGATTCTTTTCCAGATATTTTTTTCAAGTTGCGGACCGGGAAATACAAAACGATACTGCTTATCAGTTTTGTTATCGATAATGGAGATGCTTTCCCTGGTTGCCTGCTCGATCTCCACGGGTAAAAAGTTGATTTTTTCCTGTTTAAGTAAAGATTTGAGAAGATCTCCTGTTACCCCGCCAACAACACATTTAGCATCGGCACCGATTTTTAATCGCTTCAGAACCCTGGCCACATTTATGCCTCCTCCCCCGGGATCATATACCGGCTTCTCACACCGCACCTTCTGATCGGTCACAACTTCCCCGGCTTTACTGTTTACATCAAGCGCGGGATTCATCGTTACGGTAAGGACTTGTCTTGACATAATGTATCTGCTTTTTGAATTGTTTTACTGCTTCTCATGATTTCACACTTACTCTTAAAAGTCTTTTATGTGACTGATACATAAACAATTGATAAGTGTATAAAATTCTTAAAAGTGTTTTTTTACAGATCTTTTGACAAGCGAAACGCAGATTTTTTTGCTTCATCATCGGAATAGATACTCATTCCGGCAATCATCAATTCTTAGCAAAATGATTTTTTCATCAGACGGGATACAATCATTTAGAAGTATTTTGTCCGTTTTGGCAGCGGTCATGCTTTTCGAAATCCTGTACACAGGCATTCACTGTATTACGTAAGGCGGCCGGATATCCTTCAATCGGTAATTGATACCACAGATTCGGATTTTAACGAAGGCCAACTAAACAACCTCAGGCAGATAGTTACCGTGTTATCGGGTATTGAACCCCTGATAACCAACAAAGATGTAAACGGTATCAACAATGGAAAATCAAACGAACTGTTAAACCGGGCTTTAAAATGATATTAAAAGGAATGGAAAACACAGAAAAGCGCTGAGAAAATCTATCTCATCAATTCTCCGTCCGACTCCACTCGTTGATTTCAACGTACCTTGTTTTGCCATCGGCAGCCGTAAAGACAAATCGGTCCGACAGTTCAACCCTTTCAGAAGTTCCCTCAAAAACAGCAGAGCTGCGGATAATCCTTGCAAAAATAACAACTCTGGTTTCTGTTGTATCTGTAACCTCTGCGGGAAATGATTTCAATTTTCGATAGACGATATGATGTGGCTCTGCTCCTTCAGGCCAGTATTGAACAACCAGCCTGAGATCCGTGCCTCTCTCCGGCACATCCGATTGAGTTGCCGGAGCATCTCTCCAATGTTTGTACTCAGCTTTGATGATGTTAATATCGCTATCGATCACTAATTTTTTTTCTGGTGAGCATGCCGTTAGCAAAAGAAAAAATGATAAAACCGTAATAAACATTAACCTCATAAGTTTTATTTTTCAATAATAGTCCGCTTTTTAGATAGATAACGCTATCTATACAACTAGATTTTAACGAATATTCTCATGAAACCAAGATTTCATTTATATACTGCACTATTGGCCATCATCCTTTTATTATGGGGATGCAGTGATACCTCTACCGGACCCACTGTCGACGAAGCATCTTCCCAAAAGCAGTTTGTGTGGGAGGCTTTGAATTATTGGTACTTCTGGCAAACCGACGTTCCGAAATTAGCCGACGACAAAGATTTTTTCGACAACAATCAGGAGTATCAAAACTACCTTATGGGTTTTCAAGATGCCGGAAATGTGTTCGATGACCTCTTATTTACACCCGAAAATTTTGGTGAAGGGGTCGGAGAGGATGATTTCTCATTTTTTATTGAGGATTATGAGGAATTTCTTGCTTCAAGAAGAGGGGAATCGCAAAGTTTTGGCTTCGAATTCGGTCTTGTACAACCTGACAGAAATAGCAACGATATCTTTGGGTATGTTCAATATGTTCTGGACGGAAGACCCGCTGATGAAGCTGGCCTGGTCCGTGGAGATATTTTTACTGGTATAAATGGAACTCCGTTGAATGTAAATAATTTCAGAACCCTGCTCGCAAATAATCCGATTGTACTTACACTGGCTGAATCTGTAGATGGAGAGATCGCAGAAACCGGAGAAACGGTAACTATTAATGCGGCTGAAATCCAGGAAGACCCGATCTATCTATCTAAAGTCATTGATACGGGAACAGCAAGAGTTGGATACCTGCTCTACAACTCTTTTCAGACGAATTCTCACCAAAACTTAAATGATGTCTTTGGAAATTTTATCTCTGAAGGGATTGATGAACTCGTTTTAGATCTTCGTTATAATGGTGGAGGCGCCGTTATTACGAGTGCCACACTTGCCAGTATGATTTCCGGGCTTGGAAGCTCAGAAATTTTTGGTGAATTCACCTTCAACCAGAAACGGTCACAGCAAGGATCGCAGGTACCATTTCAAGACGAATTGAAAGTATTTAACGAGGACGGTGAAGAAACCGGTGAAATCTCTATGAATAAACTTTCCTCATTGAACAGGTTGTTTGTTCTTACAGGATTTGGCACGGCTTCCGCAAGCGAGGCTATTATTAATGGGTTAAATCCATTTATGGACATCACATTAATTGGTCGCCAAACGGTTGGAAAAGATGATGCATCTATCACGCTTTATGATGCGCCAGCACCCTATACAAACTAGGAGCAGGCAAACTCTGGTCATTTGAATGCCATTCAGCCTATCGTTTTAAAAATAAGGAATTCTGTTGGGCAATCTAATGGAGACGGTTTTATACCAGACCACCCGTTAAATGAATTGGACTTTCTGGACAATCTCCCACCCCTTGGCGATGAAAATGCCCCCCTTCTGGCCAAAGCTCTTGACATCATTTCCGGTGAACCTTTGGCCAAGCAAATCGAACAACCTGTTCCTTTCAGGGGTGAATTTTGGAAAGACAGTCGTGACCTGGAACAGTTCGGGAAAGATATGTATATCCTTCCGGGACAAGCTAAAGAGCTTGGATTAACTCCCGACCTATAAAATGAATATATACAGGAGTTTGAAGAAATCTAAGAAGCCTTGAGTCTTTATAAACCAGGATGCTATATCCTCATTAAGTGTGTCTGAAGGGTAGGATAAAGTAGTCTTCTTGTGTCTTTGTTTGCCAGCGATCAAACAACAAACTCCAGCAGCAATTACAGTTCTTTAAGGTTTACTTCTTGAACCATGTCATCATTTTATTATGCAAATAATACAAGCTCATAGAGAGTTGATGAATTTTATGCAGCCAGTAACATTAGATAATCATTGCTATTGAGCCTGTTACTTTTGAACCGTCAAAAGTAACCAAAAACTCCCGGCTGTGATGGCTTCCGGGCACGGATTGCCCCGCACGGTTACACTATGAGAATGCTCACAAGGTGAGCGCCCATAGCGATTTCTCCCGCGCTGTGGTGTAACCCATGCTATCCCTCTACCCATCAAGGCCGAAATCCTTCATCCTAATCACCATTACCGCATTTGTTGAATGAATTATTTCCGGACCTTCAAAATGGCGCCACCTACATAGGAAAAATAGGGACTTAAGATAGCATTTTTGGGTCTCCCAGTATCGAACTCAAGAAACAACAAACTCCAGCAGCAACAGATCTCAAAAGGTTTAACTTGTTTGGGACAGCGCGGATTTCGGCTTAGACATCTTTGGGATGGAACCGACTGTTCGATCCGCCACAATATTCAGCCATAAAAAAAGCCCCAAGCAGTGCATCACGACTTGAGGCTTTAAGTAATGGTGGGACCGGGCGGGTTCGAACCGCCGACACACGGATTTTCAGTCCGTTATTACCTAAAACCCAACACTTCCCATTAAGGCCCATAAATATCACGTAATTTATTGCATAACATGCACTTATAGATATTGTTACTCCCACTAAATATTGCTATATTACCACTCAATATACATATTTTGTTACCCTATCTGTACCCTAAAAATAACGTAGCGATAAAATGCCAAAAGTTAAGTTCACAACGAAATTCATCCAGAGTATTAAAAGCGAAAAACAAACTGACTATTACGACCTTCACACCTCAGGACTCGGACTACGAGTGTCACCGGGTGGCTCCAAAACCTTTTTCTACCGCTACAGAGCCAATGGCAAAAATCGTCGTTATACAATTAATCGTTTTTCAAAAGTCTATTCCCTTGCTCAAGCAAGAACCCGCGCTGATGAGTTGAGATCTTATACAAAAAAAGGAGGAGACCCATACATTGAGGAGAAAACGAAAAAGAATGTCACTAAAAAAACATTCGGTGAAGTCATCTCTTCTTATAAAGAGAAGCATGTCAGCCAACTTAAAGAATCAACTCAATTAGACTATAAAAGGAGAATTAAGCATCTAATTTCTGGAGACGGAGCCAATAAAAAGACAAAGAGCAGAGGTTTTGATCCAGAACGATACATTAAAGATATAAAAAGGTCAGAGGTGATTGATTATCTTCATGAAATCGCGAAAAGTTCACCAACACAAGCTAAGAGGCTGCAGGCAATTTTGTCTGGGATTTTTAAATTCGCAAAAGACCGAGAGTGGGTCGATTTTAATATTGCAAGGGAGATAACTTTAAAAAAACGTGTCGCCAAGGATAATAAGTGGCAAAACAGACCTTTCAACGACCAAGAGCTAAAAATTCTGTGGAAAGAATTTGATAATCATAACGAACCAATCGGATCACTTTTTAAGATGCTCACAATTTTAGGGCAGAGAAGCGGTGAAACTCGATTGATGAAATGGCAGGACTTAAATCTAAAAGAACGATATTGGTTTATTACCAGCCCTGATACAAAAAATAAGAACTCCACATATGTCCCACTACCTGACAAGGCAATCGAAATACTCACCGCACTAAAAAATAGAAAACTGAATAAAACTTACGTTTTTCCAAGTCCTGTTAAAAAAGACAAACCCATATATGGACTTCAGAAAGCTGCCAGCAGAATTGGTGAAAAAACCTCGGTAAATGATTTTAATGCCCACTCATTGCGAACAACTGTTACGACAAGATTAGCCGAGCTAAATATATCACCACAAGTACTCTCAAAAGTTCTTAACCACAAGAATGGCACCGGGAACAGTGTAACTGCTTTATATAATAGGTATGATTACAAAAAAGAGAAACGCGCTGCTTTAAATAAGTGGTGCGGAAAACTATCTGATATAATCAATAAAGAAGACCAAGAAATTACAACTGCATGAGCATTTTTAAAAGCACATTTGAGCACCGGGTATTTTATAATAAGTTCGTCAAGAAATATAAACAGGCAGACAACAAGATTTCTGCTATAAACGACATCAAGACTCACCGCGATGTCCTGGCAGATCAGGAGAAAGAATTAGTTAGCCAGATTGCTGAGCGAGTAGAGGAGCTCAAGACTATTTCTAATACGCCCCCTGGATCACCAGATCCTAACGAACGTAAGTACCACGCCCTGCTCAAACAGGGTATGAAACAGGTATTATCATCGGTAGAGAAAGAAGTAGATACCGACAACCACATTCAGAACCCTTCTCGAACTTTAGAGACATTACAGGGAGTCATAGAGGAATCTTTTGATGACAAACTGCAAAGTTATTATCCGGCAACCAAGTGCGTTAAGGCAATTGAAGAGATCTGCAATTCAGGGGAGCGAGTAGCTACATTCCGGGAGAAACAGAGGCTTTTGAATAAAATAATTCAGGAGGCTTTAAATGAGGATTATCCTGATGCTCTTACGACAATGAGTCCTCAGCCTACAGATGAAAGAGAGAAGCTGAAAGGGGCTGCAAAGAGTAAGAAACAACAAAAGAAGGACGAACAAGCCAAACACTATCCGGAGATCCTTAAGGCAGCTGATAAAGTGATTGGCGAAAAAAAATTATCTGAATTCATCACGGATACCGGTAACGCAAATAGTGATCTATACAATGGCATTTTGCGACATTATGATAAAGTGGCAAAAAGTACGCTCAAGAGGTGGCTAAAGGAGGATCTTAAAAGTGGAAAATTTGAGAAAAAGCTAACCAAATACAGGCAAAAATGACGGCAAAAACTAAGAGTTGATCAATGCGTGATCACTGCATGATCAATGCCAAATAGGCGTTTTTGGAATTCGCATTGATCACCTAAGTCATTGAATTGCTTGGACTTAATGGATTATAGCGAGATCTTATTAGTGTTAATAATAACATTAATTTTATCGCATATAATTTATGAAAAACATAGACCTAATAAGTCCGAAGCAAGTTATGAAACGCTTGTCCATTCCATCCAGCACACTGTACCGCTGGATTGCGGATGGCAGGTTTCCTAAGCCCATCAAAATTGGCCCCCGGCGCACAGCCTTTCGTCACACAGACATCGAGCAGTGGTTGGATCGTCAGTCTGAAACTGTTGAAGTCAAAAATGTGGAGGGCCATGAAGACAAATAAGAATCACTCCAATCTCCATGGCCAGGATCTGTCTCAGAGCAATCAATCTGATGACTCTAGGAATACCTCTCATATAGGCGCAAAGGCATCTGCAATGGAGCCAAGCCTAAGTAATGGGATTAGCTATTTCGAAGCTCCAATCACTAATACTACTCCATCTGATACGGTTCAAATAGAGAATGTATTCGACTACATCATCTCTAATGAAAACGCAAAACAAACAACGTACGAATACCGTAATTGCACCCCATCAAACGAGAAAGTGTCGTTCAAGAATAGAAATTTTGATTTCGTCACTTTTTCAGGGCAATTCAATGAAAGAAGCAAGGATGGTATTATGACACCCTCTCCATATGTATGCGTTGACTTAGATAAAATTGTTGAGCCAACAAGTGTCCTAGAAAAGGTCAAAAAAGATCCAGAATATCCACTTACGATGGGGTTTATATCTCCATCAGGAAATGGAATAAAACTTGTTTATAGAGTAGATACGAGCAAAGGGACTCATAAAGAGTATTACACAATGTTTAGTAATCATCTGAGTCAGCAATATGGATTGGAGGTAGATTTCTCTCCCTCTTCAGTAGTCAGTGCCTGCTATTTACCGCATGATCCCAATGCTTATTACGATGAGAATTGCCCCACAGTAAGTCTGCCAGAATCCTATGCGGTGACAGATGGCAAAAATGATGATTCTTATAAGCTTGAGCGTAATCAGACTACCATCACAGAGGCAGACAAACAACTTGTTGAAGCCTGTGTGAAACATATAGTGGGAAATGGCCTGAATATCACTGAAGCATACGATGATTGGATAAAGAAGGGTTTTGCCTTGACGGAATTAGGTGAAGAAGGTAGAGAATACTTTCACCAGATTTCTTCAGCATCCACGAAATATAACCGACAGGAGTGCGACTACCGCTACACTCAGCTGCTAAAGGACAGTCGAGGGGAAATCACCCTTGGCACCTTTTTTAATGCCTGTAAAAAGCATGATGTACCTGTAAGTGAACTACGCAGGGAGCTCCCACTATTGCCTCTTATAGCAGCACCGGATCTCAATACAGACAATTATGACTTCACAGAGCGCGAAACACACGAAGTTCGCATTGATGATGAACTCGAGGAAGAGCAGGTATGCCTTGGTATATTTGATTCACCACTGCTTTTCTCTGACAAAAAAAATAAGCCTTGTAAGATTGCAACCCTTGGCAATTTTAGCACATGGATCGGAAAAGCCAAAAGCCGCAAAACTTTCCTCATTAGTATGTTTGTAGCAGCAGCATTGAAAGGTGGGCGTTTCCAAAATCAGATACACACAGAATTTCCAGAAGATAAGCGTCGTGTACTTGTTTTTGATACAGAGCAGGGCTCTAATGATGTAATTCGTGTGAAACGGCGAATCGCCAATCTCGCGGATAAAGACAACCAATTTATGCGTGAGCATATTAAGGTTTTCGCCCTCCGTGCACTAACGCCAAAGGAGCGGTTGGAGGAGATCGAGAAAATGCTTGCTAAGCATAAAGATTACGGTCTTGTCGTAATTGATGGAATTCGCGATCTGGTTAGTTCGATCAACGACGAAGACCAGGCAACGATGGTCTCTTCAAAGCTGCTACGTTGGACGCAGGAGTATCAGATTCATATCATGGGTGTACTTCATATGAATAAGGGAGATCGTAACGCACGGGGACACCTTGGCACTGAGCTCGTAAATAAATCTGAATCTGTAATATCAGTCACCAAAAACAACGAGACAACCTCGACCGTAGACCCGGAAAATATGAGGGGTATAGAATTTAGACCTTTCACATTTTGCGTCGACGAGAACGGATTACCACACCTCAGTAGTACACCTGCAATGTTTCGTAATGGATTAACTAAATTCACTCCGGGAAATATTTCTTTTGCCGAACATCGGAAATTTTTAGCCGGCTTATTTGCAGAAAAAAAAACCATGAAGCACACGGATCTATGGAATAGTGTTTACGATAAGCTGGGGGATAAATTCGACTTTGGCCAGAGCAAGGCAAAGGAGTTTCCCCAGTGGTATGTGGAGCAAGGATTACTATCAGTGAAAGATGATGGTAATAAGAAGCTTTACAGTTTAACAGATCCCGATTAGATCGTTTAATTTAACTCCGTGCATTCTATATGCACGGAGGTTAAACTAACTCAAGACGAGCCATGATTTAATGGCCATGCGTTTGATTTAAATCAATCAAATAAACTCATAAAACCCCGCTCAAATTACTCATAAAGGGGAATCTTGATTTAATTAAACGATATGACGCTAAATGAAGACATCAAAATCTCGAACATTCTACATGTATTCCACACAGCTTAATTTAGGGGGGAGTAAATCAAGTTTGAGCATCGCTGCCAATAAAGTAAGCCTGGCTATGACAGAAGAAGTGAATCCAAAAGTTTCATTTCACTACTGAGTGCATAAATAAATCGAATTAAACATATTCTTCCCCGATTCACGGGTCCCTCCTCCCCCCATAGAGGTAGTCAGATCAACCGACTTCTAATGGTCAGATCGAATTAAACCTGGATCACCCCCTTCAACCATAGCGAGCTAATAATCGCATACTGGATATTTTTTCTGGTCAATTTATTCCTTTCTCCACCACGTGGAAGCTGGAAGAGTGGTAGCGCCCTATCTATCATATCAGTGCAGACTACAGCCCTATAGCCTTCAGTGTTCTTATACCATAAAAGTGCCTGAAAACTTCAAAAAGGTAGATCTACTCTCTGGAATGGATGTCGTTCAAATCGTTCGAATCCCATGGGCCCACAGCATGTCGACAGTTTCATCGTCAAAATCTGTCCGTTTTTGGTATAAGAATTATGAGCAATCACGCTCATCAATTCTTAACCCATTGACCTATGAACCTAGAAAAATTCTGTTTTCCCGTTGTGGAAAGAGCCGTTGCCGTGGATAACGACCAACACTCGCTAATCGATCTGCAAGAAACCGGAACCTTCCTGCCAAACGATTACAAAGCCATTGTTCGTGAAGACACCAATCAGGTGATCTCCATCGTAAAGCAATCCTACAAGCTTGTACCCAATGCGACCCTCATTGATAAGCTTCTTCGGGAGCTTGCCATGTGCGGCCATACCTTTCGATTCAATCGGCAGCATTCCTATGTGGACAACAATCGCATGCGACTTCAAATGACCTTTCCGGAGCTAACGCTTCAGGACAGTGAGAGCGATATTGCCCTATCGGCGTATTTGCACAATTCGTACGACCAGAGCGAAGGTGTGAGATTCATTTTCGGATCCATCCGATACATCTGCTCAAACGGCTGTGTATTTGGGGAGGTCTTGAGCCGCTACTACTCCCGGCACACGAAGGGCTTCTCATTCGAAAACTTAGGAGAGAAGCTCTCACAGGCCACAGAATACTTTCCTGAGATACAGGAGCGCATTTATCGGCTGGAACGCCTGCCTGTGGATGAGGCGCTTGTCGAGAAAGTCTCTGAGAAAATCTCTAAGCGATTAGCTGAACAGGTCATCGAGGAGCATGAAATTGGCAGAATTAGCCAGTGGAAACTCTATAACCGGCTGACCAACTATGCGAGTCACGAGCTTGACCCAGCTTATGCCTCACGCTATCAACACAACATCAGCAACGTATTCAACCTCTGAGGTGACAGCTATGAAGATACCAATGAAAGTAATTGTGAAAATCATTCTCATCATTATATCCGGAGGTAAAAAATGATAAAAGGAAAAGAAATAGCGAAGGCTACAGGCGATTTCCTGAAGGCGGTCATAAGCGTCATGCTATTTGGAAAGACCCCACCACCAAATGATAACCATAAACAATAGGCCTCAGATTGAGGCCTTTTTTATTTCTATAACCCTTAAAAACAAAACACTATGACGAATAAAAAAATACTCGATAACATACCTTCAAAAGAATGGGTACACGCCCGACAGCACTATTTGGGAGGCTCAGAAGTGGCAGCAGCCCTTGGAGAATCTCAGTGGACAACCCCATTTCAGCTCTGGCTTGTTAAGACTGGACGCAGGGAACCAATCATCAGTACGCCTGTTATGGAATTAGGCCACTTGCTGGAGCCAATGATTGCAGAAAAATTCACTGCCAACACAGGGCTAAAGCTCAGAAACATCTCAGAACCGTACCAGCATCCAGAACATAGCTTTCTTCGCGGCAACATAGATCGTCAGATCTGTAGCAGTGAAAAGCATGATGGGCCAGGAGTTTTAGAGATTAAAAGTACAAACAGCTTCCTACTTAAGAACGAGACGGGATTGTACCCTAAATCTTGGCATTTTCAAATAATGCACTATCTGATGCTGACTGGTTATCGGTACGCATACCTTGCGATTTTCGAGCGGGACACTGGAATTTTCCATGAACCGATCTTCATTAAACGCGATGAAGCATTCATTCAGGAAAATACGGAGCACATAATTCAGTGGTGGACGCTGCATATTCTAAAGGACATTGCTCCTGAACCTGTCAACAATGAGGATCTGCTCATTCTGTATCCAAGCGCCGCAGACGGCTCTGTGGTAGAAGCCTCAGCCGAGGACCAGGCCTACTACGAAGAACTTATTAAAGTTCGCCAGAAGATAAATTCATTGACGTTCGAAAAAGATCTGCTAGAAGCCTTTCTAAAGAACTCAATCGGCGATAGCGAGCGGTTAGTCGCCGGAGGCCGAGATCTGATCACCTGGAAGAACCAGACTACAAACCGTGTAGATGTTACAGAGCTCAAGCAACGATTCCCTGTAATGGCTCGAAAATTTACTAAAACGAAAACAACAAGGCGCTTCTGCGTCAAATAAACGGAGGACATTATGTCTGACTTAATTATTACAGAAGACCCATCGAATTACCCGGTGCCTGATGAAGGCTTGCACTCAGCTGTACTCGTTGACGCCGTAAATCTTGGGACTTTGGAAACACCCTGGGGGCCGAAAGAGAAAATCTCGCTCATCTTTGAGCTTCAGTCCACGGATGAGGACGGGAGGCATTTCATTGTTGGCAAGCGCTTCACGCGCAGTATGAATGAAAAAGCGTCTCTCAGGAAATTCCTAGAAAAGTGGCGTTCAATCAAATACACCCCGGCTGAACTTCAGCAGGGCGTGGATCTCGAAAATCTGATTGGCATGAGTTCTCTGCTTTTAGTAGTGCTGAACGAGACTCAGGAACGCACCTACGCAAATATCGAAAGTATCCTACCATACAAAAACAGGCATGGTGATATCGATCACTTCGCATTGCAACCATCGGGCGAATATATTCGCGTTATTCACCGAGAGGGTTACAAAGAACCTGAGAAGTATGCCGAGGCCGTAAACGGCCAGCAGGGTTAACAGGGATCTTTGGAAGAGGGGGCAATGCCTTCTCTTTTAGAAAGAAATTATTTTGAAATATTTGCTCACTACGTCACTGCAAGTGAGCTAACATGGTCAAAAGTATTAGGTAAGTTGTTTTTCAATTGAAGGTATTGGGATGATACCCTAACTGGATAATCAGAGGTTGCTATTGGCCAGATAAATAAAAATTATTATTTGACCCTTTTATTTAACCCACGAAAACATTATTTAACCAAAGCCGGGTTTTACTTGCTGGATTGAGTGTATTCAACTATTATGCAACTTAATTAAGCCCTAAACTTCCACGGCATAAATACATGTTATATTGCTAGCACATGTCAGCCTATTTATGACCTATTCAAATAATAAATATATTATCTTATTAGTAATTGGGTTCATTGCAATTAAAACTGGCTGTAAAGACAACAATATTCCCTCACCTCAGATTGAAATAACCCTATTTGGTTCAAATAATCCGGACGAATTATGGCAGGATACCCTTGCGATCTTTGATTCACCGTGGGGGAAACCCCTCGATTTAGAAAAGGCTAAGTACGTTCAATTTCAAATTCCATCAACTGGAATACATCGAACAGATTATATCCACGAAGAAGCTGAACAAAAAGAGATTTATGTATTTCAAGCGGTACGAAATGATAACAATCCAGAAACTTATATAAGTTCTTTTTCTGTCAGAACACCGGAAGAAAATTCAAAAGTAAAATTACAAGGAAAAATAAGTAAGAGTTCTGAGAATGCGGAGTTTGTAAATTATTATTTGTTTTTCATTCAGGGGATAGGCGAACAACCATCATCTCCTGTTGAGATATCTTATATACCTCAAAATAATAATTTTGAAGAAATTCCCGGAAAGGTAACTGTTTATTTGGATCCAAATAAACATACAGTTCCTAATTATCCAACTCTTTATAGGAATTGGGACGACCTAAATATTGATCAAAATTCTAACTTTTATGTCCAGTTTGAGATTAAGCAACTATCAGAAACTAAAGATCATCAACCGTTAATACTAACTAGAGAGAATAGGCAAAACAATTGGATAATTTCTTCATACTCTAAGAGTCCTTTTTCATTCTACCGCCGTGGCACACCTATTGGCAAGGAATTTGAGCTTTTCATGTATACCATAGACCGAAAAGATATAAAATAGTAACATAATTCAACCGCAATATAACAATGCGCATTAACTGCTTGACGCGGTCGCGTTCGTTCAGGATTCTAATGGCAATATTCACAATTTCAGCCTTTATTTAGCTCATAATCTCCGCGCCCGTTATGCGCGGAGCCGTTAAGGCCCGGCAGGCTCTCAAAAATGTGGAAGTGTGAGTGCGAGGCGCTTGCAAAGTTAACTGGAATTCCGGCGCATAATAGGTCAATTCAGCAAAGATGGCGAAGGCCTTGGAGAGAGTAAGAATCACCTTGAGTCAATTTCGCTACGAAGTACTGCGTTACCCTAACGTTACCCTAATCAATATTTTTTAAGCCTAAATACACCTTAAATAAAAAAGCCCTGTAAGCTCATATCTCTATGTCTTACAAGGCTTTACGCAATGGTGGGACCGGGCGGATTCGAACCGCCGACACACGGATTTTCAGTCCGTTGCTCTACCGACTGAGCTACAGTCCCCTCCATCGAAGACGCCAAATATAAGGGCTTTTTAAACCCTTCACAATCAAACCGGCCAAATTTTCTGAATTAATCGGGGGAATATCGAATATTGAACAAAAAGTGGCGAATATCGAAGGCAGGAGTTAACTCATGTCTCGATAATTGAGTACGAGTCAATGAATTAACAAATCTACCACATTCGAATACAACAATTAACGAATAACGACTCGACGAGTCACAAAACCCGGACGCTTCAAGGTCCGTCGGCCGGCTGACGCTTTGAGATCCTCAATTCCCTTATCAACTAATCAACTAATTCTCTATCATCGATATGAATATCCTTCAGGCGCATCTGGATGCTGCGCCGGCCGTTCCAGTAGTTCTCTTCCAGCACGTAGGCTACGTCAATTTTGTTGTCGTCACAATTGATGAGCTTTGGCATGTATTCGTGCATATTGAAGCCAATGGCGTCGTACACGGCCGACTCGCCCTGGCGGACTCTCATTTTCAGGTGGCCGTTGCCTACAATCGACGGCACGCCCTCTATGCAGACGTCTTCGCTGACAAACGTGGGGCGCAGATTGCCTGGTCCAAAGGGTTCAAACTGGCTCAGCAGCTTCCAGAATTTTCCGTTGACATCGCCCAGATTCAGTTTGCTGTCTATGATGATCTCGGGTGAAAAGTCATTCTCTTTCAGAAAACTAAACGCTATTTCATCAATTCGCGCCCGGAATTCCGGCAAATTAGAGGCGTCCATCGTCAGGCCGGCGGCAAACTCATGGCCTCCAAACTGCTCAAGCAGATCTTCGCAATTTTTAAGCGCCTCGTAGATGTTAAATCCTTTAATTGACCGGGCCGACCCTTTGATCTTTCCTTCCACCGTACTGAGCATAATGGCGGGACGATAATAGGCATCCACCAGTCGTGAGGCCACAATGCCGATCACCCCAAGGTGCCAGTCGGGATCGTGCAGCACCATCGATGAAAGCTCGTCCATGTTAAAATCATTTTCTACTTTTTCGACCGCCTCGTCCATCGTACGCGAATCGGTGGTTCGCCGTCGTTTATTAATCGATTCAAGCTCCTTCGCATAACGTGACGCCTCGGTTTCATCTGTTGCGATCATCAATTCAACCGCTGTTGTGGCATCACCCATCCGCCCGGCAGCGTTGATTCGCGGGCCTATTGAAAATACGATATTTGACGTGCTGATATTTCCCGGCTTCATTTTGATGAGCTGAAGAAGCGCCCTGATTCCAACTCTCGGATTGGAGTTAATCATCGACAAGCCCTCACGCATCAAAATCCGGTTTTCGTCCACAATAGGCACAATATCCGATGCAATTGATATTGCCACAAGATCGAGATATTTGTAGGCCAGGGTTTGCGAAAGGCCAAGCTCTTTGATGGTTCCCTGGATCAGTTTAAATCCAACGCCTGCGCCGGAGAGGCCGTCGAACGGGTAATTGCAGTCGGGCCGTTTGGGATCGAGTACAGCGATGGCATCAGGCAGCTCGGGACCCACATTGTGGTGATCGCAGATGATCAGATCAATCCCATGCTCGCGGGCATAAGCTGCCTCATCAATAGCGGTAATGCCGCAATCTACCGAGACAATCAGGTCGGCGCCAATGTCGATGGCATGCTTTATACCATCTGGATTGATGCCGTATCCTTCTTTAAAACGATGTGGAATGTAGTAGTGCACCGATATACCGAAACTTTCAAGGAATGTATACACGATGCTTGTTGCTGTTGTGCCGTCTACATCATAATCGCCATATACCACCACCGTTTCGTGGTTTCGAATTGCCTTACACAAACGTTCCGTGGCAGCCTTCATATCGGCCATCAAAAACGGGTCGTGGAGATTATCGATACCGGGACGAAAAAATCCCTGCGCTTTTGAAAATGAGTCCACCCCCCGAAGTGATAGCAGGTATGCTATGTTCTCGGGAATATTGAGCTCTTGTTTAAGATTAGAAACTGTGTTTTCATTGTCCGGAGACGCGTAGATCCATCTGAATGACATTGGTTATGGGTTAGATTTATTTTTCTTTGAACAGGCAACCGGGTGTCATCCCGCAGAGGCCAGATAGAATATCTTTACGAATAATGCAGGTTTAAGTGATCATGTTAATGGGTTGGTACCAATTAAGATGAAGTGTTACAGGGCATGATCAAAACGCCGGGAAACGTACCATTAACGTCACTATATCAACTGTTACTGATTTATTAACGTGTTATTTTCTCTCATCATTATACTAAATGTATCAGACAATCAATGACACCTTTTTGATTCAATGTAGTAATGTGGCCATATCCCTCTAACGAGATGGCCCTCTGTAAATTTGTGGAACTACAGGAATGTTTGTGGGTTGTAAGAAATATCAATTAACAATCGCTCTGAAGATGTTATAATAATTCAAATAGTAGGCCATTACTTTTACAGATCCTTTGTAACATCCCTTTGGGACTCTGCGCCATCAGCTACAAAGGCTCGATCCCCAAGCAGGGGAATAAACCGGTGATTTTCCGGTTTATCCAGAATCTGTAAAAGCAATACATCTTGTCCTGAGAATGACACAAATGACTGTTTTTGCGTACTGAAAGACCAAATTTGATTTATTTACTTAGCAGATCCTGAACCGCATGCGCCAGGAAAAGGTAGCTGGCCCCAACAGTGATCACATATTCATTTTGTCCCCAGAAAAATGGCCAGTTATCTTTGTTTTCAGGAAAGTCAGGCCTCAGGATCAAAACACCAGGCACAATTCCGCCCGGTGTAAAAGAAAAGTCGGCCCGGTTCGTCCCATACGCCACAAGCTGAGACCTGGCCCCTACTCCTGATACAAACGAGTAGTTCGATTCCGGATGCGTGCCGAAGATGTAGTTCAACCCGCGTAGTGCCAGATCAGCCTCTACGATATCCGGGAATGTTCGGTGCAGCCAATAGTTTGTGATACTGAAATTGATGATGGTTCCATTGCCGGCCCATCCTCCTCGGGTGATCGGCACGCCGTAGGGATTCTCGTCTTCAATACCGCTGATTGACGCGCGGTACTCCGCTGTTAATTCTCGCAGACGTTCGGTATATGAGCCATCAAGATAAGGCATGGCCTGTATAAGCATAAAAGCGTTGCTCCCAAATCTGTCTTCAACGTCCGGCAAAATCTCTCGCACCGCATCTGCATATTGCTGATCTTCGGTTGCAATCAACAACTCCACCGCCAGTTTCAATTGCTCTTCCACCAGCCGGCCGCCGGTCGTGTTTCCATGCCTGAATAAGTTAGGCTCTCGATTTTGTTCGTATTCCCACACTCCGAGGGCCGTTTCCAAGACTTCTTCGGCAAGTTCATCATTGTAACCGCGCAACGTCCGGCTTGCTGCTGCAAGCGCCGCGGCGGACCCGTAATTGAGGGCTGAGGTGTTGGTCGTGAATGCCCAGCGATCATCAAAATGGCCGCTATGGTTTTCCTCTGTTTGCATCACCCGGTCTTCCGGAGCCGGGGCATCTGTGGATGGCAGATACATATCGCCTACCCCTCGTTCCTCCGAGAACGGGTCTAATTCAGGATCATAAATTTTATTGTCGGTCTTAGTTGAACCGTCACCCAGGTGCGTATATTGGTACAGATGACCGGCTACAATTCCCGGAATTGCATGCCCGATAGCGCGGTATTGGGCAATCAAACCAAGCGCTCCATGTTCAATCTGCTGGAGAATATCGGGATTCCCGTCCGGGCGGTGAATTTCAGTGTACATTGTCTCCTGGCTCACGGTGGTATTATCACGATTAATACCGAACTGTTCCTGTGTATGCACAAGATTCTGCAGCGCCGAATACTGCGATTGTGTCCGTATGTCATAATCTCCTGCATCATACCAGCCGCCGTAATTCAATCCGGAAATATGTTCAAATGGCTCAAAATTGGTGTCGGTCGATTCGCCGTGACGATACAGGTCAAAATGCTCATAATCGGGCGGGGCTTGCAGGGCATCATCCAGGTGCGATGCGCCATGCCACACCCGGTACGCTTCGCGAACACGCATATGATCCATCTGAACCGGGAAGAAGATATCCAGAGTCTGATGCCAGATTGTGCCATATACATCCGGATCTATACGGAAGCTCTGGGTTTGGCTGCCGTCATATTCAATCGCGTACAATCCGGGTTCTTTTACGTCTGTAAAATCATACGTGGCATAATTGTACCTAAGATAGGATCCCCAATTCTCTATTTGTCCCCGATGAGCTTCCCTTGTATCACCATTTTCTGTAACCTTCACCAGCCGCGCTTCCGGAACGGCTTCGTCATTAGGGTCGAGTTCTATAACGGCCACCTTTTTCTGATCAGGATGATACCCCACCTGGGAATGGCCTATCACCGGCTGACGAATCCAGTCGGGTTGAGTATGAATCTCCAGAAACCACTCAATTACCTTACCGTCAGCTCCCTCCGGGATCAGGCTGCGCACCACATACCAACCGTTTTGTGCTTTGTTACGTCCATCAAGCAGCATGAGTTCTGTTTCTCCGGTGACTTCTTCAATGGTAATGTGACGTTCACTATCATTGGGTGCCAGCACTAATTTTTGGCCGCGGGCAATGGGAAACGGCTCGGTTAGGCCGGACTCTTTCACGTTCATTGGCCCTGTGGGATGGCGCGGAAACAGCCCACCTTTTCCGTCCATCAGGTACGACTTGCCAAAGTAAGCGGATGGCAAAAATTCCATATTAAATCCAGCTTCACCTGCCAGCTCCTCTGGTAGCGGTTCATCAAGATGCACGCTCACAGCGAGGCCGTTGTCGCGGGCCTCCGCCTTCACTCTGTATAAGAATTCATATTCCGGGTATTCGAGATGGGTCTCAATTGTGTTATTCTCGATATCAACCGTGCGATTCACGAATTCCCCAAGGCCGTCCCACTGCTCAGGCGTTCGAAGAAACCGCACATCGCCATTGGTGGCTGTTCGCTCACCATGGTGAATAATTTCGATTCCGCTTGTTTTGGCATCAAAAAACATTCCGCCTGGTCTGTTGCTGAATACGAAAACGTTAACTCCCCGGGCCTCAAAATAGTCGTTTTCACCGATTTTCAGTTCCTGGCCGGCGGCCGGCTGATGAATGGACAAAAGTAAAATGCTCAAAAACAGAATTGGAACTATCAGCTTATCTATCATAAGTCAAATTGTTTTGGGAATTAGATTTGGTAACAAAAATTAATTCGGGTGAAAAGGCACCCGATATATGCTCAACGCCGCGTTTAAATTTGTTCAAATGAGCAAAGAAATTAGAGTTGTACACATTAGAAAATAACCCAATATAACTGAACAACAAGACTTTATTCCTATTTCAATATTGAATAATCTGTGTTGATGCTGAAGGCTATGTGCAATATTTGCACAACTGTATAAAAGGCTTGCTCAAAATTGTCACACATTTATTTAACATCAGCTCCTGATGTAAGGTGATCAGCGCGAGGCATACTTAGAGTATCTGCCAGGTTTTTTTGCGATAGAGTCTTGAAAACTTCCGGCACAATTACATACCTTTGGAAGCGTTTCCAGACCAAAGAAATTATCACTTAGATTTGCTGATTTATGTCGTCATTAGCTGAAGTTGAACACCAAGAGAACAAATTATCTGACACCAATTTCCCGCTATTTTCCAGCCTTGAATCGGCCGGGCATGAACAGGTTGTCGTATGCTCGCGGCCTGATGTGGGACTGAAAGCGATTATTGCCGTGCACAATACCACGCTTGGGCCTGCACTTGGCGGCACGCGCATGTGGATGTATCAAAATGAACAAGAGGCGATTCGTGATGTGCTTCGCCTTTCCCGCGGCATGACCTACAAAGCCGCTATTTCCGGACTGAACCTGGGCGGCGGCAAAGCGGTGATTATCGGCGACCCGCACACGGACAAAAATGAACACCTGTTCCACGCCTTTGGCCGGTTCGTGGACAGCCTTGGCGGGCGATATATTACCGCCGAAGATGTGGGCATGACTGAGCAGGAGATGGAGTGGATTTATTCGGAAACCAAGTACGTCACCGGCATCCCGAAATCGATGGGCGGCAGCGGTGATCCATCGCCTGTTACGGCTTACGGCGTTTATATGGGAATGAAGGCCGCTGCGAAACGCGCGTACGGCAGCGACTCGCTGGAGGGTAAACGCGTCGCCATCCAAGGCGCCGGAAACGTTGCGTCGAACCTTGCCCGGTACATTGCCAAAGAAAATGCTGAGCTGTTTGTCACCGACATCTACCGCGAAAAAGCAGAGAAACTGGCCAAAGAACTTTCGGCTACTTATATAGAACCAGACAACATATACTGCCTCGATGTCGATATCTTCAGCCCGTGTGCTTTAGGTGGCGTGGTGAATGATGAAACACTTCCCGTACTGACCTGTGATGTGATTGCAGGGGCGGCCAACAATATCCTGGATGATGAAACCGAACATGCTGCACGTCTTGACGGCATGGGCATCATTTACGCTCCCGACTATGTGATCAACGCAGGCGGAATTATCAATATTTCCAGCGAGCTTGAAGGCTACAACGAAGAGCTTGCTATGCGAAAAACCTCTCGCATCTACGACACCATGACCGACATCCTGGAGTATGCCGACACGAACAATATCACTACGCTGGAGGCCTCGAACAGGCTGGCGGAAGAGCGGATCAACGCGGTAGGCAACATCGGCAAGATTTACAGCTCCAGCAGTCACTTCTCGCACCGCAAAGGAGAGCTTTATATGCGGGACCGGCGGTAGTTGATGATTGGTTGTTTGGTGATTGGTTGATTTGGGAATTGGGTTGGTGAATTCTCCCCTTGAGAGGAGTCCCACGCGTGTCGCGTGGGGAGGGGTGTCAGGTTCAGTTGATTGGTTATCCGGATCACCTAAAGAGGACTACCTTTATCATCAATTATTTCTTCTGAATGTCAAACCAATTCAAAATGGCTCTTTGGAAGCCATACAATTTTTCCGCGGTCATCTTCAATACGAATGAGCAGGTCATCCAGGCGTTCATTTTTAATATTGTATGCTGTTCCCGGCGTAATTTTATCCGCATGGCCAACCGAGTTAACACATATAACCTGTGCTCCTTTCACCATCCCCTTCTGCCCCTCTTCAATTCGTTTCCGGCGTGCGATGTTGTCTTCCAGCATTTTAATGCCTGCGGCAACTCCATCATCTGAAATGAGTTCATGATCCTTCAACCACTGAAGAGCCCTTTTCCGCTCCTTCATATTTTTGTATGCATACCAGCGATCCCTGATTCCCGCATCATCAATAGCATCATTAAATCTCCGAAACGCTCCGCTCCCCTGGATAGCCCTCAGCAGCAGTGACTGAACAGTATCGTCCAGATCGTCCTGTTCAAGGATGAAATCTTCCATCATCTGCCAGTCTTCTGAGCTTGGTAACGGGCTGATGTAAATAAACCGTTCACCATCCTCATCCTCTTCAATAAGCTGCTTTATCTCTTCCTCTTCTTCCAGATAATCCTCTGTCGTTATAAACGTAACATCGTCTGTTTCGCGGTCAAAGTACCAGTCGCCCATAAAGCTGTTGTCGTCGAGCGCCATTTCGAGCATGGATAGCATGTGATCTGTCAATTTTATAGCCGGCATTGTTTAAAGAGTTTGGTTTTGAGTTCAGGTATAAAATCTGTAGAAATATAGTTCTACAGAAAAGTTTGTGGGTAAATCAATTTGGACATTTTTTTGGATTAATCAGAAGGTTTTATGGATGATGGAAAAATAATTAGACAATCACTTTGAACATGAAAAGAATTTAAAATATTGGTCCATTACTTCTGCAGATCCTTCTCTGCGCCATCAACTACAATGGCTCGATCAGGATGACATGCTCATAGGATAACAGGTGGGCGGCGTGGGCTCAGTAGTCGATTTTTCAATATAGCCTTGTCGTCACGCCACCCAATATCCCAGCAGAACCTTTGTCATTCTGAATAAAACGGTGCTGTTCCGGTTTATGAAGAATCTGAAAAAGCACTATACGTCGTCCATTCGAAGGACATAAATGATTGGTTTTAACTACTGATTGATCCTGCTGGCTTGATGAGACTTTATGAAAAACTGTACATAAAATATTTATATGTACCCACAAACTCACAGGTATAACCCAAAATATATATTCCGTTCAGAACAGAAGAAAGCTTTGATTCTTCGACTATTAATTTTGGTTAGTGGTTTCGAATAGATTGTAAAGTGTTTAATTTATTTTCGAATTTCATCCTGCATCTCAACCCATCAAACCAATGCCTGAATCACCTGTTGAAGAGACCCCTTTTGATTTTACAATCGAATACGATGCTGACTTTATCATTGATCGATACAAGATATCTGATCAAGCTGCTGACGAGATGGATGAAATTTACCCTGATGTAATCAAAGGGAAGAAAAGCACCATCAAGTAGCTGCACCGGCTTTGCAAAAAATATCCCCACATTCCGCACTTCAAAAATTATTTATCAATTGCCTACGATCGTGCCGGAAGCTATAAAAAGGGGATTGAGGTAAATCGCGAACTTTTAAAAGAGCATCCTGACTACCTTTTTGCAAAGATTAACCAGGCTGAAGATCTTATCGCAAACAATCAGTTAGATGAGGTTCCCGAACTGTTAGGCGAAGAGATGCACATTCATAAGCTCTACCCTGATCGGGACATCTTTCATATTGATGAGGTAACGAAATACTACTCAACAGCCATCCAATACCTTCTAAAGACGGACAAAGTGGATGAGGCAAAATTGAGATTCGATTTTATAAGTGAAGTTGAACCGGATTCTCCTGAGGTGGAGCGAACAATGTTTGACATCATGCAGCATAACATGAAGAAAAATCTGGACCTTCATCAGCAAGAAAAACTGATGGAGAGGACCGTAAAGAGTAGAAGCTACCCTGAGGATCTCCAAACTGATCAGGCTCCGTTATTCACTCATTCAGAAATTAAAGAGCTCTACAAGCACGGACTTGATATTCCTGATGAGCTTGTTAAAACCATCCTGGACCTTCCGGGAGAAACAGTGATCCCCGACCTTGAGCGGGTTCTGGAGGATGCTATAAGTCGGTACGAATTTTTTTATGATGAGGCTTCTGATGAAGTTGACGGATGGGATGAGAATCGCTATGAATTCAGCGTTCACGCCATTTTACTGCTCACCGAGCTGCGCAGTAAGGAATCACTCGATAAAATTCTGGACTTGCTGCGCCAGGGAGAAGAGTTTCGTGAGTTCTGGTTCGGTGATATCCTGGAAGACCTGTTTTCTGAATCCGTTGCAATCCTTGGGGAGGGAAACCTTGAGGCAGTCACTAATTTTGTAAAGGAGCCCGATCTGGATGCCTACAGCCGACACATTGGAGTTTCAGCACTTGAAAATTTGGTCAGGTTAGACGAAACACGACGGGAAGAAGTCATTGAGCACCTCGACGATCTGATTCAGTTCCATCTTGGCCAGCTCGACAATGATCGCGTTATCGACACAACTTTGCTCAGCTTTTTGGTGTGGAGCTGTATCAATATCTCAGCTGAGGAACTTTTGCCCTCCATTCGTGAATTGTTTGAGCATAATCTCATATATAAAACAATGGTAGGTGATTTACAGGCTGTAGAAAATGACATTAAGCAAGAAATGGTTGATAGTAACGATCAGCCCAGAACGATCTTTGAAAGGTATGAGATTCTAACAACCGAGCCGTTTATGGGCGCCTTTGCACCACCTGATGATATGTCGGATAGCGGAAGCGGCCTGAATCCTTTTTCAGATTTCCCTGAGGATGATTTTCCCTATGCTGCTCAGCCGTTTCTGCCAGGCACGGAGCCTGCAAAAAATCCATATAAAGATGTGGGCCGAAACGAACCATGCCCCTGCGGAAGCGGAAAGAAGTTTAAAAAATGTTGTTTGTGAGCTTCTGGTGCTGATCGATATGCCTGATACTTAAACGGCTGTGAGTCAGATCTCCCTTCTGAGGGGAGATCATCTTGTTCGTTTTGAACAGGACAGATTATAAAAAGTGTTGTTTTCAGGGTTTAATACGACGATTTCATTCTAATAAGCACATGTCGAATAATTTACCAATGTAATTCGGTTTCGCGCCTGTGCGAAACAATAAGCCCCGGCAGGGGCAACAGCTTCGTAGACCCGTACAAGCGCCGTGGTTCTTCGGCGCGCAGTGCGGGGTTTAGAAATGCGGGCCGTCCAGGCACCCCGAGGCAATGGATTTCGCAAAAGAAATGAGTTCAGTCGGAGGGGGTATGACTGATATAAACCGTGGAAGCCTGATTGGCTGAATAGGTGTTTTTAAGACTTAAATTTACTCGAAACACCACACCCTACCCTAAGCCGCAAAATACATGGTACTTCTGGATCGGAAAACGCATCCTGCCACCTTTTAAATGGTGTTGCCCGTCTTTGGGGCAAAATTAGGGGCTTCCAGTGACAGAGCGAAAATTCTTCATATTCAGGCAGAGGATAATCGGAAAGATGAACAAACATTTCGGTTGCGGATATAGGGCTTTTATTTTTAAAACGCACTTGTTGAATAATGAAGCTTTTTGGAAAGTAATTGAATAAGTACAGTTATTCGGTCAAAGAATCAATATGCCTTACTAATTCCGGTTTGAATTATACGGAATCAATTTCCTTCTATTCCCTTTTTATGGGCGGCTTTTGTAACCAGAATGTGATAATCGAATTCAGATCTTTAAAGTATTTTCAACAAAATCAGAACCAATTTCAACCCACAAATTTTCTCTGGTCGGAATATAAATTCGTACGATTCAATACGTTGTTCCACAAGGTATCGTTAATCTAAAAACAGGAGTTACATGCGATTACGACATGGATTGGCTGCATCATTTATTTTTACTTTTTGGGTAATACCTGCTCTTGCACAGGTTTCCTCTGAAACTACTCTTGCCGGTTACAACCACATACCTGTTGTGCAAACCCCGGCTATTGGATTCGCTACCATTACGATTGAAAGTGACTCTCTTTTTATTGAAGGAGAGTTCCATGACCTTCGCGGGGTCTACCGGGCCGCTTATGTTCAATACGGTAAAATTGGAAAGTCCGGTCACCGAATGCTACGTCTGAAGCCGGAGATTGCGGAAAGCATAACTGCAGGCGTGTTCAAAAAAGAGGAGAATGCGTTTATACTTACCGACGCGCTGCGTAATTCATTACGAGAGGGCCAACTCTACATAAACGTCACATCAAACCGCCATCAGCTCGGTGAAATCAGAGGACAGATACCTAAAATGTAATGCGTGTCAATCCTGTGCCTCACCTTTATCATTCTCCGGAGTTCTTTTGTAAAAAAAACTTCTGTCATTTTTCACATCATCATACGTATATATCTCTTCTTTCCGATGCTCATACATATATCCGGCCAGCGAAAAATCGCCTATACAGGCCGTGGCGTGCATCACCAGAAAGATCGATACACCGTAAAAAATCCATCCAGTCGTCATAAACAGACCCACAAGCCCTGCTGATGTGAGCACCACAAAAGGCGTAAAGGCGAGCCAGTAAAACTCTTTTTCCGACACTACAAAATGGTCCGCCACTGCAGCTACAGCCCCCTGATCCCACAACGGTTTTAGCTTTGTCTTTTTAGCGCCCAAAAGTTTATAAACAATCAGGTGGAGCAGTTCATGGAGAATCAGCCCAACTGTAAACGTAAAAAGGAGTCCCGCTCCAAGGCCGATAAAAAATGCGTTTGTATTCCATCGCCCGATCCATACAAATAGTATTAGAGCAATAAGCAACATTGTGCCGTGTTTAAACACCGCGTTAACCGGGTTCCTGTTTTTCAGATTCTTCAAAAGAAACGGCACCATCTCGTTATGATCCAGTTCCTGCAGTTTCTTGTAGTCATCTGACTCCTCCAGCTCGCTAACTGTCGGTTTTTTGTCTGTGTTTCTAAAAGCCATGATTGTGCTGAAATTAAACTTAAGTTTAAGATAATGCCTATTCTGATGATTTCGAATTGTGTCTGCTGAAGGATTTCCGACACTTAAATTATGAGACATTGTCTTACTAATCTCTGAACTGGCAGTGTTGATCTTTAGGATTATTGATGATTGAAAGTATTTATGCCTGCTTTCTAATTTCCGGCACTTGAATCTGATTTCGCTGTCGCTTACTATATGGCATGCTAAAGTCAGGAAGACAAATGACACCTGAATTCATCAGGCTGCTTGTACTTGAAAAAACTCGTTCGTTATCATTTGGGCGTGATATCGTATCCTCTATATTTACGCTCCTGCTGATAGCATTTATCCTGTTTTACCTGGTCGGAATTGCAGTTTTTCTCGGGCTTATCCTCAAAACCTATTTTGGGATTAAGGACATTCCGTCTTTCCTCAACACAGCCGCTATATACTATCTGGCAGCTGAATTTGTGACCCGTATTTTCCTGCAAAAGAAGCCTTTATTTGATTTGGCCCGCTACCTGCATCTGCCCATCAAACGCTCCGGCATTGTCCATTATTTACTGGGTAAGTCTGTGCTGTCTACCTTTTCAGTTACAGCTGTAATTCTATTTCTGCCCATTACAATTACCGAACTAGCCACTGCCTATGGTGCTCTTTCCGCATCACTATGGCTGGGCACACTTGTTGCTCTCAGCCTGAGTTTACACTGGCTTACGCTCTGGACAAAGGAAACTGTTGCCAAATCATCAGTACCGGGACTTATAGCCGTGCTTACCGCAGCTTCCCTGCCATTTGTGCTGCTGTATTTTAACCTCTTTAATCTTGGTCTCGTTACAGCCCCCTTCTTTTCCTATTCACTATCAGGGCCGCTGCCTCTGGCTCTTAGCCTGATTTTCTTCTTTCTGAGTTATCGCCTCATACACCGGTATTACTCTAAAAATGCTTACCTCGATCAAGCCGTAAAATCCAAATCATTAGCTTTCAGCAGATCAGACTCTCAATTGTTTAACCGGTTTGGAGCGCCGGGCGTGCTGGCCGACATAGAACTAAAGCTGATTCTCAGACATAAGAAAAGCCGTGGTTACCTTGCCATGTCAGCTTTATTTTTACTCTATGGCCTTCTGTTTTATGAGATGCCTGATACGGGTGAATCATTTGTCTTAACCGGGTTTCACCTGTTCTTAGGAATCTTTATCACAGGAATATTTTTTGTTCAGTATGCACAGTTTTTCTTAAGCTGGAATTCGTCATTTTTTGATTTCTTTATGGTCAAAAACAGTGGCTTGAGAGACCTCGTCCGGGGTAAAATACTGCTTCTGTCTATGACAACTGTGCTGGCCTATATCCTGTCGCTTCCCTATCTCTACTTTGGCTGGCAGATACTGCTGGTTCACACGGCCGGCCTCTTATTTAATCTTGGGTTCGGTATCCACATTATCGTGATGATGGCACTTTGGGAGCCCAAGCCGATTGACATTAACAAAGGTGCTATGTTCAACTACGACGGTATCGGCATCTCGCAATTCCTGATGGTTATTCCTCTGTTTTTGGTTCCTTACCTCATCTACATTCCAGTGCACATTTTGTTTGATGCATATTCAGCCCTTGCCGCCGTATGCTTAGCCGGAATTACGGGCCTTCTTTTTCATAAACAACTCATTAACGTAACGGTAAACATACTCGACCGAAACCGTCATAAAATCTCATCATCATTCAGGCGCGGCACATGATCCAGGTTGAACAGCTAAGAAAACGATATGGAAGCGACGAGGTTTTAAACATCGGGCAGCTCACCATCCAAGAGTCGGAATGCTTCGGCCTGGTTGGAAATAACGGGGCAGGAAAAACAACCTTTTTTCAGCTGACCCTTGATCTCATCAGGGCTTCATCAGGCCGGGTGGAGATAAATGGAAATAACGTTAGTGGAAATGAAGAATGGAAAAACTTTGTGGGATCTTATCTTGATGAGCACATGCTGCTGCCTTTCCTCTCACCGGATGAATATTTTGAAACACTGAGAAAGATCTACGAGTTAAGTGCCGATGAACTTGAACATCATCTCAGCCGGTTCAGCCCGCTGTTCAATGACGAGATTTTGGGTAAGTCAAAATATATTCGCAATCTGTCGAAAGGAAATCTTAAGAAAGTTGGTATAGCGGCAGCATTTTTAGGTCAACCGGATATTATTATATTAGATGAACCTTTTGAAAACCTGGACCCCACTTCCCAAAACCGCCTGAAGAGACTTGTTACAGATGAGCGCGAAAATAACGGCACCACATTTATGATTTCAAGTCATGATCTGACCCATGTCACGGATATTTGCAGCCGTATTGTACTCCTTGAAAAAGGTATGATCATCAAAGACCTGAAAGATGATAAAGAGGCAATGGCATCTGCTCTTGCTGATTATTTCGACCGGTAGTTCAGTGCTATATTCGATTAATAAATTTTTAAAAAGATCAGATTAAAAGTCTCCCTTAAAAAGGGGAGATTTAGAGGGGTGTCCATTGGATCTACAAGAATTTGATAGACATCCCCCTATTTCCCCCTTTTTTAAGGGGGACTCTTTCCTATACTATTTTATAATCAATATGTAGTATTCAACTAACCTCTCACCCCTTAATGACCGCCATCGGCTCCAGCTCAATCACAATATCCACCAGGTCTGACTGATTTTTCATGACCTCCTGGATATCTTTATATGATCCGGGAGCTTCATCAAGGTCACTTTTATGCCTTATAGCATGAATAATTCCTTTCTCTTCCATCGGCTTTGACTGCTCTTCAACGCTTAGCGTCTCCTTCGCTTTGGTCCGGCTCATCACCCGCCCGGCACCGTGCGAGCACGATTCAAACGCCTCAGGTTTCCCTTTTCCCCTTACGATAAATGATGGTGAACCCTGCGATCCGGGCACCATCCCAAGTTCACCCTCGCGGGCCCGAGTCGCTCCTTTGCGGTGTATGATAAGCTCTTTATCGAAATGAGTTTCACGCGCCGCAAAGTTGTGCGGTTTATTAATGAAATCTGAAAACTCAACATCCGACACCTCTTTCTCAAATGCGTCTTTCACGCGCTCCATCATGAGCTTTCGATTCGCCAGTGCAAAATCGATGCAGTAGTTCATCTCGTTCGTATAGAGGGAAAATTCTTTCGTATCCTCCCGAAAGAATGCCAGGTTTTTCGGCACATCATCGCGGCCTTCGTTCTTCTCTTTTGCAATGTCGTTGTAGTGCTTAGCCGCTGTATAGCCTATATTCCGTGAGCCGGAATGGATCATAATCCAAATGTACCCGTCCGACCCTTTTTGAATTTCAATGAAATGGTTACCGCCCCCAAGCGTGCCTACCTGCTTCCGTGCGCTTTCATACTCCTTTTGTATAATTGGCAGTTCACTGTCCATCTCCGGCATCCATTTTTTATCCTGTTTGCTATCGTGATGGCTGAATCCTACAGGCACAGTATCGCGGATCCTTCCCATAATTTTTTTGAGGCGGTCTCTGTCCAGCTCCTGCTGGTTTGTCCGCAGCGAGCACATGCCACACCCGATATCAACTCCCACTGCATTTGGAATGATGGCATTTTCCGTAGCCAGCACGCCGCCAATGGGCATACCGTATCCCTGGTGAGTATCCGGCATGATAGCAATGTGGCTGAAAGATACCGGCAGGTTTGCAATATCCTTTGCCTGTTCAAGGGCTCCTTCTTCAATATCGTCTACCCACAGGTTGATAGGAATTCGTTCTGTCTCAATCACTCGTTTCATAGAGTCTCCGATTATGTTTTTATCCTAATTAATAAATAACACAGATCACACGGTTCAGGTTCAATGAATTGCGCTGCATGATATTACATTTCAATCATAGCTCTGCTGGAAAAGCAGGACGCAATCAATAATCCATACAACTGAATTTAAATGCACCTATTCATATCTGGTATATATTTATTTTATTAATTAGAAGGACACACTTATTGCGGCGTGTATCAGTTTGGCATCCGCCCCGGTACTCACACAGAATTATTTTAAAATTTAATTGCTGAGACCATGAAATACTCCGTTCTTCCTATTTTAATTTTATTCGTTCTTGCTATGACTCAGCCTGTTCAATCCCAGACACCAACCTACCAAAACCCGGATGCGGCTATAGAGGACCGTGTGGAGGATCTGCTGAACCGGATGACGGTCTACGAGAAGATCGGTCAAATGACGCAGCTCAATATTACAACCATCAACCCAACCGGCAAACAGGCTGATGTTGAACTCGTTGAAGAAAAAGCACGCGACCTGATCGGCAACCATCACATCGGATCATTTTTAAACGGTGAAGCCGTCCCGCCTGAGCAGTGGTTCCGGTTTACGAATCAACTGACACGCCTGGCCATGGAAGAAAGCCGGCTGGGCATTCCTATTATCTACGGCATCGATCACGTGCACGGTGCCAATTACCTGGAGGGCGGCACGATCTTTCCTCATAACATAAATCTTGGTGCCACTTTCAATCCACAGCACAGTTACAACACCGGCTGGGTGACCGCCTATGAAACCGCTGATCTTGGTCACCACTGGAACTTTGCGCCGATTCTTGATATCGGGGTCAACCCGCTCTGGCCGCGAATTTATGAAACGTTTGGAGAGGATCCGCGACTTGCCGCCCGTATGGGTGAGTCGTATATCAACGGATACCAGCGAAATGAAGAGATTGAGCCCTACAATGTTGCCGCAACAGCCAAACATTTCCTTGGATACTCTGATCCAAAATCAGGCTGGGACCGCTCGCCTGCCTACATTCCCAAACAGGCAATTCATGAGTTTCATCGTCCATCGTTCCAGGCAGCTGTTGACGCGGGAATTAAAACTGTAATGTTAAACAGCGGAGAAATCAACGGCATACCGGTGCATGGTTCTTATGAACTGGTAACCGAACTGCTGCGCGACGAGATGGGCTTTGACGGCGTGGTTGTTACGGATTGGGCCGATATCGAAAAACTGGTTGATTTTCATTTTATCTCAGAAAACTTCAAGGAGGCAACGTTTCGCTCTGTCATGGCCGGCATTGACATGAGTATGACGCCACTCACGCTTGAATTCAACGAGGCGATGCAGGCACTGGTTGATGAAGGCAGAATCACGGAAGATCGAATTGATGAGTCGGTACGGCGCATTCTCCGGCTCAAGTTTGAACTTGGGCTATTTGAACATCCATATCCATCAAATGAACGGCTCAATCGAATAGGAACAACTGAAAGCAAAGTGAAAGCCCTGGAGGCCGCCCGCGAATCGATTGTGCTGCTTCGGAATAAGAACGGGGTTTTACCGGTCTTAAATCCAACCCGAATACTGGTTGCAGGCCCCTCCGCAGACAGCAAACGTAACCTCGCCGGCGGCTGGACACTGGCATGGCAGGGAGCAAATGAAGAACGATACCCTGACGATATGATGACAATCCTCGATGCACTCAGAGCGGAATACCCGGATGCTGATATCGAACATGTTACCAAGACGCCATCCCAACAGCAGATTGATGCAGCCGACCTCATTGTGTATGCAGGTGGAGAGGAGCCCTATACTGAGTTTGTCGGCAACATTTCTGATTTAACACTTCCACAGAATCAGCTTGATGAAATTTCCAGGCTATCTGAATCTGCCACACCGCTCGTTCTCGTACTTGTTCAGGGCCGCCCGCGGCTGATTACATCCGTTGAAGAAAAAACAGACGCCATCCTTCATGCCGGTTTACCGGGCTTTCAGGGTGCGAATGCAATTGCTGAAATTATTAGTGGTGCGGTGAATCCAAGCGGCAAGCTCCCCATCTCTTACCCCGAAAGTCCCAGCCATTTTACACCCTACAACCATAAGCCCAGCGCCAATTACGATTTTGATGAAGAGGACGCTAACCAAATATCACAGGTCAGCCAGCCAACCTCTCTCTATCCGTTTGGCCATGGATTGTCGTACACTACCTTCACTTACTCAGATTTAAGATTAAGTAAATCGTTTATTGGAGAAAACGGGTCGTTATCGGCCTCCGTTGCCGTTACTAATGCAGGGAATCGAGCAGGGATGGAAAGCGTACTCTGGTTCATAACCGACCACGTTGGCACTATCACGAGACCGGTAGAAGAGCTGGCGCACTTCGAAAAAATAGCGCTTGAACCAGGCGAAACGAAGAGAGTTCAGTTTGAAATCCAACCGTCTGAGCAGCTCTCCTATCCCGACAGAAATGGTCAGCCGATTCTGGAAGAAGGATATTTTACGGTTAAGGTTGGTGAGTTAACGAAAGAGTTTCGGCTTGAAAAAAATAAAGATGACTAACATCCCTCGAAAAGTTATATGACGGAAGTAGATTCATGCCTTGTGTACAAATATAGCATATCGAGTTTCCAAACTTGAAAAGTTTTGCCTTGCGACGTAGTTTTTGGTTGTCAATAAGTTTTTGAATTTTGTGCGCCGCCTTTTCACCTTCAACGCCACTGTCACCTCGAGCGAAACAGCGGTGATTTTTCGATGTGTAGCCGAGAGGTCTCCTTTCTATTAGCAAGATTTTATTTAAGATTTGTCGAGGATGGTTCCAAGCACAGGGAGATGTCTCCGCTCATCCCTCTTAAAAAACACATCGGGATTCAGTCGACATGACAGTTTCTTTTTTAATTTTAAGGGCGGCGTATAAGACTACTAGATCTGCTCAGGTTTGAAATACGCCGCCAAATAATATTAAATTTCTGTGTACAAAAAAATCTATTGGAAAATAACTTCTACTGATCTTCTACATTAATGAGTAGTTCATTTATGATGGTACAGTCGGACAATCCTTCTCTGGAGCTTATGAATATATTGAATTACAGTTATTGCAGTCCTCTATTTATTTTAAGATGATATACTCATTTAGGAGCTCCCCTACATGTCGAATCCCGTCAGGGTGAGATAGGGAGGGGACGGGGGTGGGTCAAAGTCATGCCGGATAGTTCCTCAAAAACTCAAACAACCAACTTAATTCAGAAATCCTGGCTGATAGGTAACGCCAACATTCACGCCCCAGTGCTGATCGTTATACTTGCCCATCGAAACACCATCAAGGCCATCAATGAGCAGGTAGCGATAGCTTGAACTGAGTTTTACCCCAAAACGGCTGTTGAACCGGTAATCGAACCCTGCTTCAAAGCCTACAAATGGAAGCACCTGGTCTTCAAGCTCCGGATGTTTTTTATCAAAAATAAATGCACCGCCGCCGGCTGCCATAAACGGCGACAAGTTATAGCCTGGCGTGATGTAAACATTCAGCAGCAGATCAGCCGCATTTACCGGGTTAGAAAATGCATTGGGTGCGCTGATCCGGGTGCGCTGACCGCCAAGACGCAGGGCAAAGTTTCGGGTTATCCCTTTCTCAAAGTGCAGCATTACACCGGGGTTTACGTCAGGGTTATTGTAATTGCCGATAATTGTTCCAAGAAATGCATTTGTCGATACCGACCATCCGCCACGGAGATCCGGCTGGTCAATAAGGCCAAAATAATCGCGCTTCAGCTGTTCCTCTTTTTGCTTCTCAAAATTAAATCGTTCGCGGTAAGCAAGAATCTCGTCAGGGTTGTTCGGCGTCCAGATGTCTGCTTCTACCCCTTCAAGAATAAGCTGTTTTACTGCTTCATCAATCGCCTCTGTGACGGCCATCACCGGCGGCTCGTTATAAGTATAGCCGGCCTCTGTTTCAAGCAACCGGTTGGTATCTATAAACCGGAACACGCCGCTGTCGAGCTGTTGAGAAATAATCGATTTTGTAGTGTGTACCGTCTTCAGCACGCGGCCGCTCTGGGTTGATACGGCCCGCAGATAGATCGTTACCTGGTCTTTTCGATACTGACCCGATCCGCCCGTACCTAGATATCGCGCGCCGGCTCCACCGGTAATCACATTTGTATCGTAGCCAACAATTCCGCCTTCAAGCATCACACCGGCAAATAGAAGCGGCGGAAGCGGCTGGGGTCCCTGCGGCCCGGAATGCTGCTGGCGAATACTCTGAATAATTTGCCGCTCGTTCAGCAAGTTGGAAATACTTTCTCGCTCAATCGGCACAAACCAGCCCGACTCCTCCATTGCTTTCATCAGGATCGATGTTGCGCCCTGGGTCACCGCTGTTGACCAGCTTGCCACTCTGTCCGATGGTTTATACTGCCCGGTTTGATCTCTGAATCGGTAGACCGCAGCTACAATTTTTTCCTGTGGCTGGGGCAGCTCCTTCAGCTGTGGATATACCTCGCTTACAGTTCCAAGCGTGGCTCGTTCCGTATGCATCGGTTTCATAGTTCCGGCACAGCCGCTCAGGAGAGCAACGCCAATAATGCCAGATAAAATTACAGTTGATATGGCCTTCATAATTTAAAAATTTGGAATCGTTACGCTGGTTTCGTCGCCTGTCAGTATGTTAAATATTCGAATCTGAACACCGTCAGTGCCGGGGTTGACTTCAATATTAAACTCGCCAAATTCAAACCGCTGTTCTTCAAGAGCTTCCCCTTCCCCAAATTCACGCCGTACAATATCGCGTGTGAGCTGCGAAAGCACCTGCCGCTGCAGCGAATTTTGAAAATCAGCTAGCGGGTCTCGCTGAAATCCCGATTCACGGGTCTCTTCATGCAGGTTCTGCGTATTTGCACTGTTGAGCAACCATCCATAGTTGCCTGGGTTTCCTCCAAAGGCGGGGTTAAGAGGTCGCCAAACCATTTCCTGGGCAGTTACGGATGATACGTTCAAAAACAGACCCGTAATCAAACTTGCAGCAAGAAGTAATGCGGTGCGTTTCATATCAAATTGTTAATAGGTTAATGTTTTGTTGGAATTTTCTTTCAAGTAGCTGAGCGTTCGCGCAGCGGCTACATCTCCTGCCTGCTTTGTTCGCTGATCTCCCGGCCGAAGCCTGAGTTCAAATATCTCTTCGTAATTCACTTCAACATAAACGATGCTTCCTAATCCCGGTCCTGGTTTTTCAGCTACCCGAACCACAGAATTTTCTACACCTTTCCACTTAGACCATGCTTCGTAAAACGCGTTATAAAAGTCTCGCCCTGTTTTTGAGCGGGTCTCATCAAGAACAATTCCTGCCACATTTCCATACATTTCGGGTAATTCTACACTGTCTTCCGATTCCGTCTCAGGATTCACTTCATTCTCTTCCTGCATAACCGCTTCAAACGCTTTCCTGAAGGCGTTCATGGCCTCATCATCGGCTGACATTGGCGTATTTGACACTTCTCTGCCCTCATCGCCCGCAACGTTACCCCGGTTTCTGACCATGCTACTGAGCAGTTCTGCCAGCCTTATTGGAGGAGTGTCACCATTATTGGCCAGGGAATCCCCCTCAAGGCCAAACTCAGAATCCCCAATCAGGTCATTGGTTCCCCACTGCAGATCCTCATGGCTGCTGATGGTAATCCACTCATCCTGATCGGAATAATAAAGTGAAATCGATCGAATATTATTTTGGGTGAGTGCCGGCCGTTCATTGAATTCAGTCCTGTTTTCAGGGAGCACCGCATTATCGCCTGTTGACTGTTTGATGTAAATACTTGCTGTGTCCGCTGCTGCCTGAGCCATCGCAGAAATCCCGACGAGTGCTAATGTGGCTGTGAATATGATCAATCTTATGAAATTCATTCTGCTGGTCCGCCGTATTGCTAATCAGAGATCCAAACGTCATTGATGTTTACTTCTGTTGCTTCATTATCGCGGATATAACCTCTGAAATTACCACTTCGGTTTTGGCCAGCCTGAAGATTTTCACCGGCTATATCAAAATAGAAACTAATGCCGCTGACAGTTTCCACCTGGAAATAGACTTCATAGTTACTGATAGTCCCGGAATCGCTGTTATTTTCAACTCTGTAATTAATCTCAACATGCGTTGTGTCTCCATCCACGTCGTTAAACCACGAAGTTATTCCGGCAGAAAATTCATCCCTCGTCACAGAGGAATCGGGCTCCTCTTCTTCAGGGTTCATTGAAATAAAGGCTGTGGCAACCACCCCCTCTCTTACGGCTACGCTCACTGAACTGCTGCTAAAGTCTGTTTTCCGAGCCTGAACCGTATAGTTCCCGGTCGGGATATTAGGAATAGTGAATGTGCCGTCAGTTTCTGTAAAAATTGCATTTGTAGCTGGCGTGGTGGTTATATTAACCGTACCGACCCCTTCCTCTGTCTCACCGTTGATGACGATGCCTTCAATCCCTCCGTATGTTTCTGCTTCAATTGTATCCTTCGCACAGGAACTGAACAGAATTCCCGCAGCAACCAGCATGGACATTGCGCTTAAAATTCGTGACTTCATAAGTACATTTGATGATAATTTTTTAAATAAACATGACTCAGCATGCTTCGGGCAACACTAACAGGATCTTTTACAGTCCTGAGTATGTCGAGCTTTCTAATGTTATCGACCCAATCGCATTTTTATTAATCAGCTTTTGATCAATTATTATATAAACCAAAGCATGCACGTACTAGATTTACTCTTAGCTCGGTGTATTTACTTTATCTAAACAGAACATCAGCATGTTTTACTTGATACAATCCTGTACGCAGTGAGCTCTGCCTTACCAAAATTGGTACTTCAAACTTAAAGTTTGGTTCTGTAAACCTTTTCTTAACTATATAGACAGATCAATGGCAAGCAAGAAAAGATGAGATGAGATGAGATGTGCCAGAAATTCGCTTGATCAAATAGCCTGAGCCTTTTATCAGTGTTTTTAACCACCCTGATAGATTTATCGGTCTATTTGATTACTCAGTGTATCCTTTTTAATACCGATCGCAAGTATCGCTCATGATTTTCAAATATTAAAAACGTCGTATCATCCAGTGCCCGGTGCTGATCAGTACACTTTATGACCGGCAGCGCATCAAACTCTGAACTCCTTTTCGATTTAGGATTCTCAATCGGGCCTTCTGACGTCTTTTTCTGAGCAAAGGGTGAGGTTTCCATACTTATATCATAATGCGATCTCTTTTCGGGAGAAAAATAATCTTCAATTCTCTTAGCAAATGCGGAGCCGGAAATTGACTGAACCTGTGGTTTATTGTTACACCCGTTCGGACCTGAAAAGTAGAGCGCCAGCGTACAATCGCCGTTTCCGCGATGTGTCTCTGTATTTAGCATCTGATATCCAAGAACACCCGCGGTAATCAGCGCAAGCAGCACCAGCGCAATATGATATTCGTGTTTTGTCATCACTCTTTCCCCTGTGTTAAAAACCTGAAAACGATTTATTCGTTAATAGGTTCAACTTGATTTATTTAGCCTGCGCCACATTTTTGTAAGCGCTTCTCGACCTATCAAAAAAAACTCTCTTATTCGTTCTATATAAATTTATTTTTAGGTCTTTCCCTCCATTCTCACAATCACCCAAATCCTGGCTTTCTAAAATTGTGCATTAACATTGCACCAGAAAGTTGAAACATAAACCGAAAGTCCCTGATTAGAGATCTTTCGGAAATCTGTTTCGGCTCAAGAGATAATACTTGATTAGTTCTGCGTAATAGAAGCAGTGTTACTTTCTCCATTTTGGTGGATATTGGCATTATGCAAATTCCCCATCTGGTTGATAGTTGCCATATTCAACATGCCTTCCTGAAGGATATGTCCGGAATTTTCATCCCCGTCCTGGGTAATGAACGCATCGTTATCATCACCATGCTGGTGGGTTTCACCACTGCCGCGCTCACCGTTTTGGTCAACATCCGCTGTGTTAAAATCACCAAGCTGCTTACTTAACACATGTGAAAATTGACCGCTTCCGCCGCCACCAATCGTTTGTGTTTGATGCACATAGTTCTCCGATCCATCCTGAAGAACTTCACCAAATACGCCGCGCCGGTCCTCCTGCTGCTGAAGGACAAAGTTTTCTTCACCGCCGGTTTGGATGATTTGTACGCGGGCGTTGTTAAAGTCGTCCGTTTTATCCTGTTCAATAAAAGCGATATTATCATCGCCTGTTTGATGGATAAATCCGGACACTTCATGCCGCCCTGTTTGTGTGATGGTGGCTTCGTTTCTGTTACCAATCTGAATAATTTCAGCATCGGTATCATAGCCGTTTGCATCAACATGAAATCCCTGCAGAACAGTGGCGATATTGTTATCACCGCTTTGCTGAATGCTGGCCTCATCATTGTCTGCTTCCTGGCTGATAAATGCTGTGTTGAGCATTCCGGACTGACCGATCATCGCCACATTTGTGTCTCCGCCAATCTGTTGAATTTCTGCATCATTCTGCTGGGCTGTTGCTGCACCGGCCATCAAAAGCACCAGGGTAAAAGCCGTTAGTAGTTTCTTCATTATTCCTCCTGTTTGAACCCGGTTTTTTACCGGATTAATTCTATAGTATATTATCCGGCGTTTTCCGGATACCGTATGAAGCATTTTTCGCTCAGTAATTAGTCAAGTACCGGTGTCGGCAATACCGATCCTGAACCGCCGTCTTGAACAATTAAAGCAGAATTTCCTGATCCGTCCTGCATAACGGACCCTGTGTTGGAACTTCCCATCTGACCAATAAGCGCGATGTTGGTATTTCCAAGTACAGAGATGTTCGCAGTGTTATCACTGCCTAACTGCGCAATTCCAGCAACGTTACCGTCTCCTTCAATACTGATACCGAGGGCACCGCTCGATTGCGGGTTAGATCCTGCGTTGTTATTTAATCCAATCTGAAGAATTCCGGCCATGTTGTCGCTTCCTTTAACGCCAAGCGTAGCTGCATTTCCAGCAGTAGGGGAAAAAGATAAGCCCAGGTTCAGTTGCTGAGGGCCACCCATGCCTGCAAAGACGCTCGGAATACCCTGCGCTATCGCCGTAACGTTGCCGCTTCCCGCGGTGGAGCTGCTCCGTGCATAGTTCTCATCGCCTGTCTGGATGATATATGACTCGTGTTCTGAGCCTGACTGAACCATTCGTGCATTATTTTCAGAACCTTCCTGTACCAGGATGCCGAAATTGTTCCCGTTATAGATATCAACATTTGCAACATTGGCATCACCAAGCTGGTCAATTGAATGTTCGTTGCCATCATTACCCCAGGCGCGCTGGTTCAGAGTGGCATCGTTTCCTTCCCCATCCTGGAGAATTTCACCAAAGGCGTTATTTTGGCCCTGGATGACGCCATTGTTTTCGAAGCCCTGGTTCAGTTCAGCGCTGTTATTACCGCCAACCTGTTCAATGTTGGCTTCGTTATCATCGCCATCCTGGCTGAGAGTTGCCTCATTACTTTGTGCAAAAGCAGCCCCTGCCGTAAAAAGCAGTGCTGTTGAAAGTGTTAGTAATTTTTTCATTGCTTTATCTTTGTAATTATTTTTTGTTATAAGACGATTTAGCGAATCCCCCGCACGGCGATCAAACCGTACGGGGTTGCAAATGTACACTCAGAACAATTGGTTCTGGATATTGATGGATGTAATTCTCATCTATGCTCTAAAGCAGTTTTTTATGGTAAGCTTATTTACTTTACAGAGGTTAACTTCCACTTCTATTGATTCACTCCGTTGTTATCTCTAAAATCTCCTGTCATCTGTGCCCGGCGGGTAACTCCAAGGGAACCCACCGGGGATAAGATGAAGTGATTTATCAGATTCCGCTCTGGGTAATTATAGCCTCGTTGCTGTTTCCAACCTGGCTAACAGTGGCAGTATTCAAATCACCAGTCTGGTATACGCTCGCTTTGTTCAGATCTCCTTTCTGAATCACGAAACCGACGGTGCTTGCGCCATCCTGCTCAATTGTCAACATGTTGTCATCTCCAAGCTGAATAAGTCCCTGGCCGCCCTCAATGGCGCTTCTGAAGAACTTTTCGGTAGCACCGCTCACATATACAGAGGCTATGCCGGCTTTCGCCCCGCCATCTTGTGTAATGTCCATGGAGTTTCCTTCGCCTTCCTGGTACGCGCCTGAACCGTTGGGACTAAATTCTCCAACTGCATTTCCACCGCCATACTGATCGATGACGATCGCATTCCCGACTCCGCCTTCCGGACTTATCTGGGCTTCAACATTAACAATGTCTCCACCTCTTTGTGTTACCGTTAAGCTGTTTTCGGAGCCCGCCTGGTCTGCATCCCACACCTTGTTATCATCACCAAGCTGCGTAATGGAGATATAGCCGTCATAGCTGCCGCCCTGGGAAGAACCCTGGTTCGGGTAGCGGTCCACAAGGTTATTGTCGCCAGTTTGCACGATACCGTGCCAGTTTCCGGCTCCCCGCTGCTTCAATCCTGCCACAACGTTGAGATTACCGGTCTGCGTAGTGAAAGCCTCGTTGTTGTCACCGGAACCACCTGCCTGATACACCTGCTGAATGGTTGCTTCGTTTTGATCCCCGGCCTGACTCACCGTAGCCTCGTTGCTTTGCGCGAAAGCCGATCCTGCTGCGAAGAAGAGTCCGAGTGTTAATGTTGATAATTTTTTCATGATATATCTCTTTTTAATTTCATGTTTATTTTAACTCTTGAAAAATCCAATGCCTGCGCAACTTATAGCTGCACAGGACTTTGGATTGTTTGTTTATTGCGAGATCGTCGCTGAATTGCCGTTTCCTGTCATGTTAACAGTAGCAGTATTTGAGTCTGAAAACTGGCCGATGGATGCTGTGTTGTTTGCACCATCCTGATAAACTTCTGCACTATTGCCGGTGTTTGGGTTAGTGGAGGTTTGTCCAATATCAAATATCAGAGCACTGTTACCTGTGCCAAGTTGCGTCACGTCGGCAGAAGACTGAGTAGATCCACGGTGCTGAATATTTAAGATGTTAGCTGTTCCGTTCTGAAGAACATCAGCTGTATTCTGGCCCCAAAGCTGAGCAATGGTTGCCTCATTGGATGTCCCGATCTGATCCAGATCGATAACGTTTGTGCCCACTCCACCCTGGGAGAGAATATCTGCAATATTACCACTTCCATCCTGAAGAATATCCGCCACGTGACCAGAGCTGCCGTAGTTGCGCTGTGTCAGCGACGTCTCGTTATCACTGCCTATTTGGGTTACTGTTGCATCATTACTGTCACCGCTTTGATCAACATCCGCACTATTGCCGGTGTTTGGGTTTGATCCGGTTTGACCTACGTCCAGAATCGTGGCGCTGTTTTCTGCACCTGACTGTGTAACAACAGCAGAGGACTGATAAGAGCCTCTGTGCTGAATATTGGTAACGTTGTCCGTTCCATCCTGAAGAACATCCGCTGTATTTTGTCCCCAAAACTGAACAATCGTCGCCTCATTGGATGTTCCGATCTGATCAAGGTCCACTTCGTTCATACCCACGCCGCCCTGCGACCGAACAGTCGCTATATTGCTTTCTCCATTCTGAAGGATATCCGCCAGGTGGCCGGTGCTGTTGTAATTGATTTGTGTCAGCGAAGCCTCGTTATTAGCTCCCATTTGGGCTACTGTTGCATCGTTGCTGCCGCCGCTCTGGTCAACAGTAGCGTCATTGCTTTGTGCGAAAGCCGATCCTGCTGTAAAAAGCAGTGCGATTGAAAGTGTTGTTAATTTTTTCATAGTAATTCTCTGTTATTTTATTTTTGTCTTGATAACCCTGTTCCTGTGCAGCGTCGATACTGCACAGGTTAGGTATTGATAGTTAGTTACTTTGTGTAATTGTAGATGTGTTGTAAGAACCGGTCACATCAACATTTGCTGTGTGAGCATCTCCGGTTTGAGTAATGCCCACCATGTTGTCACTTCCGAGAATGTCTACATATGCGCTCTGAGCGTTTGCATTGCTGCCACCACGTTGACTCAGCGTAACCACGTTCAGGTCACCTTCGATATCTACGTCTCCATAGCCGAAGTGCTGGAAAAGTCCCACACTGTTATCACTGCCGAGGATATCGAGCAGGAGCGTGTTTACGTTCTTTTGCGCTGCACTACCGACAAGGCTGTATAAAGTGTTATCATCGCCTTCCATCATCACGTCAATGACGTTCAACCCGTGGTTTTGCTTGAATGCAGACCCCAGGCTTGATCCCCTAACGCTGTTCCCGTCACCGAGCTGAGTAATTGTGGCTTCACTGTCTCCAAAGAAGTTTCTCTGAAAAAGATTTACATAGTTATCTGAACCCTCTTGCGCAACAGTAGCAGTTCCAATATCGTCGCCTTCACGGCCGGCATCTGCTGTTTGCTCTACATAGGCCATGTTCATGGAACCTGCCTGTGTAATGGTTGCTTCGTGATCATCACCCACCTGGTCGATAGATGCGTCATTTGTTTGTGCGAAAGCCGATCCTGCTGTAAAAAGCAGTGCTGTTATAAGTGTAAGTAGAGTTTTCATAGGTCTGTATTGTTTTATTTGCATTGATTTATTAGACATCTGAGCCTTAATTACTCTCTCAGAATCGTTCAGTGTTAGTTCTGGATGACTGTGGCTTGATTTCCATAGCCAACCTGTTGAATCTGGGCGGAATGCCCGTTGCCGGTCTGCTTGATAATGGCTGAATTCTGGCCTCCGAACTGCTCTATCAAGGCGTCATTATTCGAACCGTTTTGCTCAACCCGTGCAATGTTTGCCAGGTCAAGTCCGTCCTGTAGGACCGTTGCTGTGTTTTGGATTCCGTTCTGCGAAATAGACGCATAGTGGGAACCATTTTGCGCCAGCACGATATCATTGCTGAAACCATGCTGCATCAACAGCGCAAAAGCGCCGTTGCCATATTCCTCTCCGAGAGAGGAAACTGTTGAATTACTTTGTGTTTGAGTCAGATCGATGGAGTTCTCAGTGCCTGACTGATCAATAGTTGTGATATGCTCGCCAAACTGGCTGACAGAAACGTCATTTCCTGTCCCTGCCTGTTCTACAAATATAGAGGATGCTCCCGGCTCACTGTTTTGTTCTCCCGCCCACTGCTGAACTGTAGTGGTGTTGTCAGCGCCGGCTTGCGCTATGTTTGCTTGGTGTGATCCAGCCTGATCTAGAACAAAGCTGTTATTTTCTCCATCCTGACTTGTAATAGCGCTGTTTTCATATCCCACCTGCCCAATGATTGCATCGTGACTGCTGCCCTGCTGCTCGATCAAAGTTTCATTGCCCTGGGCAACCGCTCCAAAGGCGATGAACAGACTCAGTACAAATGTTGATAGTGTTAGTTTCATGGCGCTTTTATAATTGAGATTCCTCTCAGTATGAGTTGAAAAAGATCCCGGCACTCAATTTTGCCGGGACTTAATCACTCCTATAATTTCAGTTTATTGCGCAGCAGCGACCGTCTAATAAGAGTCAGTCGCGGCTGATGTTAGGGGAGCCTGAAAAGCGCGTCAGATTTGCCCGGACTATAAAATTTTAGTCCGTTTGGCAAGGCATCGATGTGGTGGTCACCCTCCATCATTTTTGATGAAGTTCCGCAGCGTTGCTTTACGCTTTTGTACTCCGCGTATATTGTTCATTAATTAAAAGTGTATAGAAGTTGATTATTCATACTGTACAATTCAATAATGAAGTAATCATCTCCTCACGCCGCCTAAGTAATGAACATCTCAACTTTGTTCATAATTAGCGTTTTTTTATAGAAAGGCTCTTAAATTATTTATAATAACCGCAACTCATTGATGATCAATGTTTTAAAAACATTAGAATAGCTTTCAAAACTCTTCCTGAGTCGCCCGGTTATAGATTTTTAACGGCTTGATCAAATTCCAGGCTGTCCAAAAAGGGTGTCATCCCGTACTTGATACGGGATCTCCAATCGTTGATATGGGCAGGAGATACCGGATCGGGGTCCGGTATGACTATTTTATTGTAAAGTTCTTTATTGAACAACCCTTTTTGCACAGACTCAAATCTCAAACCTGCCAGTCATTTAATTGGCTGGCCGTATTCCCGGGTCATCCCGCCTCAATCAGTTTCAGCCCGTAGTGTTGCGTTCAATCATTTGATTTTTGAGAACTCTCGATGGTAATACTTAAAAGATTCTTTTGCCCTATGCTAAGACCTTAATCTTGTCCAAAAGCGGAGAAACACCATCTTTTAGGTGACAGCACTAAAATCCCCTATCAAGAGGGTGTGAGAAAATTCGATAACAAATTTCGACACAGTTAAACTTTTAAGGCCAGTAGGTTTATTTCGAAGTTCCCCTCCATGCCGAGTCCCGCCAGGGCGAGAAAGGGAGGGGTTGGGGTGGGTCAAAAAGACTGGTCGCGATGAAAAAGACAGAAACCTCAAATTGATTAGGTTCAATTTATTTGGGAATCTATTTTTTCACAGACTCTCAAGTGGGTGAAAGTTTAAGCGGAACGGCAACGCTGGATGAGTGTAATGAGGGTATGTTCAGTGAGCCGGTCGGGGCTTTCATAAATCTGTCGATGGGGCAGATCCGCAATTTCTCATTGAGACATTGCGGATCTTCGGATCTTGGTTCGGGCTAAATCTCAATCACTCAGCTTTTTAAGCTGGTATTGTTTTGGCGTGGTTCCGGTGTGTTCTTTGAAGAGTTTAATGAAATGACTCAGGCTTGAATATCCAAGTTTAAAACTCACATCTGTTACGTTAAGACGTTCATCCGACAGCAGTCGACACGCCTTTTTAACTCTCTCCTGATTGATGTACTCAATCGGGCTCACCCCAAATTCATTGTTAAAGTAGCGGTAGAACGACGCTTTGCTCATACAAGCTATATCGGCGAGTTTTTTTATTGAGATCGACCGGTCAAGATTTTGACTTATAAACTCAATGGCGGCCGCTAAGCCACTCTTTGTCACATGCTTTCTGTAATTCTTGAGGAGCAGATTGCGCGATTCAGTCTGAAGCATATGAACAATCAGCTCCGAGGTGTTCATTTCTATCAGCAGATCTTTTTGATTGTGTTCTTCAGTGAAAATATGAAACAGTTTTCGAATCAAAAGGTCCACCGATTCGGTATTTGAAAAGTGGACCGATGCTGATGCGTCATATTCCCATTCGCCCGATGTTTTGGTACGTGGCAGCTGATCGTTCATTCGGGCTACAATTTCATCAATCCGAGATAACGGAAGTTCTACCGTAATGCACTTTGTAGGTTCGTTGAGTTTCGCATCAGGAAAATCAATATAAATGGTTGTATCAGGCGGAAGCACAAGAGATTCACTGGGCACAAAATCAAACGGTTTTTCACTGCCGGAGTGTATCACTTTTTTTCCTGAAATCATCCCGCAGTACATCGGGCTATCCGATTTAAGCTCAACCAAACGCGCTTCCTGGTAGGTATCATACACAGAAAAGACGGCGTCCCTGCCCGCATAACTTGTCCTGTTTTCTACAAGCTGCCGGGGCGGATTCTTTTCATTTTCGATAATCTTTTGATTGATCATGACAGCAGAATTTAATCTCAGGAAAAGCGCTTTTGTAATCGTCTTTAAATATGATAGATAAACAACCTGTTTAAACCAAATTGAGACGATCCCGCTATTTTTTGAGAGTTTACACCAAGAATAAAAGCGCTTTTTTAAACATACTATAAGGGCAAAAAATTAATTAACGAATGGAGATCAACATGTTACATGAACGCCCGAGTTTTAAAGAAAAGTACGACAATTATATCGGGGGGAAATTTCTGGCCCCGGTTGACGGTGACTATTTCGACGACATTTCCCCCGTTGGCGGGAAACCTTTCACGAAATGTGCGCGATCAAATGAAAAAGACATCGAGATGGCGCTTGATGCCGCCCATAAAGCTGCTCCTGAGTGGAATAAATCATCGGCAGCCGAACGCGCATCAGTACTAAATAAAATGGCTGACATTATTGAAGAGAACCTGGAGTTTCTGGCGCGCGTAGAAACGATCGACAATGGTAAGCCCATTCGCGAAACTATGAATGCCGACCTGCCGCTGGTCGTTGACCACTACCGATATTTTGCTGCGGCTATTCGTACGCAGGAAGGCGGAATTTCAGAACATGATGCACATACTGTCTCCATCAACCTGCCGGAGCCACTTGGCGTTGTCGGCCAGATTATTCCCTGGAACTTTCCGCTCTTGATGGCGGCCTGGAAAATTGCGCCTGCACTGGCAGCCGGTAACTGTACCGTGGTAAAACCGGCCGAACAGACACCCGCAAGTATTATGGTCATGCTCGAGCTGATTGGGGATGTGATTCCCGATGGAGTTTTGAATGTGGTTAACGGTTTTGGACCGGAAGCCGGTCAGCCTCTTGCCACCAGCGAACGGATTTCTAAAATTGCTTTTACCGGTGAAACCACCACCGGACGGCTGATTATGCAGTACGCATCAGAAAACATCATTCCGGTTACGCTGGAGCTTGGCGGAAAAAGCCCGAATGTGTTTTTTGAAAGTGTAATGGACGCAGATGACGAGTATTTTGACAAAGCGCTTGAGGGTGCCGCACTGTTTGCTCTCAACCAAGGCGAAGTATGTACCTGTCCCTCCAGAATCCTGGTGCAGGAATCAATCGCCGATGCGTTTACCGAACGAGTAATCGAAAGGGTAAAAGCGATAAAAATGGGACATCCGCTTGATGACGAAACGATGGTGGGTGCACAGGCATCGAATGATCAATACGAGAAGATCCTGAACTACTTTGAAGTTGGCCGCGAAGAAGGCGCAAAAGTACTTGTCGGTGGTGAAAAAGCCGATGTGGGCAGTAACGGCATCTCAAGTGGCTATTATGTGCAGCCAACGATCTTCGGTGGTGACAATTCCATGCGGGTTTTCCAGGAAGAAATCTTCGGCCCCGTCACATCCCTGACCACCTTCAAAGATGTAGACGACGCAATCTCCATCGCCAATGACACCCTGTATGGGCTCGGAGCCGGCGTTTGGACGCGTGATGCCCACCAGCTCTATCAAGTGCCTCGCGCCATCAAAGCCGGGCGCGTATGGGTGAACTGCTATCACACATACCCGGCCCATGCAGCCTTTGGCGGATATAAGAAATCTGGTTTTGGCCGTGAGAATCACAAGATGATGCTCAGCCACTATCAGCAAACCAAAAACATGCTGATATCGTACGATAAAAAAGCCATGGGCTTTTTCTAATCAGACCCACCCCCGGGAATGCTTGATTCAACAATAAATAGTCGAATCTGAAAGAATCCCCTCCTTATGAAGGAGATGCTTGGGGTGGTTCGACTGGATTCTTTTGATTGCACAATACTGTGAATTGTGAAGCCGATCTATTTGAACCACCCCCTTATTCCACTCCTTGATGAAGGAGGGATTTTCGGAATACCTATTTTCTAACAACCGAAATTCAGGTCATTAATCTCAGGACATTGAATATGAGCTCCTGTAGTCTACTATCTTTCATCTCTAATCTATAAGTCCCATGCCAGTAAAAAGAGTTCTAATTACCGACGATGCCAAGGAAATCATGGACCAGCTGCGCGACAAGCACGGGGAACTCATGTTTCATCAGAGCGGTGGCTGCTGTGACGGGTCCTCACCAATGTGCTACAAGGCCGGGCAATTTCGAGTGGGCAAAAGCGATGTAAAAGTGAGCGAAGTGTACGGCGCACCTTTCTATATGGCCAAAGACCAGTTCAAATACTGGCAAAACATGCAGCTCACGCTCGATGTAAAAGAAGGCCGCGGCTCCAGCTTTTCAATCGAAATCCCAATGGGTGTCCGGTTTCTGATCAAATCAAAAATGTTTACCGAAGAGCAACTTGAAAATCTGGAACCTGTGGAGTAGGCTGAATTTCTATGTTGTCACAATCATAGCAGATCCTTTTGTGCCAACATTGACACAGATTGTGAAAAACTGACTGGCTCACTGAACACCCCTCCCTTTCACCTCCAAAATGATGTTGCGACCTTTTTTAGCAAGATTATTTGCTACCGATGACAGATTGTAAAATGTGTCGTTTTAGTGTTTAAACAAAGATTATTTCTATGATCACTTATCTTATTATTTGAAAATGTACGTCGGTTACGCGCTTGCGCGAAACAAAAAGCCCCTGCAGGGGCGGCCCATATTATAGCCCCGTACAAGCGCCGTGGTTCTTCGGCGCGTAGTGCGGGGTAAGAGAAGGCAGGCGTCTCAAGTCCCCGAGGCGGGTGATTCTACAGAAGAATTGAATGCAGTCGAAGGGGTTATGAAAGATCTATTCCATGGATGAATAACGATCTGATGAGGTGCTTTTGAAATTTAAATTTACCCGGAACACCGCACACTACCCACCACTCGCAAAACGCATAGTACTTCCGGATCGGAAAACGCATCCTGTCACCTCTCATATGGTGTTGCCCAGCCTTTTGGAGCAAAATTATAGGCTACCAATAACAGTTTGTAAAAAGTGTCGTTTTAGTGTTTAAACAAAGATTATTTCTATGATCACTTATCTTATTAATTGAAAATGTAAGTCGGTTACGCGCTTGCGCGAAACAAAAAAACCCTGCAGGGGCGGCCCATATTATAGCCCCGTACAAGCGCCGTGGTTCTTCGGCGCGTAGTGCGGGGTAAGAGAAGGCAGGCGTCTCAAGTCCCCGAGGCGGGTGATTCTACAGAAGAATTGAATTCAGACGACGGGGTTATGAAAGATCTATTCCGTGTATCATTCAGGGTCTGAGTACCTACTTTTGAGATTAATAATTACCCGATACGCCGCACACTACTCCGTACACGAAATACACGGTACTTTTCCATATGAAACCTAATTCTGTCACTTCTTAAACGGTGTTGCCCCGTTTTTTGGGCAAGATTAGTTGCTCAGGTCGACATAAGAGTAAGTAAAAGCCATCTTATGCCTAATGGTATTTTTTTTATAAAAACTACAAACATTGAGATCTTCATTTTCTCTCTCCAGATCAGGCTTAAGGAGTAGTCTTCATTTCCCGATGATAACTACAACTTAGTGAAATGAAATCACTTCATGAAAAGTATAATTACAACCATTGGCCCGGAACCTCAACACCACTAACTATCTGCCCCATATAAAGAAATGGTGGCTGTCTATCTGCATGCTGCCTTTTATAGGCTACCACCTGCACCAGGCCTACTGGACTCTGCGCTACAACATTTTTTTCAGCTATCATTACGATTTTCCCTTTCCCATAAATTTGGAGAACCTGCTTCTGCAAAACTTTCTGCTGATCATTCATGAAGCCGGCCATACGTATTCCAGCATCCTGGGAAATCGAACGCTTACAATTCTTGGCGGGTCACTTTATGAAATCACGCTGCCGGCATTCATCCTTGGATACTTTTGGTATAACCGAATTTCTTTAGGTGTGCAATTCGGATTTTATCTTGTCGGAGCTGCCTTCATCAGCGTGGGATTTTATGTATCAGATGCAGGCGCTCGTCAGCTACCGCTCATTGGAGGGCCGGGGGATTTCGCTCACGACTGGGGCAATCTGCTTTCATCCTGGAACCTGCTGTATTACGATGCCGAGATTGGTCTCGGACTCACATTAATTGGCGCAGTGTGCTATTTAGCCGCCATTTCTGTTCCTCTATGGCTAGCGACTTACGAAGCGTCAGACATCGATATTCAGTTAGATCTTTGAAAGTTAGATATCACAAAAGATGCATTATTCCGGAATACTGGTTGCCTGCCATGCAACCGCTTGCCATTGTGAATTTCGGTTAATGAACGTCCCGGTATTGTAGTAGTTCATCACGTCTGCTTCATCGCCTGAGCCTACTCTGCCAACCAGCCGAAACGCCACCACGGCTGCATCATCAAATACCATGATTTGAAGATCTTCGTATCCGTATTCTGGCCCTTCGCTAGCAGAAGCAGAACTATCCGGTTCAAATCCGGTCATGATATCCTTCTTTGTAATCCGCTCTCCGGCTGACGATGTATAAATGAGATCTTCTGCCCAAAACCGATCATGCATCTCTGCGTTATTAACGGATGCGCCCCTGAGAAAATCATCAAGTAGCTGTTCTAACTCAGCCTTGGCACTTTCAGAAGATGTGCTGGTTGTAGTCTCATTATTTGAACACGATAGCAGGAATAGAAGCGCAAGGATTGAGATAATCTGTTTCATGACGTGTCAGACAAAAATTTAAGTTTGTTAGGCTTTGTTAAATATCTTTCAGAATTATACCCTTTGACGAAATTCATCAAGAGCTTGCACCACATCCTCCGGTGGCCTTATGGGCCGACCATCATTCATAAACACCGTTGTTACCACACCTGTTAGCATTAACTCTCGATCGGGCAGCCTATAGATATCCTGTTCAAAAACAAATCGAACGTGACCTTTCTGATGAATTCGGCTCCGAACTACAAACGAATCATCGCCCATCAGCGGCCTCTTATACTCTAATTCAATCTTATGAACAACAGCATCCACACCATTGGCATGAAGTCCGTTAAAGTTGATGCCTATCTTTTTCAGAAACTGATGCCTGGCATGTTCCAGGTAGTTTTGGTAGACAGAATTATTGACAACGTCTTGTGTATCCAGCTCATAGTCGCGAACGTCCATTTCAAAATCGAAATCGTATTCTTTCAATGTATTTCCAATTTAAGATCTATTACCGATTTGCGATAACATACAACAGAAATCTCAAACAAAGAAAAACAAGGGATGTGTTATATCTACTAATCAACAAAATAGTGCATCCTTCAAATATTAGACTTTTTTCAAAAACACTCCTTTTTCATCATAATGTAGAGTTTATGAATGTTTTTTCGTAACTATGTCGACACATAGGAGTGAATACCTAAATAACAAAGGTAACCACAATGATTACAAAACTAATTAAGGATGCGATTCTATTATTTACATTGCCCCTTATTTTGATAACATGTACGCAAATGGCCAGCGCTCAGGGTTTGTCGAATTCGGGGTCAGAATATTCCAAACTTTCATACCTGCTTGAGCGACCGATTGATATCCCGGAGTATCTTGATGCAGCTGAACGTGATTTGCCGGACATGATACTCATACAAAGCAATTCTGAATCAAATTCTGACCGAAATACAACATCATTGACGGTCGGGTATATCGACGATGAGTTTTTGCTTGAAACCGATCAGGGCAGCAACCGGTTTTACTTTAATGGTGAAACAGCCGGAGCTATGATCAGCGGCAAAGGTGCCAATTTAATGTTTGCTTACGGGTCGGGTGAAGCATACGAAGGTGAGGGTGAAATCAGAAGCCTGGCAGGCGACCTGAGTTTTGGCGGAAATGTACACCTCTTTCGTAATTTCCTTCGATTGCCGTTAAATATTTACATACCCATTCGTCTGAATGCCGGGTACAGAAACCTTGCGCTAACTGAGGAAGACGAGACACTTCACCTGGCCCAGGCAGGCATAGGCGCCGGTGCCGGTGCAAGCGTACGGATACCCACGGGCCTTCCGTTGCTGCGGGACAATCTTACGGGGTTCGCATCGCTTGTCCGAAGTGTCGGCGGCATGGGAGATATCTCATCAACTATTGCCGAACAGTCCGGGGCCGACGAGATGAGTGTGCTGAGCGGCGTTCGGCTAATGCAAAACACCGATCTGAATATCGAAGCAAAATTTGAGCGGCTCCTTGGCGATAATACCGGTGTAACCGTGGGTATGACTATTCGCTGGCAGTCTTGGACGGAAGAGAAAGCAGATGAATTTTTGCAAATAATTGATGTTATAACAGGTGAGCAAGAGAACCTTATTGAACGAGGTCAGCAGACCTTTTTACGGGTAGGGATTAACTGGTAAGTAATCGATATTATTAACCAAACTTTCAAGCCGGCTTCAGTGAAATGACTGACGTCGGCTTTTTTCTTTTAACGCGTATCTTCTGTCGTCTCATCCGTCAAAATCCGCTCCGGCTTATCGAGTGCCAGGCCTTCCATGAGCGCATCGTAATCGGTGATATCTTTCGGTAAAATAATCTGATTTCCGTCTTTTCCGAGGCCTTCGAGTACCGTCAGGTATTTCTGTTTAAGCTGCAGATCCATCGCTTCTTTTCCTTTCGGTTGCGAAAGAGCCTCTGCAATCTGTTCTATCGATACTGCTGTTGCCTCGGCAATTGCTTCAATTTCCTGTGCCCAGCCTTCAGCTTCGTTGATTCGGCGCTGCATTTCTGCTTCCGAAATGTTTACAATCTCTGCACGGCGCCCCTGTGCATCATTCACATTGGAATCCCGGACACCTTCCGATGTAGCAATCACTGCCCGTCGCTCACGCTCGGCCGTCATCTGCCGCTCCATCGCTTTCTGTACTGTTCGTGGTGTGTCAATATTTTTAATTTCGTAGCGGTGAACCCGAATTCCCCACAGGCGTTCAACATCTCCTAAAACCCTTACTACTTCTTTGCTCATCTTTGCACGCTCTTCAAACGTTTCATCCAATTCCATCTGCCCGATCACCGACCGCGTCGTTGTTTGAGCAAGCTGTACCGCCGCATAGCGGTAATCCGTAATGCCGTAGCTGGCGTTTACGGGATCCACCACACTGATATACAATACACCATCAACTTCTACCTTCACGTTGTCTTTTGTGAAGCACTCCTGGGGCTCAACTTCGATGGTTTCTTCCCGCAGATCCTGCTTATACACAACTTTATCCACAAACGGAATCAGCGCGTGAAAGCCGGGGCCGAGAGTTTTTTGATAGTTACCCAAACGCTCCACAATATGAGCATATTGATTTGGAACCAGGCGCAGCGCCTGCAAAAATTTAAAGGTCAGATAGACTGCAAAAGCCCCTATTATAACCTGGCTAAAGATTTCGATAGCGCTCATTAGTTTCCTCCCTGAGTATTTTGTTGAGCAGACGGCGCCCCGTTATGTTTCGTATGTCTTTGAAGAGTTCCAACTCCTTCAAAAAATGTTTTAAGATTAGCTGTTTCGGTTGGAAGAACCGAGACGTTTGTCTTCTTCACAATCTTCCCGAACTGATCGATATACTGCTCAATAAGCTTGGTTTTAACGGCAAGTTCACCGCCTGGTTTTGCCACAGCCGTTGCCACTCGTCGGATGCCGTTTGCCGTTGCGGTAGCCACCAATTCAATCTCTTTCGCGCGGCCTTTTGCCTCGTTAATTCTGCGCTGACGCTGTGCTTCAGAAATCAAAATCTGGCTTTTCTGCTCACCTTCCGATTCGTTGATGCGTGCTTCCCGGAACCCTTCTGAGTTTGTGATTTCCGCCCTTTTTTTCCGCTCTGCCTCCATCTGTTTCTCCATTGTATCTACAATATCGTTCGACGGCCGGATATTTTTGATTTCATAGCGCATCACCTTAATTCCCCAGGGATCAGCGGCCTCATCAATCTCTTTCACAATATTCTCGTTCATTTTTTCGCGCTCAGAAAACGTATCATCGAGCGTAATTTTCCCGATTTCACTCCGCATGGTTGTTTGCGCCAGGTTTACCGCCGCAGCGATGTAATTTGATATCCCGTAACTGGCCCGGTACGCATCCATAATTTTTACATATACCAGGCCATCTACTGACACCTCAATATTATCTTTGGTAATACACGTTTGGCTCGGCACATCAATCACCTGCTCGCGCATCTCCTGGCGATAAGCGGCCCTGTCCACAAATGGAATCATAAAATGAAATCCGGGCGTCAGTGTCTTTTTGTATTTACCCAACCGTTCCTGGATCACTTCCTCCCTCATCTCAACAATGATAAACAAGCGTGTGACTACAAAAAAAAGGATTACAAATAGTATTAGAAGTATTGTCCAGCCCATAATTAGTTTCTACTTAGGTTTTTAAGTTGCTCTTTTGATGGTTCCTTTACGCCTTCAGCTTCCACAATCCACGTAATGTTTTCCCTGTACCGTATTCGCACTTTCGCTCCGGGTTTGATGGTGCCATCGAGAGATTTCGCCCGCCAGGATGTACCATCAAATCGAATTTTACCGCTATTGTCATATTCATTCACTTCCTCGATAACCTCGGCAACCTGGTCCATTGCCTCATAATCTTCATCAGCGTATTTAAACGAGCTCTCGGGCCTGAGATACTTTTTGATGAATGGACGAATGGCGATGGTTAAACCAACTGAGAGTATCAGCCATGCGGCAACTGATCCACCGGTGCTCGTTATCAGGTCAAGAAACCGCAAAACCCCCACAATTATACCGCTGATTCCCAAAAAGAACGCAACGCCTCCCGGAATTGCTAATTCAAGAATCATTAACAGCAGCCCGCCACCGAGAAAGACCCAGGTAAGAAAATCCGCATCCATAGCGTGAGAATAGGTTAGTGTTTTCGTTTAGATAGCGATTCCTGCGATCAAAATCTACAGAAGTTCTTTATTTTAATGATGTCCGTCATTCTGTGATAACTATTTAAATTCAGCCCCGTTCGATATTATAATCTTGTATCTTTCACCACATAAAATCATCCACAATAATCACTCAATTATTTTTATGACGAAAGCAGAAATGGAATTAAAGCAGGGCACCATGACCATCGAGTTTTATGATGACGATGCGCCCGGCACGGTTGAAAACTTTGTCTCACTGGCTAAGAAAGGCTTTTACGACGGTCTAACATTTCACCGTGTCATTCCAAACTTCATGGTTCAGGGCGGTTGTCCCGATGGTACCGGCAGCGGCGGTCCCGGTTACACAATCGATTGTGAGCTGGACGGCGATAAGCAGTACCACGAACGCGGCGCACTGTCTATGGCACATGCAGGTCGTAATACAGGCGGCTCACAATTCTTCATTTGCCATAATCGGGATAACACGGCTCATCTCGACGGTAATCACACTGTGTTCGGAAAGGTTGTTGAAAATGTTGATCTCATCGATCAGATCAAACCTAAAGACAAGATCAAACAAGTGCGCATTCTGGACGAGCAGGAATAACATCAAACCGCCTGGGCTAAACTTGAAATAGAGCAGGCGGTCTTATTCAGATTCAGGAACTTTACATCTGTTGTGCTTCGTTGGCAAGAGCCATTACCGCACTGGTATAAAGTTCACTCGGATTGTACCGGAAAACAGCCCTGTCGATACTTCCTGTTCTCTCTTTAAAATAGGCAAGGTAGTTCCCCACTGACATGATATTGTTATTCATGTCAAAAATATCGTCGCCAACCCACCATTTATTAATAGAGTAAGGGATAAATTGAGCGAACGACATTGCTCCTGCATAGCTCGATTTCAACTCAAATACGTCGATCTCTTTCCGGGTTATAAATTCGATGAGCTCTTTTAGTTGTGCCCTCGCAAAATCAGCGCGGTAGTCCACGGCGTACATCGACACGTATGAATTAAATGGATTGTAGCTTCCTATATTTCTCCCGTAATCCGACTCGATTCCGATGATGGCCGCTATCACATATTTTGGAATTCCATACTCGATTTCTGCTATTTCGAGCTGCTGGTTATGCTCTTTTATAAACGTTACCATTTGAGATTTTTTGGCTTCAAACCCAAGAATGACTTTATAATCTTCCAGATTGAGAGTCTTGCGTTCAGCTGAATTTTTAAACCTGTCGCCAATGCTCTCGTAAATTTCAAATCGTGAGTCTTCCAGCATCTGATCGATGCTCATTCCGTTGGATTGAAAATATTCCTTTAAAGCATTGAGGCGTTCCTCATATTTTTCGTTTTTTTCCGGATCGGTTTCAGCAGCCGCGGGTAGCACGGTGATAAACAGAATCAGTGATGTTAATACAAGAGATGATATCGTTTTATACATGGGGTCTTTCGGTTATTTGACTGTCTTCATCAGGTTATAAAAAAAATTGCTCGTTCAAAAGAGCTTAGTTGTTAAATTTGTTTCACGAATTTTGGAGGTTTACAGTCCTCAAAATCGAAAACTGACGCTCATGCCGGCGCTATCCAGTAATATATTCATCCAGGGATCGATTTCAATCTGCTCCCGATCAAGCCTTTCGTTGTATCGTCGGACAGCTTTTCTCGATTCGAAAAAATATCATAAATCATGCTGAATCCTGTCAGGCTCAATCCTCCGGTAATTAAAATATCACCAGTCGTTAACCCGCTATCATCAGAAAATGAGTCCAGAAGATGAAAAATTCCTCCAATAGCTGCAATTCCCACACCTGCAGCACGAATTCCCGTCCCAAGGGCGGCCCGATCAAGATCGTCTCCGTACGCAATACCTATAGATGGCCCTACTGCGACGCCAAACGCCAGTGAAAATGACCTCACATTATCGTCTGACAGAGCTCCTATTCCAATTGGTACAGCCGTGGAAACCAGGCTGTAAAACAGCGCCCGGCCTTCACTTTTATGTTCTGCAGATTGTACATCTCCAAGCGTAACAACGGACCGCTCAAATTGCTTATCGGCAAGATTTAAAAAATTGTTAGCCCCGGGAATTCCTTGGCCGCATATAGAATCCGCGGCAAAAACCATGAGCGCGATTGCCAACAAGTACTGCACAAGTCTCGGCATGATGGACATTATTTGATTAAAATAGATTTCAGGTCTGGTGCAAAGTTATATAAACACTATTTTTGATGAGAAATTGTTCCACAATCACGTCTTACAGGTTTAAACCGGACTATATTGAGATCGAGCCGTCAGATTTATTGATTACCTCTCTGTAAAATAAATATAGCCCCCTATAGCTGCCAGTCCGGGAATCAATAGCAGCGAACTTGCCACAACATAGCTCATATTCATCCACGCTGATACCAAAGGTGCCGTATAGACAAGAATCACACAAAAAATCATCAGGCCTAAATTAAGCGGTATCCGGTAATTAACCTCCATCACGCGTTTGCTGTAAATACCCAGCACGAATGCCATCACACCATAACTTGCAAGTGTAGCAGCGGCCGACCCCATCATGCCATAATAGGGTATGAGTGCCAGGTTAACTGCCAATGTAATGCCGGCTCCTAAAAGCGTAATTTTGTAAAGAACCGACGTTTTCTCTTTGATAAATATGCCGGATGAAAAATTTATGTACCAACCCTGAAACCAGTAGGCGAGCAAAAGCAACGGCACAATTTCGAGTCCGGGCCAGTACTCGCTGTTAATCAGTGTGGCGTTTAATACGGGCACGTTTATGGCTACGATTTGTTCCCTGAACAGCGCCACAACCAGGTAAGCCACAGCGGCGAATGCATTGAAGTAGATAAATGCACGGCTGAAGAGTGTGGCAGATTCTTCATCACGCGAATACCTCATAAAAAATGGCTGCCATGCCATGCGGTACATTTGAACCATCAGCAGCATAAACACGGCAAGCTTGTAGCACGCACTGTAAATTCCAACTACATCTTCCGGCGTGATTCCGGAACCGTATAGTTTTTCGGCAACGGACGGGTCCATTGAATTGAGCAGAAATCGGTCGAGCATTTCATTGGTGGCATGCCCCAAACCTGCAGGAATAAACGGAAGCCCAAACCTGAAAATAGTGCCCACCCATTTCTGCGACCATTCCCCTTTCCACAAATCAGCAGTGACAGCCCAGATCAACCCGGTAATAATGACAGACGCTACGAGATTAGCGATAAACACAGCCTCAATCCCATAATCCAGGCTGAGTATCAGGTAAAAGTTCAGACCTACATTAATGATGACATGCAGTGTCTTAAGAATGGCAAACTGAATAGATTTGCGTACAAGACGCAGCTCGGCGAATGGAACAATGGCAAGCGTATCGAACCACAGAATTCCCAGCATCATTATATAGATGCCCGAGGTTCCACTATCGAGATTCATGGCGGATAGGGCAACAGGCATAAACAGCCAAAGAAGCACCACTGCCACGGTCGATACTCCAAGCAGCGAAAGCTGAATGGTTTTAAAAATATTTGAGGCTTCTTTGCGGTCTTCAGCGTACCTGAGATAGGCCGACTCCATGCCCATTTGCAGAATCACGTTCAGAAAGGTGATCGCTGCATAAACCAAACTTACTATGCTGTACCGGGCAGTGGAAAAAACATCTGTGTGAAACGGCACCAGCAGATAGTTGATAAAGCGGGCCACCACGTTGCTGAACCCGTAAATCACCGAATCACTAAAAAGCTCACGCAGTTTACTCACTCAGCCCCTCTGCGTGAGATGTTTCACCGCTTCGACACCGAGATAATAACTGTAGGCACCAAACCCCGTAATGATCCCATCCATCATTTTACCTGTAATTGAGCGCTCCCGAAACTCTTCGCGGGCATGAATATTCGACAGGTGAACTTCAACTTTGGGGATCTTCAGTAGTTCCAGAGCATCCCGTATTGCTACCGACGAATGCGTAAAGCCACCCCAGTTTGCAATAAGTGCATCGGTGTTACTCATACGCGCATTGTGAATAGCGTCGATAAGCTCACCCTCATGGTTACTCTGCAGAAAAGTAAAGCTGGCCTCCGGATACAGTGCGCGCAACCCTTCTTCAATATCCGAAAGTGTGCGCACCCCGTATGTATCCTCATCGCGATCTCCCAGTAGGTTCAGGTTCGGGCCATTCAGTACCAGGATATTCATATATTGACCCCGGCTGATATTTTGTCGGCGATTTCCTGCATCTCATTTTCACTGATATCCACAGAGTGACCTAGCGAAAATTTCTGTGATGGTTTATAAATAGGCACAAGATGAATGTGTGCATGAGGAACCTCGAGTCCTTCCACAATGATGCCTGTGCGAATGGGTGAGAGCGAACTGTCTATCGCGGCTGCGATTTTTTTCGCGACAACCATCGTTTCGGACAGCAAGTCATCCGGCAGGTCAAAAATATAGTCGATCTCTTTTTTGGGAACGACAAGTGTATGCCCCTTTGCTATAGGATTAATATCTAAAAACGCAAAATGGGTGTTGTTTTCGGCGATTTTATAGCAAGGTATTTCTCCTTCGATAATCTTGGTGAATACAGTAGCCATGGCTTGTAATATTATTTTACTTGTTATGGAATGCTGTCTGACGTAACTTCTGTTTGTAATGTAGAAAACCACTGAGGCTTTTGCAGAATAATCATCTGATTTTTTTAGAAAAAAGTTTTTCTTCCATTTGATTTTGAGATCGTCATATCCTTATCTTTGGCATCTGTGAAGGATTTGACGAATCGGTAGCTCAGCTGGTAGAGCAACGGCCTTTTAAGCCGTGGGTCGAGGGTTCGAGCCCCTCCCGATTCACACTATATTTAAGAATCTCTCTTGATTAACCCTTATCGGCTGATACCCGGTAGGGGTTATTTTTTTTACCCCTGCCTAATTTTGGTCGATACTCTCCTCATGGCGCAATCTAATTTGTATATTTGGCAATTCTATAGTTGTTTAAGCTATGTAATTAAGCTAATTTTCCGGCTGAATTTGAAGTACCCACTATGAATGCCAAACACTTAAACCCGCTTTACTGGAAAAAGTCTGCCCTAATCAGTCTGCTGGTTAGCTTTTTTGTATTGTGGTTCCTTTTTTTTGATACCTACAGCTTGTCTACTCGCTACCAGCTGGAGTCTCGCAAAGACGAGTTAATTGAGCGTACCAAGGAGCTTGAGCTTAAAACGGAAGAACTAGAGCAAAAGATCGAGGACTTAAAAAACAATCCCGATCTTCTCGAAAAAATTGCAAGAGAAGAATATGGTATGCGCAAGCCCGGCGAAACAGTTTATAGGATAAAACCTGCCGAATAGGGGATTTCTTTCCAATCGTTATCCCTATTTTATGTATTTTCGCAATAATCCAGCAATTAAATCTTTTTGAATGGTTTCTATTGGTATTGATTTAGGTGGGACGAACATAAAAATCGCGCTTGTAGACCAAAAAAAGGGCTTCATCGACTCAACATCCATCCCAACACGGGCTGAGCTTGGGAAAGATCAAATATTTGAGTCCATAAAAGAACAGGTCGGTGAACTAACGTCCAGAAATAAGGCCAAACCTATGGGTGTTGGTATGGGACTGCCGGGAATGGTCAGCCTCGACCGCCGAACTGTAATGAGCCCGCCCAATTTGCCGGGCTGGAAAAAAGAAGATGTAGCCAAAGAGATTGAAAAGAGGCTTAATCTGCGCTGCGTTATTGATAATGATGCCAATCTAGCTGCTCTGGGATCCGCACGATTTGGTGTTGCCAAATCAATAGACAGCTTTATTACGATTACGCTTGGAACCGGCGTTGGCGGCGGTATTATTTATAACAATAAGATCTATCGCGGTACCACCGGGTCTGCCGGAGAACTTGGCCATGTGATTATTGACTATAACGGGCCACTCTCGAACAGTAACACCCGTGGTGGAATTGAAGCCTACCTGGGTCAGCGGTTTTTAAGCAGATTTGCAGCTGATCTTATCAACCAGCAGCCTGACAATCCTCTATATAAAGAATTTCACAAAGATTTTGACCTTTTAGAGCCTGTTGATTTAACTCGTGCGGCAAATAACGGCAATGAACTTGCCATCGATATTCTCAAAAAGTCAGGCGAAAAACTGGGCTTCGCTATTGTTAATTATATTCATGTGCTCGACATACGCAAGATTGTGGTAAGCGGAGGCGTTGCTAAGGCAGGGAAGTGGATATTAGATCCTGCAAGGGAGACGGCTAAGAAACTATTAATGCCGCCTTTCCTCGAAGGGTTTGATATCATTTACGAATCCCTCGGCAATGAGGCCGCTCTTTTGGGAGCGGCAAGTCTCGCTTTTGAAGAACTGAGTTGAACAACTTGCGTTTATGCAGCACCCCATATCTTTCATTCTTTTTTTTCTGGCCGTGTGTGTCGTTTGGGGTACCGGCATCGAGACTGCTTTTTCCCAGGTAGTTCCACCTGACAGCCTTCGGTCTGCTCTTCCCGATACTATTGATACAGCCTCCTCAGACACAACTGAAGCCGGCCTGAATCAACCACCGGGAAATATTGACTTCAATACCAATCTCCAGGGTCAGGCGCAACAGCAGCGTCCGCCTGGCGGCCAGGCTCAAGCAACCGGTGATATCATTACTTTCCAGGCAAGTGACTCTCTCATCTTCAGTTTCAGAGATCAGCGTAAAGCTTTTTTGTACGGCAATGCCGTTGTTGAGCACGAAAGTGCAACCCTTGAAGCAGGCACCATAGAAATGGACCTGGAGCTGAGTCAGGTAGAAGCACGCAGCAAAACCCCGGAAGACACCCTGTCGTATCCTGTGCTCAGACAGGAAAACCAAGATTTGAAAAGCACCCGCATTCTTTTCAACTACGAAACAGAAAAAGGTAAATTTGAAGTGGCTGAAGTTCAGGTGAGCCAGGGGCACCTGATTGGCACGAAGATCAAAAACGTTTCAAAGACTGAAGTTTTTGTTGAAGATGGAATCTATTCCAGCTGCCCTCCCGACCACATGACCTATTACATCAAAGCCGAACGAATGAAGATTGTGGATCAGGAAGAAATTTTCTTTACCAATGCCCGCCTCTATATTCTTGATATTCCCTACCCCGTAGTTTTTCCTTTTGGCTATGTACCTGCCGGCATCGAGCAGAGGCAGTCCGGGCTGCTTCAACCTACTTATCTTTTTCAAAATACCGGCTCGCGCGGACTCGGGCTTCAGAACCTGGGATGGTTTCAGTATTTTAATGAAAATATTGTAGGACAAACATCTATCGATTTGTTCACATCGGGTACGTTTTTCAGCAATACCAGAATGCAATACAGAAAGACAGATAGTTTTTCTGGCAGCATCAATGTTGGCTATTCTCGTGAGCAGGGTCTTGAGCCTACCGATCTTAATTTTGCTGAAACCGTGAGTAAGCGCCTAAGTATTACGCACGACCAAACGCTCTCTCCCTACGCCAATCTAAATGCTAATATCAATTTAAATACTTCAAACTATTTCCAAAGGAATTCATTAGATATTGATGAGAGAGCTCAAACAAGCAGTACATCCCGTATTTCTTACCGTTACAAACACCCGGAAGGCAATTATAACTTTTCCGTATCCTCAAACCTGAACCAGCAGTTTAACACGAACGTCACAAGACTGACCGGACCGGAAATGTCATTTTCAATGCGCCAGTTTTCCCCTTTTGAATCAAATCAACCAGGGGCAGCTGAAAAACTGTGGTATGAAAATATTTCTGTGAGCTATAACAACAACTTCAGCAGTAATTACAACTTTACACCTACAGCAAGAGATTCAGCTCAGATAAACTGGTTTGAAGCGCTGTTTGATCCGTCCAAATATCGTGAAGCAACTGGAAATGATGAACACATACAGTATGGGTTTGTCCAAAGAGCTCAGGTGAGAGCGGGACAGCTGGTACCAAGCCAGTTTTTAAATGTGAGTGCAAATATCAGCTTTAACGAATATTGGTATCCATCTACAACAAACAGAGACTTTAATGCGGAAGAGAACAGGGTTGTTGAATCAAAGGAGAGAGGGTTCGCCGCTGCACGGGATTTTAGCACCAGCCTCTCTTTTTCTACCACCTTCTATGGAATATCCCAGGTAAAAGTTGGTAATTTTGAAGGACTCAGGCACACCGTACGCCCAAACGTAAGTTTAAGCTACAGGCCCGATTTTTCAGATGAGCAATGGGGGTTTTACGAAGAGGTTCAAACCGACACGCTTGGTAACACACGCCTGTTTTCAAAATTTGATCGGGAGGTATTCGGCGGACCGCCCCGCGGAGAACAACAAACCATCTCTTTTGGTCTGTCTAACATACTGGAAACAAAAAGGATAAAGCGGGATTCAACAGGCGAGGTACAAACCACAAATATTCGCCTGATCGATAACTTTTCGGTGAATTCGAATTATAACTTTGCAGCTGACAGCCTCAATTTCGGTCAGATCAGCATGTCGGTTTCATCTCGTGTGCTTGATGGGATTCGTCTCTCAGCAAGCGCAAATTATTCAGTTTACGCCCGAAATGAGCAAGGGCGTGAAATCAATACGTACCTTATTGAAACGGGCAACAGGATCTTACAGCCACTCTCTTACAGTCTGAGCGCCTCCACAAGCTTTAGTGGTGGCAGCAGTGGCGGACCACGAGTGCAAACGCCGCCCTACCGTCCATATGACCCATACAATCAACAGTTTTTTAGTCCGATTGACCAGTATTTTAATAATCGCCCGGTTCAGCCCATTAATTCCAGCTGGAGTGTAGGCTTCGATTTCAGCTACCGCTGGAACTACCGGTTCGGGCAAGATGCGAATAAAACGGCCACCTTAAACGCGAACAATATTCAGTTTAACCTGACGCCAAAATGGAGTGTTAGCACTCGCCTTGGCTATGATTTTATTGAAAAGGAGCTCACCCCCGCGCAGTTTCGGCTTAATCGCGAGATGATCTGCTGGAACCTGTCTTTTCAGTTTAATCCGTTTGGCGATTTCCAGTATTACGCCTTCAGGCTTTCTATTAACAGCGGACAGATTCAGAGCTTGTTCCAGAAACTTCCGCTACTCAATAACCTTGAGAGAAGTTCAAGCGGCGGACGGCGGCCACCCAGGTTTTAGGTCTTTCAGGGTGCAGGGGGGCAGGGTGCGGGGTTCGTGACCCTCAAGCGTGCGATTCCGTCAATCGGCGGTAAAGCTCCTTGAAGCGTCACAGGTGCGTGGGACAGAGGACGGGGTTCAGGATGCAAGTTGCTGAACTCACAACTCAACCCTCTTCTCTCTTTTTGAGGTATTGGACGATATATTTTCCAAAAATGTCGAACTCCAGGTTTACAGGATCTCCCTCCTTCTTTGAGCGCAGGTTTGTATGATCCCACGTGTACGGAATAATCGCTACAGTAAACCGGTTCTCCTCATTCCGGGCAACGGTGAGGCTAATACCATCAATTGAAATGCTTCCGCGTCCTACAATGTAATCTTCGTATTCTTCAGGAAATTCAACCGTAACCAAAATATCTGCATCATTGGTTTGAATGGTGGTAATTGTTCCCATCGTATCAACATGCCCCTGTACAATATGCCCTTCAATCGCTTTGTCCAGCGTGAGTGACCGCTCAAGGTTCACAGGGCTGCCGGCCTTAAGTGACTTGAATGACGTTTTTCGAAGCGTCTCTTCAACACACTGAACCCTGAAAGTCTCTTCATCAAAAGAGACAACTGTAAGGCATACCCCGTTCACCGCAATGCTCTCATCAACATGTGTATCTGCTGCGAATGAGCACTGTATTGAAAGCTCTACACCGCCTTTGAGATTTTCAATTGCTTTTACTTTTCCAACTTCTGATACAATTCCTGTAAACATGACCTTTGTTTTATAAGTCTGCAGTTAATAGCATATCGGGCCCGAATCGTGACCATGTAAAATGTTTAAACGGAACCACATCTTCCATCCTGTTCATTCCCAGGCCCTGTACACTTTTAGTTCCGCCACCCAAAAGTTTTGGGGAAATAAAAAGCTGAAGACGATCCACCAGCCCCGATTTCAACAACGACGTTGATAAGTCCCGCCCTCCCTCTATAAGTAACGAGGTCACGCCATGATCCGCCAGTTTTTCCAACATCTGCTTTTGGTTTGAATGGCCATTGTGCTTATCAACCACTAAAATCTGTCCCCGAAAGTAGTTGCTTTGAAGCATCTTCAGCATAGGGTCGGCCACTTCATCGGCTTTAGATTTATTATGCGTGACAATTATTGTTTTCTCTTCGTACTGATCTGAGAACAGATTCAGATTTCGGGGAAGTTCGAGCGGCCCGTCAACCACCACACGTATTGGCTGCCGCCCCTCTACCATTCTTACGGTCAGAGAGGGATTGTCGTGCATAGCTGTATTGCGGCCTACGAGCACTGCATCGGTACGGCTCCTCCACCGATGTACTTCAGTGCGAGAATCAGATGATGAGATCCATTTCGAATCACCGTTCGGTGCCGCAATATAGCCATCGGCAGTCTGTGCGATCTTTAGCGTAACCAAAGGACGCGAAAACCTCACGTAGTGTAGCCAGGCTTCGTTTAGTGCTTCTGCCTCTTCTTTCAACATTCCGATATCAACCGCTATACCGCTATTTTCTAACATCTCAATACCTTTCCCATTCACCTCAGCAAATGGATCCTGCATGGCGATAACGGCACGCTTGAGCGGGAGCTTAGCAAGCATGACGGCACAGGGCGGTGTTTTGCCATGATGAGCGCACGGTTCAAGAGTAATATATATCGTGGCTTGTTCCAGCATTGATCTGTCTTTTACAGACTTTACGGCCAGCACTTCGGCGTGCTCTTTCCCGTATTTCTGATGATATCCTTCCCCGATGATATTACCATCCTCAGAAACAATGACGCATCCTACCATAGGGTTCGGCGAAACGTACCCCCGCCCTTTTTCAGCAAGACTTAAAGCTCGCTGCATCCATATTTTATCTTTGCTCTTAGCCATGTCGACATCTTGGTTGAGAGTTCTCTGGAATTTATAAATAAAAAAGGGCAAGAAGTATCTTCTCGCCCTTTTCAATGTTTTATAAATGAATAAAATTTATCAGCGAATAAGCCGGTTTCGGTTATCCGTAATACTTGCATTTTCTTTTAGTTCCTCAATAAACACCTGGTTAAAGGTGCTGACTTTTTGCTGCTCAAGCTGGGTTCTGATCTGAGAGCGCTGAGCTTCTGTCAGCTGTTCTGCATCGGCCATCTCTTTCGAATCTACACGCACTACAAAAACGGCTGTTTCGCCTTCAATCGGTGCTGTAACGTCTCCTTCATTCACGGCAAAAACAGCACCCACTACTTTCGGCTCACGTCCTGCGCCGGGAATAGTTGCAGAGCTCATCCGAATATTTTCAGATGACTGAACTTCTTTCTCTGCCGTTTCAGCAAGAGTTTCAAGATCTGCTGACACGCCAGTCATTTCCCGGACCCGGCGGAGCATCTCTGCCCTGCGCTTATTGTTCGTCACAATATTTTCTATCTGATTTCGCACCTCGGAAAGCGGGCGTGTACCTTCGGGAATTTTTTCCAGCAGCTGAAGAACCACAAATTGATTGTTAAGCTCTATCGGTGCCGATACGTCATTTGCCCTCATTCTTTTGAGTGTACTCAAAACCTGCTGGCTTTGTCCCAGCCCGGGAATAAATGGATTTCCTTCAGTAGCGGTGGCTGTTCTCACATCCAATTCTCTGCGCTCTGCTTCTACCTCAAATCCTTCTTCAGCAGCATAAAACTCAAATTCTTCAGCGCTTTCAGCAAGGCGATCAACCGTGGCTACAGGGTCGGCTTCGACCTCATACGAAAAAACCGCAAACTTAATTTCGCTGCCTCTTTCGTCTATTTTCTTAAAAATGTGTGGGTCGCCGTCAATCATGACAACTTCTGAAACTTCACCCTCTTCAAGATCAAGAACGGTGCTGTATTCTTCGCGAATTTGATCGCGCTCTACGTATGCGCCGTTATATGGTGTTGCAGATAAGTTTCTACTGAAAAAGAGTGAGTCATTTTCTGCCTGTTCCAATCGCTGACGCATGTTTTCAACATCCTGAATGGTATTGGCCGTATCTGATGCGGTTGGCTCAATATTCCATTGAACATACTGAAACCTGTAGGTCTCGGCGCGTTGGAACTGCTCGGGATTATTGTCAAGATATGCCCTTAATTCCTCCTCGGTAACGGTAATATCTTCTTCGGATACATCAGCATATGGAAACCGAACGTAGCTGATATCAGCAAATGAGTTAGTTCGAAGGTGGTGATTTTTTACATCAAGACTGCTGATCTTGAGGCCGGCACTGATAAAGTTATTTAACTTTTGCTGGCGCCGGTTATCGCGCAGCTGCTGCTCAATGGATATCCAGATTTCACTATTTTCAGGCGCGTCAATGGCGGCCTGAAGTGCAACACGATCGATATTACCCTGTTGATCGGAAAACTGCTGACGAATAAACGGGGCTGGGTTTTCGCCCGTAACCATATCCAACAATTCCCTGTCTGTGACGGTAATGCCGAGTTCATTCATTTTTTGCTCAACGAGCCTCGATGCCACGAGATCTTCCCATGCCTGCTCTTCCAGCATGGCCCGGGTCTCCGGGGTCATGTCGCCGCCCTGGTTTTGGTTATACTGATCTACGTAAAAACTTACACGCTGATTATACTCCTGAATACTGATAGGCTCGCCATTTACGACACCCATATTCTGTGGCCCCTGAGTCATCCCGCCGAAAAAGTCGACATCGGCCAGAACCCATAAAATCCCAAATGAGAAAATCAGTATCCATAAAATTGAGGAGGTACTGTTCCTCATTTTTTCCATTACTCCCATAACAATCCTCTAAAACAACTTAATTAACAATTAAAAATTTGCTCGTACTTTCGGTTCACTGCATCAAAAATCTGTATTTAGGCTTGTGTGTATGCTAGTCTCATCACATCCTATGAAATAAGTACAGAGCCTGAAAAGTTACGATAACATCACAATAATAGCAACGAACGGCAGCTTCTGAAATTGAGCCGGATCTTTAAAATAATTCTATGATCTTCATGTGCTTCAGATAGCGACCAGGATCCTCATTAATCCCTTTCATAAGTACATTAAGCTCATTAGTAAGCTCGTCGAGATTGTCGTAGAGTGAGGGATCGTTCACCATTTTTCCAATTGTACCTTCACCGCTATTTATTTTCTTAAGAATTTCATTAAGTTCTGCCGATGCCCCTTCGAGCTCAACACGTACATTTTCCAATTCCCGGATATTCTTTTCAAGAGATGCTATAAGAGTGTCTACCCTGGGGCGGCTATCTGTTGCCAGCGTGTCGAGCTGAGCCAGCATTGAACTGCCCGACGTAATGGCCTGGTCTATATCTTGCTGCTTTTTCTCAAGCATTGAGGCAATCCGCCGTGTTGCCGACGATGTATTTTTCAATGTCTCATTAAGCGAGCTTTGCGTATCCTCGTCAAGCGTTTCGTTAAGCTGTTCAAGAAAAGTATTCAGCTCTGTAAATGTACTGGTGAGGTCATCCCCCAGCTCCTGACCTTTTGATCCAAGAGTTTCCATAATACTTTGTACGTACCTTCCCTCAATGGTACCCCCAAATTCTACATATTCGTCTGATGAACCCAGTTCAAGCACAATTGATTTTCCTTCAATTAATCCAAGGGAGGTCAGATATGCAACAGTCCCTTTTGGCAGCGGCCGATTCATATCAAGCCGCATGATTACCCTCACACTGTCTGAGGGCGTTAATTGCACCTGGCTGACCGATCCGACTTTCACACCTTTCACAAAGACCTGGCTGCCCGTACCCAATCCATCTGCCCGGACAAATGTGGTTTGAACCTTTAGAGATTGGCTTAAAATGGGCACGTCCGACATAAAACGGAATCCTACCACAGCGACGATAGCTGCCAGTAAAACAGTGATTCCTACTTTAGTTTCACTACTGATGTTCAATGGTCTTCCTCTGTTCTGTTTAAATTTGATATTCGCTTGCTTTCACAAACTTATTGAGCGCTTCATGGTCACTGGCCCTCATGTCTTCAACTGTACCATGCCAGCTCAATTTTTGTTCATCTAAAAATGCAACTTTATCGGCAACATCTAAAACACTATGCATATCGTGAGTCACAACTATAGATGTTATACCCAGCGACTCGGCCATGTTAATGATAAGCTTGTTAATCTCATCCGAAGTTTGAGGGTCAAGGCCGGATGTTGGTTCATCATACATCATGTACTCCGGTTCCAGAATAATAGCTCTGGCAAGCCCAACCCGTTTTCTCATACCGCCTGACAGCTCTGCAGTTTCTTTGTCATGAACATCCTCAAGGTTTACCTGCTCAAGTGCATTCATCACCGTATCCCTGATTTCAGCTTCCGACATGGTTGTGAAATAACGAAGCGGAAAAGCTATATTTTCGAAGGTGTTGATTGAATCAAATAAAGCCGATCCCTGGAAGAGAATTCCAAATTTCTGACGGAGTTTGCGTTGGGTAACGTAATCCTGTTCAAAAATATTGGCACCATCGATATGCACTGAGCCTTCATCGGGATATAGCAGGGCATTGATATGCTTTAGCAATACAGATTTACCGCAACCCGACCGGCCGATAATGGCTATGGTTTCGCCCTCTTCAATTGTCATAGATACATCTTTCCAGACAAGCAGGTCGCCAAAACTTTTTGTAAGATTTTTAATCTCTATCATGATCTGAAACAGATTATAGTAATAAAGCCGCGAGAACAAAGTCTGCCAGCAGAACAATCATACAACTTAAAACTGTGGCTTCTGTTGTACTAGTTCCTACGCCTTCAGCGCCTCCGGTAGCAAAATACCCTTTATATGAAGAGATTGAGGTGATGATAAATCCAAAAACAAACATTTTTATGAACCCAAAGATAAGAGTCCACGGGGTGAAATACATGCGCGCCCCTACCAAAAAGTCGGCGACCGGAACTGTTCCTGTAAGAATACCGGCCAGCAGCCCGCCACCCACACCAAAAACACTTGCTACTACATAGAGAACCGGAAACATAAGAATGCCCGCAAGGACCCTGGGAACAACCAGAAAAGAGACTGAATTAAACCCCATCGACTCGAGGGCGTCAACCTGCTCGGTTACACGCATCGTTCCCAGTTCTGTTGCTATCCTGGCCCCCACTTTTCCTGCAAGCACAAGGCTGGAGATAACTGCTGCCAGCTCAATCAGAATAGATTCCGATACAATGGCACCAATTGTTGAGAGTGGGATAAAGGCCGAATCAAGCTGGTAAGAAGACTGAATAGTCATCACCGACCCGGTAAAAAAACCCGTCAGCATAATGATCGGCACAGAGTCGTACCCAATCTTTACCATTTCCTGAAAAAAGCTTTTTCTGTATGTCTTTAGCTCTGAGGATGATCTTAGCGCCTGGTACAGCAGAGTGCTGTATTTGCCAATTTCTTGAAATGCATTCATCGGTTGATAAATAAAATCTTCAGGCTTTCTACCTGTTTATTCTTTCAGGGGATTCGATTTTGGTTATATTACGAAACATTTACTCCAATTGTGGTCATTTTCAGTGTCAGTTTACAAGCATCTATTATATTTAATTCTTTTTTCGTGCATCAGTTCTGCCGTCGCCGCACAGAATCAAAGTGAATCGGTTTATCGTTTTCTTACTATCAACCCTGATGCCAGAAGTGCCGGCCTTGGCGGATCGCATGCGGCAATGATAAACCCAACCTCCGCTCAATTCGTCATCAACCCTGCCTTTCTCAACAGGTCAGAAACGGATCGCGTTTATCTGTCCTACCTGAACCATTTGGGCGACATCCGGTACGGCACTGCAAATTATGCACGTGAACTACCGGGATTTGGAAATGTATCTGCGTCACTCAGGTATTTGAGCTATGGTGCCCTCACCCGCTTTGATGAAATGGGAAATGATCTGGGATCCGCGTCTGCTAACGATCTGGCACTCACAGTGGGATTTGGCACATCGCTTACTAATCAGCTCAGTTATGGTCTGTCGATAACGGGAATTCATTCTTCTTTGATAGGATACCGCTCATCTGCAGTCTCTTTTTCAGGAGGCCTTTTGTATAACCTCGAGGGACGAGAAACATCCATTGGCGCGTACCTAAATAATGCAGGTGCACAAATTACGACGTACAACGGGTTATCTGAATCTTTGCCGCTAAACTTGGCGCTTGGCATTGCCCATCGCCTTCAATACATTCCCGTGCGTCTTCACTTTACGTTGAAAAATCTTAATAACTGGCCACTCGAATATGCAGATGATGAGACCATACCTTCTTTTTTTGATGCGCTGCCAAGACATATAACCGGTGGTGCAGAATTTCTTTTTGGTGAGCGTGTATCAGCTCGGATTGGTTTTGATCCATGGCTTAACAATCAAACACGAACGGGCAAACGCATCGACGGGGCAGGATTTAGTTTTGGCTTCGCAATCCATCTTAACACCATAGACATTGATTTCTCACGAACAAGCTTTAGTGACATGGGGAGCGTGGTACAGCTTGGGATTGGGTTGAAGCTATAAACGGACATGAAATTACATTTAAAGCGATCGTCAGTTCAAAATACATTGTTTAAGCGATTTATACCGGCTGAATAGATTATTTTAAGATCGGCCGAACGCCTTTATTCAAAAACTTCAGAGCATAATTATGATACGTTATTTTACATCGGGTGAATCTCACGGACCGTCCCTTACAGGCATCGTTGAAGGAGCACCTGCGGGCCTCGATATTCATGAAGATGAAATTGAACATCACCTTGTACGCCGGCAAAAGGGTTATGGACGCGGCGGACGAATGGCATTCGAAAAAGACAGGGCGACCTTTCAGTCGGGCGTAAGGTTTGGCAAAACCACAGGAGCCCCTATCGCTATGACCATGCCTAACAGGGCCTATGAAAAAGATAAAAGCAACTGGCCTGTGGTAATGGCTAAGAGTGGTGAACGCGGTGACGTGGAACGAATTACACTTCCCCGTCCAGGCCATGCCGACCTTGTTGGCACACAAAAATATGGGTTTGATGACATCCGGCCCGTCATTGAACGCTCCAGCGCACGCGAAACAGCCATGAGAGTGGCATGCTGTTCTGTAGCACGGAAGTTTTTGGAGACCCTCGGCATTCAGATCGGCGGCCACGTGATTCGAATCGGGGCTGTTGGATATAAATCCTGGGAAGAGGTTCGCGATATCGCTGATCCGCTTTATGAGAACGGCGCTCATCAAATCTACAAGCGGTCTGACGAATCAGATGTTCGCTGTCTTGATGATGACCTGAGTGCTCAAATGCGGGAAGAGATCAAACTACGTCGTAAAGAAGGCACCTCTCTTGGCGGTATATACGAAATTATCGTTACAGGCCTCCCGGCCGGGCTTGGAAGCTATGTCCACTGGGACAGAAAAATAGATGGTAAACTGGCTCAGGCTATTGTAGCAACTCAGGCGATGAAAGGTGTAGAAATAGGCCTCGGTTTTGAAGCCGGTCAGCGGCAAGGCCACCAGGTTCACGACGAAATCATATATAATGACGCCTTCAAACGAAGGACCAATCGCGCCGGCGGAATTGAAGGAGGAATGACAACCGGTATGCCGGTTATTATTCGCGGGGTGATGAAGCCCATTCCTACAATGATCAAGCCGCTGAAGACTGCAGATCTGGATACTAAAAAAGAAGAAGATACACGGTATGAACGGTCTGATGTTTGTGCACTGCCTCGGGCTGTAGTAGTTGCCGAAAGCGTTATTGCACCGGTACTTGCCAACGCCATACTTGAAAAATTTGGCGGTGACTCCATGGACGTGATTCTTCAGCGCTACCAAAAAGAGACCGGGTATGACAACGCATAAAAAAAATATAAGCCGACTTGCTAAAAACATTCAGCAGGATCCCTCTGATACATTTTCAAAATTCGCCCTCGCGCTGGAACTCTTAAAAGATGATCGCGTAGAAAAGGCACAGCTTCTTTTCGAAGCTATTTTAAAACAAGATCCTGACTATCTCGGCGTTTACTATCATCTTGGAAAGCTTTATCAGCGCCGGGAGATGTACAGCCATGCGAAGGAGATGTTCAGTAAAGGAATCCAGGTGGCAGAAAAGAAGAATGAATCCCGTACAAAATCTGAACTCTCAGAAGCATTAGTTCAGCTACAGTTTGAAATTGAAGATTAAACGAATGATTTATAAAACGGTTCTTGCCGCAATTACTTTTTTACTTCTATCGCTCTCAATTGCCCCGGACGCCACAGCACAGGCCGCCGGTCAATCTCACACTGTTCAGCAGGGAGAAACACTGTTTAGCATCTCCAGGCTTTATGATGTAACGGTGGGTGACCTCAGGCGATGGAACCGGCTTGAGTCCGACGTACTCACTCCCGGCCAGGAATTGCTCGTGGGACCGCCGAGGAATGATGATTCTGTTGTTCACACGGTTGAATCCGGCCAGACTCTTTTTGCCATTTCCCGGCTTTATGATGTTACCATTGCCGAAATACAGTCCTGGAATAATCTCGAAGGCACACAGCTAAGTGAAGGCCAGGAGCTTATTATTTTTCAGGTTCCGCAAGACGAGGATTCAGAGCCTGAAGATCTGTCGCCCCAATCCGAGGACACCGAGCCTCGTGAATCTATTATCCGTGACCGTGAGGGCACCCGCGGCACAACATACTACACCGTACGCAGCGGCGATACCCTTACACGCATAGCGCGCTTGCACGATATGACGGTCGATCAGTTAAGAGAATTAAACAACTTACAGTCCGATATGCTCAGTATCGGCCAGCGTTTAACGGTTCGAGATGTACAAACCGCCCCGTCTATTGCTGATGGCGCTGAAGAATCAACGCCTCAAGGTAAATTTGTGAGTTACAGGCTTGAGTCTGGTGAATCAGCTGTTGATTTACAAGACAAGTTCATGATGAGTGAAGATGAACTGACGGCCCTTAACCCCGACCTTGATATCGAGTCGCTTCAGGGCGGGCAGCGTGTAACAGTTTTACTGCCGCCATCAAGAAATTTTAGCAACCCATTCAAAAAAGGAGCGTCTCTTGAAAATCTAGGCGAAATCCCTGTCAGTCGCTATTCTGACAGAGACCGGGCGAATCCCACAACCAGCGGTGAGCTTTATAATCCGGACTATCTTACAGCCGGCCACTCAAACATGCCGCTTGGAAATGTTATTTACGTAGAGAATCCTGAAACAGGTCAGGGTGTCTACGTACGAATTAATGACCGCACCTCGGGCAGTGGTATTATGCTATCGCACAAAGCATTTGAGATGCTCGGCTTTTCGAGCATTCAACGCTCCAGCGTTGTTGTTTATTTAGATCAATAAATAAATTGACGATTGGCTGAAGTTACTTTATATCCGGTTAAAACCTACTTCCGACAGACTCGCGGTCTTTATTACAGCTATATATTTGCGCTCCCCCTCTTTATACTTTACGAGATTTTTATCCGATTCTCCCAGGTTGGCAGTGAACAGGTCGTAAGAATTTCAGTTGATATTTGGTTCCAAACGCTTTTCTCTTTTTTTGGATTTGATGCGTTAACAGCAACGCTTGGAATAGCACTACTGGTAGGTGCGATCATCATATTTACGCATAGAAAGAACCTGCCTGCTCTCAGATTAAGGTTTTTTGGCTGGCTATTGGTAGAATCTGTACTGTATGCTATCCTGTTTTCGCTCCTCATCAGTCAGTTTCTGGAGCTTATCCTTCAGATGGATTTACAAAATAAAACTGCTTCATTATCCAAATTCCAGCTTTTTTCACTTTCACTGGGTGCCGGGCTTTATGAAGAACTTTTTTTCAGGGTATTCTTGGTATCCGCCCTTTTCTATGGGGCACAATATATTTTTACCGCTAAAAGAACTGCTTACATAATTTCTGCAATCGTTGCGGCAGTTGCATTTAGCGGTGTTCATTACGTAGGTGAATTTGCTGACGCGTGGTCATTTGGAAGCTTTCTGTTCCGTTTTCTATTTGGCTTAACATTAAATGTTATTTATGTTGTAAGAGGGTTTGGATGCACTGCGTGGACCCATGCCTTATATGATTTAATAGTTGTGTTCAAAATTTGATTAATTAAAAAAAAGACTGTTCACTAATACTTACACATCATATCGAAACTATCAATTTGATCTATATAAGCAATGTAGCTACTTTTAGTTTATAAGTGTTTGCTCCCGGCAATGAAACCGGGCATTGTTTAATAATTTTAACCCCGCAAATGTTGAGGGTAGAAGGGATGCCAGAACTCACGAAAAAAGAAATCCGAAAACAATCCGACTTTAACGAAGAGATTATTCCTCATCTTGACGCTCTGTATAACTTTGGATTACGTTTAACGTCCGATCCAAATGATGCGGAAGATCTTGTCCAGGATACCATTGTAAAAGCATATCGTTTTTTTAGCAGTTACGAAAAAGGAACAAATGCTAAAGCCTGGCTCTTCAGAATTCTTAAGAATTCATATATCAATAATTATCGGCGTAAATCGAAAAAACCTCAACAGGTTGATTACGATGAAGTCGCAACGTTTTATGAAACAATCAGGGCAGAGCGCACAGATACATCCGACCTCGAAGATACGATGTATCGCGAGCTTATAGATGACGACATCACCAAGGCCCTTGATCAGATACCTGAAGATTTCCGTACAGTGGTACTGCTTTGTGACGTGGAGGACTTTACATACGAAGAAATTGCCAACATGCTCGATGTACCCATCGGGACGATCCGTTCAAGACTTCACCGCGGGCGCAACTTACTGAAAGCACAACTGTTAGAGTACGCCGAAGACCGTGGTTATCTTGAAGAAGATTAAATCCTAAGTTTTGGGCACATTTACAGGATACTTCAAATGAATGCATTTGCTCACGTTATAGAGGAAGTGTAATACGAATTGTCGTTCCCTTATTTTTCTCGGATTGGAGCACAAATATTTTTCCGTCGTGATAATCTTCAATTATGCGGCGTGTTAGGCTTAAGCCAAGTCCCCACCCTCTTTTTTTTGTGCTGTAGCCCGGTTTAAAAATTTCATTTACATATTTACGGTCAATCCCTGATCCGGAATCTTCAACATCAATGACCAGCTTCTCTCCGTTTTCAAAAACGGAAACAGAGATAAATGCATCACCCTCCTTTGTCCTGATTGCATCCATAGAATTTTTTATCAGGTTCTCAATTGCCCACTGAAACAGCTCCGGGTTCAGCCTTATTTTCGCATCTGTTTTTATGGATTTTCGCACATCCACTTTCTTGCCGAGCTGTGGCAGCCGCCGCGCCATATAATCAACAACCTGGTCGACAATCGGATCAATGCGTACACTTTTTAATTCAGGTTCAGACCCAATTTTATTAAACCGCTCGGTAATACCTTTAATGCGGCTTACATCTTTTTCAATCTCATAAACGATGGAAAGCGTCTCATCATCATCCTTATTATTCTCTTTAAGCAGCTGTATCCACCCGTAAAGGCTTGATAGCGGCGTGCCCAGCTGGTGAGCCGCCTCTTTGGTCATGCCAACCCACAGGTTCGATTTCTCCGACTTGTTGATACTGCGATAAGTGAGATATCCAATCCCTATTAACACCGCCAGAATTCCAAACTGGATAAATGGAAAATACCGCAGGTACTGCACGGTTTGGCTCTCACCAAAATAGATGTAATTCCTAAGCTCCTGGTTTCCATCCGACCTGACAATTGTAATCGGGTCATTCACTTCTGCAAACTGGTCCACAAGGTCAGGGCTTACCTCTCCATCAATGAAACGGTTGGCTAAAATCTCCCCTTCTTCATCAGTAACAATTGTAGGAATAGAATAACGAGTATCAATAAGAAGGTTGTCCGACACAAACTGAAGCGTAGGATTTATGGCCTCCACCTCTTCTATCATTTGCACGACACTGTCAGGGACCTCTTCTATTGAGCGGAGAACACGGATCGACTCCAGCAAATTTGAGGTAATTTCGTCATGGACCGGATCGTTTGTAAACTCCAGCGCTTTCGCCCAGAGCTCAACACTGGCGCGTTCATGTTCGAGTAACTCTTCTACAAGAATTCGGTTGTAAAAAAAAGAGGCCACGGCAAGAAGTGCCAGTAGTCCGGCAAGAACAATCTTAATCCAGTTTAAGGGAAGAAGGTTTCGCATATGAGGAGATGTTATATCTATCAAAAAAAGACTCTGCCAATATCACGAATCTAAAGGGAGATTGCGAATTGACAGAGTCTATTAATTTTTCTCAGTAAACCTGCGATGCTATCAGATACCGTCAGTGTCAGTGAACTTCCTTAATGCTGATCATTATGGGAAGTTTGTAAAGGTACTTAAGCAGACGCTTTCTGCTTTTCGTAAATAGGAGGCGCCTGATTTTCAATCGTTTCGCGGGTAATAACACACCGTTTAACGTTTTTCATCGATGGAACCGTGAACATGATATCGAGCATAGACGCTTCAAGGATCGAGCGAAGGCCACGGGCACCTGTTTTACGTTCACGAGCTTTTTTAACAACTGCATCAAGCGCATCATCTTCAAACTCAAGTTCAACATCTTCCATCTGGAAGAGTTTTTTGTACTGCTTGGTGATGGCGTTCCGCGGCTTCAGTAATATTTCTACCATTGCCTCATCAGAAAGCTGTTCCAATCCGCAGATAATCGGAATTCGTCCGATCAGCTCTGGAATCAACCCGAACTTTTGAAGATCTTCCGGTTCAACTTTCGTAAAAATCTGTGGATCTTCCCTGTCAAATTTCACCTGGTCATCCGCCCGAAATCCCATCGAGCTCACCGAGAGACGTTGTGAAATCACCTCTTCGAGACCGCTGAACGCACCGCCACAGATGAAGAGAATATCGGACGTATCAAGCTGAATGAAACTCTGCTCTGGATGTTTACGGCCGCCTTTTGGAGGAATGTTTGCCGTTGTACCTTCGAGAATTTTCAGCAGAGCCTGCTGAACACCTTCACCGGACACATCACGGGTGATGGACGGATTATCGCTTTTGCGCGCCACTTTATCAATCTCATCTATATAGATAATTCCGCGCCGTGCACGATCCACATCGTAATCGGCTGCCTGCAAAAGATTGCTGAGAATGCTCTCAACATCTTCACCAACGTAACCGGCCTCCGTGAGTACCGTGGCGTCCGCAATTGTAAACGGCACGTCGATCACTTCAGCAAGCGTGCGGGCCAGCAGCGTTTTACCCACGCCTGTCGGCCCCATCAGGGCAATGTTGCTTTTTTCAATTCTTGTGTCGTCACCCGACAGGGATTGTGATCCCGAGATACGCTTGTAATGGTTGTAAACCGCAACTGAGAGGGCCTTCTTAGCTCCCTCCTGTCCAATCACGTATTCATCCAGTTTTGCCTTTATTTCAAGCGGCTTCATCATCGGCTTGTACTGGCGATCGCGCCGGCGAGACAGCGATGACAGGTCACTTTCAATGATACTTGACGCGTCTTCCACGCAATGGTTACAGATGAACACTTCAGGTCCGGCAACCATTGAGTCTACCTCACGGCTTGCACGGCCACAAAATGAACATGTCACATTTTCGCTGTCTTTCTTTTTACTCATAACTAAAAAACCCGGGGTTCACTTATTTTTTACCGTCTTTTTTTCTCGGCGCATCACATTGTCTATAAGACCATAATCAACGGCCTCATCTGCCGACATCCATTTGTTACGATCAGAATCGGCAGTTACCTTATCGACATCCTGACCGGAATGGTCAGCAAGGATTCCGGTTAATTCTCTTTTGATGCGAAGAATTTCCTGGGCTTCGATTTCAATATCGCTGGCTTGCCCCTGAACACCGCCAAGTGGCTGGTGAATCATCACACGGGCGTGAGGCAGCATATTACGTTTGCCTTTGGTACCCGCAGTTAGCAGAACAGCTCCCATCGATGCAGCCATACCCACACAGGTCGTGGCCACATCACACTTCAGGTACTGCATGGTGTCATAGATAGCCAAACCTGCAGACACCACGCCACCCGGGCTGTTGATGTAAAGGTTAATATCTTTTTCGGGATCCTGAGATTCCAGGAAAAGTAGCTGAGCCACAATCGTACTTGCAACCGTGTCGTTTACGGGAGTCCCGAGTATGACAATGCGGTCTTTAAGAAGACGCGAATAGATATCGTATGCACGCTCACCACGGCTGGTGGTTTCCACCACCATAGGTACAAGGTTGTTCTGTATTTGCGAAGAATCTTGCATAGTAGGGAATTCAAATAATGGTTGTTTCACGGTTGGCATCCTTTTTAAATTTGATCGTTATGATTCGCTGGATTCTGTTTCTTCTTCAGCTTCTCTTTTTTTACGAAATTCGTCTTTGGATAGTTCATTGATGGTAACAGCATCCTCCAACTTATCAAATACTTTATTTTCACGAATGCTGGTCCGCAAACTTTCAAGCTGGTTTGGATTCTGAGCGTAGTAGCTCTTCATCTGGTCGACTGGAACACCGTGCCGGGCAGATTCCATCCCGATAAACTCATCAATATCTTCCGGTTTAATCTCAATATCGTCGAACTTCTCCTGAAGTTTCTCGCTAATAAACGCCCACTTCCCTTCGCGTATTGCCTGATCCCTGAGATTCTCCTTGTACTCCTCTTCATCAAAGTTCGGAGGCAACTGTCCACCTGACTGCTGCTTGGCGTAATCCACGTAAGAGTCCTGGATTTGGTTAACCATTACCTCAGGAATTTCAAAGTCATGAGCCTTGGCCAGCGCATCCACGGCGTCCTGGCGGAACATATCTTTTGCAGACTGATCGTAATACTGCTGCATACGGCTTTTAATATAGCTCTTAAACTCATCGATGTTCTTGGCCTCACCATTGCTTTGCTCTTTGGCAAACTCATCGGTCAGCTCGGCTTCATCCATCTTTTCAACCTTTTTAATGGTAACCTGAAAGTTGTCATGATCAACATCTTCGCCGAGCGACATTTTCACAACATCGCCTTTTTTATGGCCAACCAGGTGCTCCCTGAATTCTGCCGTTTGATCATCCCGAAGGTCGAGCTTTTGATCTTCATCCTTCTCGCCTTCAATAGGCTCGCCATCTTCATCAAGCGCAACCGCATCTACTGTTACCTGGCACTTCTCTGTAATTTCGGCATCGTCATCCTGCTCAACCCAATTGCCCTGACGTTCAAGTGTTCGCTGAATCTCTTCTTCCACTTCTTCATCGGTCACATCGTGCACCATTCGGTCAACCGTGATGCTTTCAAGATCTTCAAGCTCAAATTCAGGCTTTTTACCAACCTTAAATGTGACTTCAAGCTGATTATCTTCCCAGCTCATCTCTTTCATCTGGGTTTCGCCAACCGGTTCGTATTCAGGAACTATTTCATTCTCATAAACTTCCTGTACGTAGCTGTTGATTTCCTCCATTTCGATCTCTTTGCCGAATCGTTTTTTAATCAGCCCAACAGGAACATTTCCCGGACGAAAACCCGGCATCTGTATCTCTTTACGATATTTCTTGTAAGCCTTATTAAACTTTGGTTCGAGATCGGAGCGGTCTGCTTTGATAGTGATCTCTTTATCTACGGAGGTGATGTCCTGAACGGATAATTCCACTTGTATTTATTTAAGTTGGTAAGTTAACGATGAGAATGGATAAAAAATGTCGAATAATATCGTACGAGAGGGGGGACTCGAACCCCCACACCGGTAAGGGTACTAGATCCTAAATCTAGCGCGTCTACCAATTCCGCCACTCTCGCATTTCTATCGTGGTTTATATTTTTGAATCAGAGCCTAATAAATTACGGTTATTTTCGTCGTAGTTCAACCAGTATAGTCATTTTTATTTCACTGCATCTTATCACGTATCCCGATCTTTAATCTGCCTTGCGTCATCATCCGATTTACGGTTAATTTACTGGTTCAATTAGCCGATCATTTGGTCCCCGGTTTATGACTCACTTACGCATTTTATATGTTACAACAGAGAATCGCGATGAAGCCAGAAACATCGGCAGTGTTCTCGTTCAGCAGAAACTTTGTGCCTGCGTTAACATTTTAGACGGCATGGAATCGATATATTGGTGGGATGGCGAAGTTCAATCCGATACAGAATGTGTGCTGTTAGTAAAAACAACGGCTGAATACGTGCCAGCTGTCACAGAAACGATCCTCGACCTGCACAGCTACGATGTGCCATGCGTGATTTCTCTTCCACTGGCAGCAGATGAGGGAAACGAAGAGTATCTTCAGTGGATCCAAAACTCAGTTAAACACTCAACTCTTTAAAAAAATTACCGATGCCGCTACGTGTTGAACATACCGACCATGTTGTAACTGCAGCCGTCAACCGGCCCGGAGCGAGGAACGCCGTCAATTTTGAGCTGATGGACCGCCTGGAAGAGCTTGTGACTCAGCTTTCAGGCAACTCAAACGTACGATTGTTCATTCTTACCGGCAGCAATAACAGTTTCATATCCGGCGGCGACCTGCGGGAATTTCACCAGCTTAAATCAGCCGATGACGCAAAAAAGATGACCCGCCGGATGCTTCGTCTTCTCGACAAAATCCGCCAACTACCGTTCTGGACAATGGCTGCCCTCAATGGCGATACCTACGGGGGTGGGTGGGAAATCGCGGCCACTTTCGATTTCAGGGTTGCAAAACGAGACATCAACATCGGGTTTACCCAGGGGAAATTCTACCTGCCGCCCGGCTGGGGAGGTGTGGCAAGTTTAACAAAACTTATCCCAAAAAAGAAAGCGCTCTACTGGCTGGCAACACAGCGCGTTATTTCTGCAGATGAGGCTTATCAGTCAGGTTTTGCAGACGAACTGCTTGATGAAGACACCTACCCGGCCTCACTCCAGGCAATAATTGACCGGCTCACGCGTAACGATCGTCCGTTTATTGAGTATCTGAAAAAAAGCGCCCAATTTGATAATCCTACTCAAGAGGTTGAACCGTTCAGTACATTTTGGGAAAGTGACGAACATCGCGACCGGGTGCAGGCATTTTTAGACCGCAAGAAATCTTAATCCTCAAAAAAACCTCCAAGGTTTTGCCCCGAAGGGATCGCTTTGCGGAAAACCTTGGAGGTTTACTTTATCGTCATGCCGGACCCCGATCCGGCATTTCCCATTTGCGTTCAGACTGAAAATTCTGTCCGTGGATAGTATTTTTATGGTAGCGAATATGGGAGATCCCGCATCAAGTGCGGGATGACGTTGGTACCGTCTTTAATAGACAGCCTGAATTCCAAGCATAACTCTCCAAGGGTTGCGAACCCTTGGAGAGTTGGGTTTCCTAATGAATCATTTGCTGAACCACAGTGTTTTGCAATGGAGTTCGTATCTTTACAAAAACAATTTCTGAATAACACTTCCCAAGATGGCCCGTAAGTCTTTCGACATTCCCAAAATGTACAGATCGCCAATTATCCGTAAGGTAAAGGAGGCGAATAAAGTAACCGATCCACGTAAAAAAGATCTGGACCCTACTGAGTTGGATTTTGGGCCCGTTCAAATCCTTATTCCCCGTCACTTTGGATTCTGTTACGGCGTCGAAAACGCGATTGATATTGCGTATCGCACAGTGGAATCAAACCCTGACAAAAACATATACCTCCTCAGTGAGATGATTCACAACCCTACTGTAAACGAGGATCTTCTCGATAAGGGCGTCAGATTTTTGTTTGATACAGACGGCACAGTGCGCATTCCTATTGAATCCCTCAAGGAGGATGATATTGTTATTGTGCCGGCGTTTGGAACAACTCTTGCCATCCAGGAAAAACTGCAAAAACAGGGTATAGATCCATATCAATACAACACAACCTGCCCCTTTGTTGAGAAGGTTTGGAAACGGGGCTCACAGCTTGGTAAAAAAGGGTACAGCCTGGTGGTTCACGGCAAGCATGAGCACGAAGAAACCCGTGCTACTTTTTCCCACAGCGCTGATCATTCGTCAACCGTTGTAGTACTAAATCCTGAAGAAGCGCATATCCTGGCTGAGATTATGACGGAAGAGCGCCCGCTGTCCGACTTTGAAAAACACTTTGGCCACAAAAGCACGGAAGGGTTTAATCCGCGTGAAGATCTGGAGTTCTTTGGCGTTATTAATCAAACCACCATGCTGGCTACCGAAACGCAAGAGGTGATGAACATCTTGAAAGAGGCCGCCAAAAAACGGTTTGGTGAAGAGAATGTCCAAAAACATTTCGCCGACACGTCCGACACGCTCTGCTACGCCACAAATGAAAACCAGTCGGCAACATACGCCCTTGCAGACGCCAATCCCGATCTGGCAATTGTAGTGGGTGGCTACAATTCATCGAACACAATGCACCTGGTCGAAATCCTGGAAGAATACTGCCCCACCTACCATATCCGGGATGCGAATGAGTTCGATTCACCCGATGAAATCCTCCACTTTGATCAGTGGGACAAAGAGATGAAAGAGACGTCTGACTGGCTGCCCGATTTGGACCGGCCGCTGCGAATAGCACTCACCTCCGGCGCATCGTGCCCGGATATTCTCGTTGATGAAGTCCTCTTAAAACTTCTCACGTTTTTCGAGAATACACGTGAAATCGATGATGTGATTAAACCATTCGAAAAAACAATGGCAGCGGCTACGTAGATAAGGAAATTTTATTGGGGTGGAATTGTGGCAGGCTCCTGATTTTACCCAAAAGGCTGGGCAACACTTTTGGGGAGGTGACAGGATTAATTCTCCCATTGAGGGGAGTCCACGCCTTGGCGTGGGAGGGGTGTCCAGTGAGTTAGTCGAGGTTTTTAAAATCTGTCATCGGCAGTAAGATCTCAACAGTAAGTCATTTATGATCCAAAAATTGATCCATCACGACTCGATCTAAAAAAACTCATTCGATGACGAAGCGGTACTAATCGGGTACAATATTATAATATGATACGCGCGTAGGCTGAAAATTCCGAAGGCGCACATCATACTCGTCTGTCACCTTCTCAAGTTCTGGAGTTATCAAACCAGTTGTATCTTGCTGAAGTCGTTCAAAATCCACGAATGCGACGAACGGGCGAATACTCTGCACATCGTTGTAGTGCTGCAACGGCACATCATACTTAACGAGGATTGAGGATGGCGAAAACGTGACCGCCCTTCCGGATGGCAGACCCCGCGAACGAACGGGAATTCTTACCTCGGCTTCGGTGAACTCTGCAATCTCGGCCCGGAATGTGACCGACGCCGGGCTGATTGAAATTCCGGGACCGGGTGATTGCAAATCAACTGTAAGTTCCAGATCGGTGCTTACGTCATCAATTTCTGACTCAACTGTATTCCATGTTGTCACATCTTCAACTCGCGATGCGGGCCCGGTAACGGTAATACTGTCCGGGCTGAGCTGCGTTGGCCCGAGTACTCCATATTGATTCCCGGTACTTACTTCTATTTGTGAAACAACCGGTACTTTTTTCGATACCCGCATTTCGGTTTCAATCTCTAAAAACATGGGGTCTACCTGCATCACGCTTACGTCAGACATCGAACTGATTTGCTGACGAACCTGCTCGAACATGTTCACCTGCTGCGCTTCTACATTTAACGTAACCTTCGGCGGGTTGATGTAAAGATTAAACAAGCTCCATCCCTCTCCGCTCACGCTCACGGCGGCGTTATCGGGCACTTCTGTACTCAATGCAATATCTTCCGGCAAATTGGTTATTTGGATGGGCAGCATCATCGTCATATTGTAATCACGGCCCATGTTTACAATAAACCAGAGCGCCAGGGAGAAAAGCATCGCAAAGGTGAACGCAAAAATTTTGTGTTTAGTAAACCACTTATCATCCTCATCTTCACTCTCTTCCAGCTTGAACCGGCTGGAAAAAAAGTTGGAAATACTGCTCATCGCGTTTTTAAATAGACTCATAATACTAAAATATGTAATTTTTCATGAAGCTCTGACAACAATTTCCTGGACCACCTTATTGCCTACTTTCTCATTCAGTCTTTTTGCGATGGAAAAACGCTTCATGTGTATTTCGTGGCGCCACGCACTATTATCCACTTCCAGCACAAGCCGGTTTCCCTCAAAGTGCAGATTCTTACTTACCGCCGCAATCTTATCCCCCACAATTTCGGGCCATACGTGCAGTACCATTCCCCGCTGCAGTTTAGTGCGGTGGGGAATCCGTTTCATGAACTCCTTCAGGAGCTCATCCATCGATTGTGGTTTATTTCCAAATGCCATAACTAAACCTAATATTTTTTGTGAACTTGTCCGTTTTCTACCCTGAACCAGCTGTTGGAAGATGACTCTTTAAATTGTGATTCTAAAAAAGGTTTTTCAGCCGCCGATGTTATAAACGTTTGCCCGGAATGTTTCGTCAGTGTTTCCATTATAATTGTGACTTTCTGCTGATCCAGGTTCCCAAACAAATCATCCAGCAGCATCACAGGCAAATCGTCCAGCTGATCTGAATAGTAAAACAGCTGGGCCATTTTCAGCGCCATCGAAAACAATCGATGCTGACCCTGTGATCCAAAATTTCGCAGCTCCATGTCATCCAGGTAAAATACCACCTCATCTCTATGAGGGCCATACAGCGTCTGTTCCCGCTCGATCTCTTTCTCCAGGTTATCCTGGAGAATTGATGCGTACTCCGTTGCAATTTGCTCTGTATCTTCCGGGTTTTTAAGGATGGTTTGATAGTCGAGATCGGGCTTCAGTTTCAGCTCCGATATGGTTCGGTACTGAAATTCCAGGTACCGCTTAAACTGCTTCAGCACCTCTGCCCGTTTGGCGATAAGGCGTGATCCTGTCTCCACAAGCTGCAGGTTCCACGGTTCAAGATAGGTTTTAAGCAGATCTCGCGGCCCGCGAAACTCCTGGAGCAGCTTATTCCGCTGTTTGCGAATGTGGCGAAATTCCATCAGATCTCTGAGGTATTTAGGTGATATCTGGCTGATCATGCTGTCGAGAAATGAGCGCCGTTCAGCCGGCCCTTCAGCCGTCAGCTTCAGGTCTTCCGGACTCATGACCACCACCGGAACCATCCCAATAAGATCTGACAGGCGCGGCAGCGGGCTGTCGTTCACAAAGATCTTTTTCCCTTCACCGCGCGAATAGCTGCACGACACTTTGAACGACTGGCGGATCTCCCCTTCAAAATCGCCATCAATCATAAAATATTTCTCTTCCCAGTTGGCCACATACTGGTCGCTGGTGGCCACAAAACTCCGGCTCATGCATAAATAGTGTATAGCATCGATAATGTTCGTTTTACCGGCGCCATTTGGCCCTGTGATTAAATTAAGGTGTGGAGCAAAGTGGATTTCTGAGTCCTTGTGATTTCTGAAATTTCTTAGTTTTAGCCGGTTGATTCGCATGCACACAAGATAACAAATAATATAGGCTTCGTTCATTCATTTGATCGGGCAACTAATCTGCGAAGATTTTGATAGAGATCTCTTTGGTTTGATACGACGGCCCGGCGAAACAATACTGTAATCGGGTAGGAAGATAGGGATTAATTCCCTATCTGTCCTCCCACACCACCGCACGTACCGGTCTGGTATACGGCGGTTTATTACCTAAGCATCACTTCATCCACCGGTGCACACAAAACCTCGGCTCTGTCCAGATGCCTTCGGGTTCTGCCCTATCTTCTCCGAATCAGTCCCAATATAGAATTGGGGTTGGCTGCCTTTTGGCTTTGTCCAACCAATGTACAAATAACCAGGCAATATTTGGCCCTTCTCACCTCTTTGGGAGATGATACTATGGCCTCGGTTGACTTCTGGCCTCAACGACCAGAGATCCCCGGGTAAGGGCAACTGCTTTCCTCGCATCTATCCGCCACATTTACGCTTGCAGGCTCCCGGACAACCATTGGGCTTGATCTTGTTTAGCAGACTTGCCCGCCTGCACCGCCTCCGTATGTGGTTCCTGTTCGTCGGATCGCGACGTTGCCTTAGACTTCCTTCAGATTCCACCTCACGGTGGACACCCTTATCCTCAGCTAACACTTCCCGTCATCAGGGCGTGTTCGGGACTCTCACCCTATAGCAACTGCGCCATGCCGGGCGCACCAAAAAAAAGGCTGTGTTAAGTGAATAACACAGCCTTTTTAATATTTGGGAAAATTGAATTTCCTTAGTTGTTGTTTTCCCAGTTTGTTTCACTGGTTGGTTTTTCTAACTGTGTAAACACCGTTCCGTAACGAGCATCAATCTCATTCAAGCGATCATATCTTCTGGCATCTATCCAGCGGTGCCCCCCTTCTGCCCAAAGTGAATAACGTCGCTCAAACAACATCTGATCAATGACTTCGGCCGTATTTGTTAAAGTAACCGGTGTCAGTCCCCATGTACTACGGATCAGGTTGATCGCTGCTTCTGCATCAGCTATATCCGTTCTCTGATTTCTCTGAGCAAGAGCTTCGGCGTAAATAAGGATCAACTCCTCATTTCTCAGGTATGGTATCGATGATGTATTACTTGCCCATCGTGCATCCTGGTAGCTTGCCGCTTCGGGCACATTCGCATTGGTTACCGGGTTTGTGCGTTCAAAGAACTTATTCTCAACCCTTAGATCTCCTGGTTCAGCGTCCTCAATCATTGAAGGATGAACCACCATGATCTGATTAGTATTTGCATCCAATGGGTAGAATAATGGGTTGAATGAATCCGGTGGGTTACCATATACATGGTACACACCAACGTTCATGCTCGCCTCGCCTGCGGTAAGATCCATGAAGGAATCATCTAATGCATCCAGTGCACCGGTCCAGTCTTCTGCATAGATAGAGGCACGGGCTTTAATAGCACGGTTAACCTGCTGCAAACCGGCAACTGAATCGAAACCATACTCACCAAAGCCTTCCGTTAAACTAAATGGCAACGTTGATGAAGCATTGTTCAAATCAGCATTCGCCTCATCCAGTAGATTCAGTATCTCTGTCAGAGCATCATCGTAACTGAGAAACGGTCCCGGATTAAGCGGTTCATCAACATCAATACGAATACCATTTTGGTATTGACCATGAAGCGGGATCAAATACTGAAATGCTTTGATCGTTTTGGAAAAACCTAAAATTGCATTCTTTTCTGCATCAGTAACACTGGTTGTGTTTTCTGCTGCTCCAATAAGCAAATTGGCTTGTTTTATTGTCTGATAGGGTGTGTTATAAACTCCGCCTGAACCAAAGAAATTTGGATAGGGAGTTATACCTTCTTGTCCTAACCAGTCAATGGTAAATCGTGGATCTGATTCGAAAAATGCCCATACCTCACGACCAAATGAACCGTAAAGTTCAGTAGCATTATCGAAATAATTTCGATGACGGGCCTCGAGGCCAGTTACCATATTTTGAAGTTCACCACGGGATGCATCCTGTAACACACCTGCAACAGAAGGGTTGTTAGGATCGAAAACCTCGTCAACCTCCGTCAAATTACAACCTGTTATCATAAAAGCTGATAACAGTACAATAGCAGTACTAAATATATAATGTTTAATGTTTTTCATGATAATCATTCTTAAAAGTCCAGGTTAATGTGAAAGAATACTCTCCTTGAACTCGGATAAGGAGTAACCTCTACCGATTGAGCTACAGGCTGAGCGCCAAAGTTAGACACTTCAGGATCATAGCTGTTGTAATCGGAGAACAAGAGAAGATTCTTGCCTGAAACACCTAATCTGATTCTTTGAATGTTTAAACCTTCAACCAAGTTTGTTGGCACGGTGTAGTACAAACCAACTTCTCTTAGCTTCAAATAAGTTGCATCGTCAACAAAACGACTAGGATTAAAAGGACCGCGATCGAGGCCGTTTGGTGTACCATCACCATCAGAATCTTCGCTCCAGTCTGGTGTGTTACCACCACCATCTAGCAAGAATCTTGTCAGATCAATGTTATCTGCACCTTTGCTGTATTGAAATAGGAAACTAAACTCAAAGTTGGCAAGGAAGTTCAGTTCATTATACCATGACATTTGGTAATCAGGCTGAGCATCACCGTAAAATGTGAGACCAGGATCTTGTGGATTACCTACAATCGTTGTAGGTGAAAATCCTTCACGGATCAGATACTGCCCAAGTGAAAGACCAAATCCGCCGGTTTCATCTGATGGAATATCCAACCTTGTGATCTCTGAATCATTCTTCCAGTACAGCACTTTTGTAACCCATGACAGATTAGCATTACGTACTGGAGAGGCTGTCAAACTAAGCTCTATACCTTTATTCTCAAGATCAGCCGCATTGGTTGCAATTTGAGTAATTCCTGTTGAGGCAGGTGGGTTTTGGTCAAGAATCAGGTCACGTACTTCTTTAATGTAGTATGTAGCTTCTAAACCGATCTTACCCTGGAAGGCACTGATATCTGCACCAAATTCGATCTCACTGGCGGTTTCAGGTCTAAGATTCGGGTCAATATCTCTTGTTGATATGACAGATCCTAAACTTCCACCAATATTCACACCAGTCAGAGCTTCAAAGGTTGAACCAAATGATGCTTTACCACCGGTTTCACCATAAGCTGTTCTCAGTTTTAACTGGTCGATTTGATCGATATTCCAGAAATCGAAGCTGGTTAGGTTAGCAGCAAGTGAAGCCTTAGGGAAAGCATAGAACTCATTTTGCATGGCGTTCAGTGTTGATTTGTCAAAACGAACACCTACCGTTCCGATCAACTTATCTTCCCAGTTGATCTCTTCCTGCGCAACCAATCCGATCTCAGATACTTCCTGGAAAGTTTGCCCAAAAACAGATTGAACCTGAGCTTGATTCAAGTTTGTTTGTCCCGGAGCCAACCCTCTACCTCTATTCAACAGACGATTAGATTCTTCATAGATGCGGGTATAACCCAACTGTGTACTAAAGTTTAATCCTTCCAAATCAATATTGTGAACCAGAAAAGCCTGCAAATTCAGATTGAAATTATCCTGTTTACCATGGATTACATCACCCGGCGTAGCACTTGCCTGCTGTGACTGGAACCATTCCGGAAAATAAACTTCAGAGTTAGCATTCAGATAATCAAAACCAACCTGTGTGTTGAAACTCAGGAAGCTGTTGGCATCAGAATAAAGCTGTGCCTCTAACCGAAGACTCTGCAGAAATCGATTTACGATCTGATTATTAACCGCATGATCGCGCAATGCGTAAGGATTTTCTGCAAAATATGGGTTATCTGGATATATGCCATTTGCATCCGGTCTCAGATCAGCATAGCTGGGTACATAAGCAATGTTGTATCCAATACTACCGCCAGTACCATTCTGATTACCGGTAAATCCTCGATCAGAATCAGTTCTTACAAAGTTAGAAGTAGAAGAAACTGAAATATTGCTGTTAATAGAATGATCTAAATTTAAGCGAATATTATTTCTCTTAAATCCTGTATTCTGAATAATACCTTCTTCATCCTGAAGTCCTGCACTTATATAGAATTGTGTTTTATCGCTACCGCCGGATGCACTTATTTGAGTATTTGTAAGTAAACCGGTCTCACCATACATCTCTTCTTCATAATCCAGAAGATTTCCGTTCTGTCGAAATTTGGCCAATTCCTGATTTCTTCTGGCAACAGCTTCAGGAGAAGTTCCACTATAAATCAAATTGATCTTATTTTCACTCCACTGATCAAATCCAAGTAGATTCAAAGATGAAGTAAATCCAACATCTTGTCTGATGCTTACTCTGGTCTCTCCTGCTTTACCTTTTTTGGTGGTTATGATGATTACACCTGCATTCGCACGGCTACCATAAATTGCAGCAGCAGAAGGACCTTTTAGAACCTCGATTGATTCGATGTCATCCGGGTTTAGATCAGATATACGGCTGGCAACACCATCCTGACTTGCACCACCGGCTCCACTTACAGATGAGCGACCTGTTGAGATAACAGAGTTATCAACGTAGATACCGTCAATCACATAAAGTGGCTGAGATGAACCTGCACCCAAAGTTGAAATACCACGTAACTGAACGTTGCTTCCACCACCGGGAGCTCCACCGCTGGCAACAATATTAACACCGGGAAGTTTGCCCGATAAGGCACCATCAATAGATTCGCTTACAGTTGCTCCTGTAAGTTCCTCAGCAGATATTGTACTTACTGCATTTGCAAGATTACTTCTTTTAACTGTTGAGGCCAGGCCTGTCACAACTACTTCATCGAGCCTTGAAATATCGGGGGATAGTTCAATAACAAGATCGACTATAGAATTACCGTTACTTGCTACTTCTACATTTTTTGTGAGATAACCAATATACGTCACTCTCAAGGTTGCAGACTCTGCTGGTAAATCGAGTGTGAATTGACCGTTGATATCGGTTGCAGCTCCGTCACCAGTTTCTGTATCGACAACAGTTACGCCGAATAACGGCTCATCGCTTTCTGAATCAATCACGGTCCCGTTCACTGTAAATTGTGAATAGACATTGCTTGAAAAGAAAAGCAAAAACAACGGTAGCAAGAGTGTTGCTTTGTAATATTTTTTCATAGAAATAAATTAGCTTTGTAAATATTTAACTGTACCTGATAGTACTTAATTTAATTTAAACCATAACGGTACTTAAATTATGCCACCTAATGTGCTTCATTTAATATCGAAAATCAACAGTCTTTTAGTTAGATCCTTACCAGTTTAGATAATAGGGTTCTTTCAAAGTCTGCCTGAGACGCAAATATTGTTTTTACTTGCACATACGCCTCTCCTATCTCGATTTTTATATCTCTCGGTTAAGATGAATCAGCCCAAGGACTACTGCTCATAAGCCCGGGTGGCTTGTAGTTTTATTGCAATGACGATAACGCAATATCATCTCCAAAAAAAGCCTCCCGGCTCTCACCGAAAGGCTTTATAATTTTTATATCAAATGGAGTTAACCAGCCTCTACCCGTTAAAGGTATCTCTGCCAAGAAACAGGGCTGCATCCCCCAGCTCTTCTTCAATCCGAAGCAGCTGATTGTATTTCGCTATCCGATCCGTCCGGCTCATCGAGCCTGTTTTGATCTGGCCGGCATTTGTTGCCACGGCAAGATCTGCTATGGTCGTATCTTCGGTTTCGCCTGACCGGTGAGAAATCACGGAAGTGTAGCCGTTTTTATGGGCCATTTCAATGGCATCGAGTGTTTCGGTAAGGGTCCCAATCTGGTTTACTTTAACAAGAATGGAGTTGGCAATGCCTTCCTCAATTCCGCGGGCAAGACGCTCGGTATTGGTAACAAACAGGTCATCGCCCACCAGCTGAACTTTATCGCCAATGGCATCGGTAAGAGTTTTCCAGCCGTTCCAGTCATCTTCGTACATGCCGTCTTCAATCGAAATTATCGGGTATTTTTCGACCCAAGATGCCCAGTACTCAACCATTTCATCGGCATCACGCACCGACCCGTCGCTCCACTTGAACTCGTATACTTTTTTCTCGGTATCGTAAAACTCGGAGCTTGCCGGGTCGAGCGCAATTAATACTTCGTCGCCGGGTGTGTAGCCTGCTTTTTCGATGGCGGTCAGGATCACTTCAAGAGCTTCTTCATTTGATTTAAGGTTGGGTGCAAAGCCGCCCTCATCTCCCACAGATGTATTGTAGCCTTTAGAGGATAGAACTTTTTTCAGATTGTGAAAAATTTCCGCCCCCATTCTCACTGCTTCACTGAACGTCTCAGCACCAACAGGCATAATCATGAATTCCTGGGGATCTACGTTATTATCTGCGTGAGATCCGCCGTTGATGATATTCATCATCGGAAGCGGGAGTACCTTGGAGTTTACGCCTCCAAGATATCGCCAGAGCGGAAGGCCTGTTGCCATCGCAGCAGCCTTGGAAACTGCCATGGATACGCCCAGAAGTGCATTGGCACCCAGTTTACTTTTATTTGGTGTACCATCAAGATCAATCAGCATTTGATCAATATCTACCTGCATAGTGGACGGATACCCGAGAAGTTCATCGGCAATTACATTATTAACATTATCGACCGCATTTTTAACACTTTTACCAAGGTAGTAATCAGCGTCACCATCACGCAGTTCAACTGCCTCAAATTCTCCAGTGGAGGCTCCTGATGGAACGGCAGCCCTTCCCAAAATTCCGCTTTCAAGAATTACATCAACTTCAACGGTTGGATTGCCTCGTGAGTCCAGTATTTGTCGTGCAGAAATATCTTCTATTAAACTCATATTTTTAATCTCTGTGTTGTTTAGGTTGTTTGAAATTACAATGTACAGTATAAATTCATCTCTATAAAATACAAGACGATGCAACAAACTCCCATTTTGCTTTACGATATTGATGGTACCCTGCTGAATGTCCACCGCGAGTTTATCCTGGGAATTATTGAAAGGGAGCTATCTCGTTATAATATCGAAAAACCCGATGCAAATACACGTTCATTTGCCGGACGAACAGACCGTGGGATTTTTATGGAACTGATCGGCGATGTGCCAAATGCTCAGGAACTCCTGAACACATTAATGGATAAATATGCAGAGGCGATGGCGCGGCACCTTACCCGGGAATTTATTCAGCTGCACAACGGTGCTTTTGAATCTGTGGAAGAAGCTGTTTCTCTGGACATTCCCGTGGGGCTCTGTACTGGAAATGTCCGGGCTGTGGCTATGGAGAAGGTTAAAACCGCGGGATTCCCGGATACGTTTAAGTTTGGCGGTTTTGGTGAGGTGTCGGAGGATCGCAATGAGCTCCCGGGGGAAGCCGATCGCGAGTATAAATCTCTTTTTAGTGACCGCCCCGAGCCCGGACGATATGTTATTATTGGCGATACGCCCAACGATATTCGATGTGCAAAGCACTTTGGTGCTAAATCAGTAGCCGTAACTACCGGGGGATTCTCAGAAAAAGAGCTGGCCACTCATAAACCAGACTTAGTGATCTCGTCGCTGCACAATCCCAAGGGCTGGCTGAAAGAACTTGGATTTAAAAATTTCAGCTAACGTTATTTTACCAAAGACTTCCGAACGTAACGGTAATCTGCGGTGTACCAAAGAACTTCTGGGCGTCAAAGTATGGTTCTAATAATATTTCACCCGGATTATTGGGGTCTTCTTGAAATGGACTCTCGCCTGGCGGCACTCCTTCACGTAAATCAGGCTGTGTGGGGGTCATCATCTGAATGCCGTCAGGGTAATAGTTCATATAGTACCCAAACTCTATGCTGGTAACTTTGCTGAAATTCCGCCCCACGTCTACGCCGATTTTAAATTCGCCTGCGCCGCCGAAATGCCAGTCGCCTTCACTCCAGCCGGTAAATATATCGTTGACCTGCTCGAAGTTATCGTTAAACTGCTCACGATAGCCGTTATTATTGCGGTCATTAAAGTATGGATATGAAAATGCGGCAACTCCACCCACAGACGCTGACACAAAAAAGCGATACTGATCCTGAACCTTATCAGCAAAGAGTCTCTTCCTCAAACCAATCATAGCAGGAAAGGCAAATGCCCGCTGATATTTATTCGGAACAACCTGCTGGCCAAAGAACACGTCCGTAAAGGTTTGCTCTGAGGCATCCCTCAATCCTGTAATTCTCATATTAAAAACTCCTTCCATCTGCGGTGCCAGCACCCGCCGATATTGACCGCCTATCCCGAATCCAAAATTATTGACAACAAAATCGAAAGTCAGGCCAGATTGATAGTGCCTGTTAAGTGGAGTGCTGACTCTTTCCTCCATTATGAGATCGGGTTCACTAATTTGAGTCTGCGCACTAACATATTGAAAAGTGCCCAGAATAGTTGAAAAAGCTATAATGAGCAAAAATGTCTTAAATATTTTCATATAAAAAATGTTGTTGAATTTTCTTTTCAAACGTTACTTAGCGCCTTAGCATTGCATAAATTATCTACAATATAAAAATGTTATTGTAAATCTTTTCAGACTCTATTTGATTATTGTTTGATTTAGGCTTTTATTCATGCAGAAAATTTGCCCTATATATTATACAAATCAACTGGGTTAGTTTATGAGTTCAGTTACGAAATACATTGTTTATGGACCGCAGTCTACACTGCGGCGGATGACTCCGAAACTTTTTGAAAGTGTAGAACCAAAATACCTGTACCAATACAACTCACCGGAAAATAATGATGAGGTGTACGTGGCTGTTTATGAGCAGTATGAAAAACAGATCAACGCAACCATCACACTCACGTGTGTTGTGGAGTGTACGGCAAACCAAAATCGCGTGGAACTAAAAAAAGCTGGTGGTCGCATGGGATTCCGGGGAAGTTCCCTTTCCGAGGAACACAACATCGAAGCTGATGTAGTGAACTTTATCATGGACTTCTCGAAACGCTTTGGACTTTCCCTGCAGGAAGAAGTAGACAAACCTGCAGTTGAAGATGAAGACGAATAGCACTGTTTATTAAGTTTTCAACCGTTTGAATGCCTCAAAAACACGATGACGACTATTGGAGCGTGCTCCGAATGCTGGAGTGGGCAACAGAGTACTTCAAGAAAAAGCATGTTCCCGATCCAAGGCACAGCATCGAATGGCTGCTTGCCGACGTATTAGGCTGTAAACGGTTAGATCTCTACCTGCAGTACGAGCGGCCGCTATCGCCCGATGAACTTGACCGGATCCGCCCTCTTGTTAAGCGGAGGGCAGATCACGAACCGTTGCAGTACATTACAGGCTCCACCAATTTTATGGGGTGCCACATCGAAGTAAATCCATCCGTTCTTATTCCAAGAATTGAAACCGAACAGCTGGTGGAACTTCTGCTCGAGTCTACCAGCGACCTGGAACATAGTCCTGTTACCCTGCTCGATATCGGGAGTGGCAGCGGATGCATCCCAATCGCCATCAAAAAATTCAGGCCCGCATGGACTTGCCATGGAATTGATATTTCCGGCGATGCATTAAGTCTTTCAGAAAAGAATGCTGCTGCCAACGATGTGGACATCCAATTTGATAAAGGTGATTTGTTTAACCTCGACCAGGTTAGCAAGCCAAGCCGCGGCTGGGACATCATCATATCCAATCCACCCTATATTGGACCTGAAGAAAAACCGTCGCTTGAAAAACAGGTTACAGACTATGAACCGGGCCTGGCACTTTTTCATGACAATCCGCTCGATGTTTACCGGCCAATCCTCTCTTACGCACAACAGGAGAACGCCTCTCTTTTCCTGGAGCTTAATGATCAACTGGCAGATCAAATATTAAAATTATCTACTGGTTATTTCCCTGCTGCGAAACTTAAGGCTGATCTCGATAAGAATCCCCGGTTCCTACTTGCCGGTTTAACGACCTAAACCTAACTCCTTCAGTCTTTTTTAGCGTTTCACAAGATTTGTTTTAGAGGCAAAGCGCATTTACAGATTGAGTGTGGATAACTTGTGGAAAAGTTTTTTTCCTGCCTTCAACTGGTGTACTTCTTGTGTAAAATCATTGTTAAGGAATTGTTACGGACTGTCAAGTGAAATGTGGGTGTTTAGCTAAAAAATACTTAAGTTGTTGCGCCACATTATTTTATGGTGTTAAGTGCATTGTGGATAACTTTATCATTCGGCCGTTTTATTTGTTTGATTTCAGGTAAATAAATTGTGATTTTCTTATCGCCGCACAAAAAGAAATTAAAAAGCCCCGTGTGGATAACTTAAGGGATTTGAGAAACATCTTAATTATTTTGGAGGCCAAGACGCTTGGATACGGTTACTGCAGAAAACGCCTGGAATGAATGTCTGGAAATCATTCAGGATAACATTAGCTATCAGAAATTTAAGTCGTGGTTTGAACCGATCAAGCCCGTAAAGCTTGATGAAGGTACGCTCACGATTCAGGTGCCCAGCCAGTTCTGGTACGAGTGGCTGGAAGAACACTATTATAATATGCTTCGCTCAACGATAGCAAAAGTGTTGGGCAATGAGGGGAAACTTGAATATTCGGTACTTGTAGAAAAAGCAGATCGCCTGGAAGACAACCGGTCCATCAATCTTCCGCAGCGTGCCTCGCCGCCTTCACGCCCCCAGGAAATGAATACGTATAGCGATTACCATCCCGGAAAAATCGAGAACCCGTTTGTGATTCCGGGTATTCGTAAAACAAATATCGATTCAAACCTAAACGACAACTACGTGTTTGAACGTTATATTGAAGGAGATTGCAACCGGCTTGCACGCTCGGCGGCAATGGCTATTGCTGAAAACCCGGGCAAGAATTCCTTTAACCCGCTGTTTGTGTATGGCACAACGGGGCTGGGAAAAACCCATTTGGTTCAGAGTATCGGCAATAAGATCAAACAGGATTTTGGTGATCAGTTTTCCGTGCTCTACGTATCGTCTGAAACGTTTACCAACGAATTTGTGCAGGCGATTCGAAACAATCGTGCCAGCGAATTCTCCATGTTTTACAGGAATATCGATGTTTTAATTGTAGACGATATTCAGTTTTTCAGCGGTAAGGAGAAAACCCAGGAGGAGTTTTTCCATATTTTTAATGCACTGCACCAGGAAGGAAAACAAATTATTTTAAGCAGTGACCGTGCACCCAAAGATGTTCCTGATATTGAAGAACGTCTCATTTCAAGATTTAGCTGGGGCCTCAGTGCAGATCTTCAGATCCCGGAATATGAAACCCGTTATGCTATCCTTGAGCGGAAAGCCAACGATAACGGCATTAGCATTGACCCGCAGATTATTGAATTTATAGCCTACAATTTTAAGTCTAACGTCCGTGATCTTGAAGGGGCTATCATTAAATTGCTGGCCACGGCGTCGCTGAAGCATGTAGATGAAATTGACCTCCGGATGGCAAAGACTGTGCTCAAAGATATGGTCAAAAATACGCATGCGCAGATCTCAATTGATGTGATTCAAAATTGCGTGTGCGAATACTTCAATATCGACACCAATAAAGTCCGGGAAAAAACGCGGAAACAGGAAATTGTTGAGGCTCGCCAGGTTGCTATGTACCTGTCTAAAAAATATACCAAGTCAAGCCTGAAAACTATTGGGCTGCAGTTTGGTGGACGCGATCACTCAACCGTCATTCACGCTATTTCCACGATAGAAGGCCGCCTCTCTACAAGCCCGAAACATAAGCGGATGCTTAAAGAGCTTGAGCAGAAACTTGAAGTAGCAACCATATAAAATCCCGGCTTACCTTGGATCGTATTACGATTAAATCTCTATCATTCCATGCTAAACACGGCCACAATGAGCAGGAACGCATCGACGGCAACCACTTTGAGGTCGACATTGTGGCCTTTGGTGACTTCAGGCATGTTGCCAAGCAGGATGAAGGACTTCATCAAACCTTCGACTATGCTAAAGCGGAAGAGATTGCACGTAGTGTTATGCATGGCATCTCAAGGAAACTAATCGAAACACTTTGTAAAGAAATAGGTGACCGTATTTTTGGTGAATTTCCTATTGCGCGATCCCTGAACGTGTCTGTCCGAAAACTTTCCCCTCCCGTTCAAACCGATGCGGCCTACGCCGAAATTACCCTTGAATGGAACAGGTAGTTGTTGCCGTCGGTTCGAACCTGGGAGACCGCCACGGGATGCTTCAGCAAGCCGGAACTTTCCTGGAACGCATTTCCGAAACGGAGGTACAAAAATCATCCATTTGGGAATCAGAACCTATCGGACCGTCGGAACACACATTTTTGAATGCTGCCGCGCGTATCGGCGTGTCAGCGAAACCCGCAGATCTCTTGTCCGGCCTGAAAAGCTATGAGAGAAAAGCAGGCAGAAAGAATCAGCACGTTAAATGGGGGCCGCGCCTGCTCGACCTCGATATCATTACCTACGGCAACTTGGTGATTAAAACCGATACTCTTATTATCCCCCACCCCGAATACACGAAACGACTTTTTGTTTTGTTGCCATTAAGGGAAGTTGCGCCTGACTGGAGAGATCCGGAAACCGGCAAACATATAGATACACTGATTAATGAAACAGATCAGATGCAGATAAAAAAAACAAACCTGACCTGGTAGAATGTCTAACCAATTTGATTTTGTGGCTATTGAGGGCGTGATTGGCGCCGGAAAGACATCACTTGCAAAACTGCTGGCCGGACGGCATAATGCCCGGCTGGTGCTGGAACAGTTTGAGGAGAATCCATTTCTGCCAAAATTTTACGAGGATAAAGAACGCTATGGATTTCAAACACAGCTCGCATTTTTAGCCAGCCGCTTTAAACAGCAGCAAAAGATGACCAACCGGGAGCTGTTTGATGATTTTGTGATCTCCGATTACATATTTGAAAAAGACAGGATTTTCGCACGATTAAATCTCGATGATGATGAATTATCGCTTTACGATAACATATATAGCATTATGACCGGCATATCCGCGAAACCCGACCTTGTGATTTACCTTCAGAATTCCGTGGAGCGGCTCATGCAGAACATCGACACACGGGGACGTGATTATGAGAAACATATTACCGAAGAGTACCTGAAAGATCTGTCTGAATCGTACAATCAGTTTTTTTATCGGTACAATAAATCACCCCTTATTATCATTAATGCATCAGAGATTGATTTTGTACATAATCCGGATCATTTATCGTATCTTGAAGAACAGATTTTTAATCAACCGATCCGAAGCAACACACATATTCACATTATACCTGATTAATGCTTTTACGCTGGATTTTTACCGCAATACTAATTTACATGATCTACCGGTTTGTCACGCGTTTGCTGGCAAAAGGACGAACAGCCGGTAGCGCGAGACAACGTCCCCAGTTTGACCCGAGCAGCAACGGAACTGAGACAAACCGTAGCAGCCGCAAGAAAAATCTGGATCAGATTGAGGATGCTGAATACGAAGATATAACCGAAAAAGAGAAGAAATAATATAGTTTATGAGTTTTGAAGAACGCCACAAGAAAGGATATGAATTACTTCACGAGAAAGATCTGGATGAGAGCCTGGATGTTGCCCGTGAGCTTCAGCGTATAAATCCTGACGCTCCTGAGGGGTACACGCTCGAAGGTGAAGTAATGCAGAAATTGAACCAATGGGACTCAAGCGTTAAGTCGTTTACCGACGCCATTGAAAAAGACGAGGATAACGGCCGCCTGTTTAACCTGCGAGGTTACAGCTACCTAAATCTTGATGCCCCTGATAAAGCAAAAGAAGATTTGGAACGAGCTATTGCGCTCGACGACCTTCCGGCAGCTCACCGGAATCTGGTACTTTATAAATTAATGGTCGGCGAAGGCCAGCAAGCCATCCAATATCTACTCGACAGGATCAAAAGCTCGCCAAAAGACGTTGAAAACTGGATTTTGATGGGAGACCTGATGAAGAAAGGCGGGCACGACGAGAAGGCTAAAACTTACTATGAGCAGGCCCTGAAGATGGACCCCGGCAATGAATACGTAAAAGACCTGCTGGAAGAGTAGTTAGTTAAACAATTGAAATTAAAAGCCTGGCCCGGACATCCGGACCAGGCTTTTTTTGTTCCTGGCAGGTTGAGTTCGTTTTATAATGCACTGAATTCCCACGGGAGGCACCAAGCTAATCTAATCTATGGTAGAGGTTTAGGGTATTTAATCGGGTACGTCTCCTAATTTTTTTGTACTCTTTGATACAAATTGCTTTGGGGTTTAAAAAGAAAGGCTCGACAGATCATGGTTATCTATTTATTGGTTGTGATGGCTCTTCAATCAGCCATTGATTTAACATCGAACCAAACTGAGCCTTACCAAAATCTCGAATACGAACTTTCGAACCTGGATTTTAAGGCAACATTCGATCCCTCAAACGGAGATATCTATCTTTTCAACAACCAGGACCGCACCCTGATTACTATCTCTGAGTCGGGTTAGGTTGATACCCTGGGTACGTTATCAGGAGCTTTCGACGGGCTGGATAAAATGGACATCACCCTCTCAGGTGAATCCATTTATTTTTGGGAAAACGGCATCGGCAGAGTTCATCGCTACGATGTTGCAACCGGCAATATGATACGGGAAGACACATCTCACCAGCACAGGACCATGTTCAGGCACGCCCCTTTTCTGTCGGGTGACAACTACATTTACGCCATAGGAGGATATGGGTACTGGGAGATGCGAAATTTTCTCATTCGCTATGAACCTGAGTTTGGTCAGTGGGAAAAAATTCCCTCTAAAAATGACGGCATCGTAATACGTGACTGGGGCGGACTGCTTTATAAAGTAGGCGACACATTTTACTATTTCTTTCCTCTCCACTTCTCGTTACTTCTCATATTTCGTGCCGATTACATCCTCTTGCACTTTATGATTGCCCTGCTATATTAAGTCAGGTCTTTGAAACAATTTTTTTCTAATTTCTGAATAGTTTTTATCAGAGTCTATCAACCTGCAGTCACTAAACCAACCAACTTATATTCATAAGGCATGGCAAAAAAAATATCTCGCGCAAACGATTTTTGAAACAGACCGGAACCGTACTGGGACTTGCCACTGCGGGATTTCCATCAATTATTCTGCCGCGCAGACGAAATAAACTGGGAGTTGCCCTGGTCGGGCTTGGCGGTTATGCAACAGGCAGGCTTGCCCCGGGTCTCCAGCTTACCGAACATTGCGAACTGAGAGGCATTGTTACAGGTACGCCATCAAAAATTCCACGATGGCAGCAGGAATATGATATACCCGATAGAAATGTGTACAACTACGAAAACCTCCCTGATATAGCAAACAACGACGATATCGATATTCTCTATATCGTAACGCCACCGGCCATTCATGCCAGGGACGCCATCCGCGCAGCCGAGGCAGGAAAGCATGTATGGTGCGAAAAACCAATGGCCATGAATGAGGCAGAGTGTCTCGCCATTATAGATGCGGCCAACAAAAACGGTGTGCAGCTAACTATAGGTTATCGGATGCAGCACGAACCGAATACACAGACCATCATACAGTATGGCGAGCAACAGGCCTATGGCGCAATCACCGGTGTCCAAACCGCGGCCGGCTACAACGGAGCTCACCCTAACCCTGAAAACTGGCGGCGTATTGGGCGAATGGGTGGCGGAGCTCTCTACGACATGGGTGTCTACCCTATTAATGCTGCGCGCTACTCTACAGGTATGGAACCTGTTGCGGTCTCGGGGCGCCAATGGTCAGAACGGACAGACATGTATAGCGATGTCGATGAGTTTACGGAGTTTGAACTTGAGTTTCCGGATGGGATTATTGTGAAGGGTGAAACTAGTTTCGGGAAATCTATGAACTACCTCAATGTTGAATGCACCGATGGGTGGTACAGACTTGAACCGATGCAATCATACAGCGGCGTTCAGGGTGAAACGAGTGACGGCACACAGCTTCCGCCCAACCCTAACCATCAGCAGGCAAGGCAAATGAATAACGATGCGCTGGCCATCAAAGAGAACCGCAATCCTATTGTGCCGGGAGAAGATGGACTGGCCGATATTCGAATCGTCCAGGCAATTATGGAATCATCCCAAAAAGGCGGAGATAGGATTGAACTTTAGGACGGGTTAATTGTACTTATTTTGGTATCGCCTCTCTTTGGCAGGGCACACTCTTTTCAGTGTTAAATTTCAATTCCTTACACACTATAATATGACACCGACAAAGAGGTGCATGTCGATTTACTATTACCTGAATTAAATTTAAAAAAATGACAAAACCAGTCCAAAACGGGCGTCATCTCGCACTTTCCCTCAGGGATCCCGGGGGATCCGTGATCTACTGTCCTTAACAAAGGCAGGAGATGCCACGCCGAGGCGTGGCATGACATAGGTGATGACGAATTAACTTAACTAGGGCTCATTTCGTCTGTTTTTGTTGATATCCAATAAATTTAAGAATCGAACTCAGGTTATTAACTCCGTTTCTCACTATAATAATTTTGCGGAGCTTTTTTCTCCCTCAGAACAGGAAACACCAATGTAAAAGTGGTCCCTTTTCCTCGGCCCTCACTGTTAACCAAAATATTACCACCCATTTCTTTCATATAGTTGGCACTGCTGTGAAGACCAAATCCGTGCCCTTTCTTTTTAGTTGTGTATGTATATTCAAAAATCTTATCCAGGTTTTCGACCTTAATACCCGTCCCGTTGTCTGAAACTGACAGATAGACTTTGTAATTGTCTTCCCAGCTTTTAATGATCAGGGTCTTGTTATCGGGATCTTTTTCTTCCATTGACTCTGTTGCATTCTTTATGAAATTCACCATTACGTGAATTAACTTCGAGCGCTGTGCAATTACAGGAGTTCTGGCGTTCAGATCTTTTATAATTTTTATGTCATCTTGCTTAATTAAATCATCCTGCAATGATAATGTAACATCAACTATTTCTGAAATATCTGTTTCACTGGTATTTTTGCCTGATATGGTATGAGTTTGCTGAGCTGTAATAACATCATTTATGATAGTTATCTTCTCGTCAAGCCTTGCAGATTGCGACACGATATCCTCGCGCTCCTTCCTGAGAGGTTCCTCCAGTTTCAGGTAATAATTCAACAGTTTTTTGCCATTTGGATCTTCAAAAATGAACTGGTCAATATTATCGATATGCTCTCGCAGCATTTTATTGGCTTGAATCAGCCCATCAATCTTAGAGTTTTTAGCGGTATCCTGTATAAATGTGTTAGAACTATTAACACTGCTCAGTACATTAGCTACATTATGTAACACGCCCGCAGCAATTTCAGCCATTCCTGCTTTACCCGATTTTTCTTCCAGTTCGGCCTCGGCTATCTTCAACCGTTTGACGATAGATTCAATTTCGCTCATCCTTGCAGCTAACTCCTCTTTTAGCCTCTCATTTTCTTCACGAACAGACACTACTTTTTTACCATACTCGATGTAGCCGTAGATTAAAATGCTGCCAACTACAATGGTAAACAGGATGTAAAACCAGGCCGACCACCAAAACGGAGCTCCACCCGAGGCCTGCATAAGCGTGACAAGTCCCAAATTGCCGGGCATAAATCCGGCATACAGTACCGACTGTCTTTCATCGGCTTTACTTTGATCCAAAACACGGTGATCATCATCTGCCGGTTGATAACTCAATTCTGCCACCTCATTCTGAGCATGACCGTTTGACTGCAAAATATTTCCCGCATTTATGCAGACAAGAAGCAACAGTGCGATGCAATAACTAAATCTAACTATCATGCTTTTCCACCAACTTCTTATTAATGCGACTGTTATTTGTATCAGAATATTTATTCAGAGCGTTAATCAATCTGGATTTATCAATAGGTTTGGTAATAAAATCATCAGCCCCCGCATCAATACTATTATCGCGATCTTCTACCATTGCGGAAGCTGTAAGAATTATTATGGGGATGCGTTGCCCGGTCTTTTCTTCCATTTCCCGAATGATTTCAGTAGCCTCTAAGCCACCCATATCGGGCATTTGAACATCCATAAGCACAACGCTATACGATCTTTGTTTGAGCGCTTCGATGGCTTCTGCACCTGTTTCTACTACCTCTGCTGAAATCCCCTCTTTTTCAAGAAACTTTTGAACCACGAGCTGGCTCATTTTGTCATCATCTGCAACCAAAACTTTCATTTCTTTTAGTGGAAACTCCTTACCATCAATTGCATCCGATTCGGAATGGCTTTCAGCATGCGATTCGTTTGCCTCCATTTCAAGAGGAACTTCAAACCAAAAATTTGACCCTTTACCGGGTTCACTTTCCACGCCCACCGTCCCTTTCATCAAATCTACCAGCTGCCTGCAGATTGTAAGTCCCAGACCGGTTCCCCCGAACTTTCGGGTGGTAGAGGCATCTGCTTGTTTAAATGGGTCAAAAATACCGTCAATTTTATCTTTGGGAATCCCCGTTCCGGTATCTTCCACTGAAAATTTCACGAGATTTTCCTTACCCCTTTTTCCCATAAGGCTTACGTGAATAATTACACTACCCTCTTCCGTGAATTTTACCGCATTGCTGCCAAAGTTTAAAAGCAGCTGTTTCAAACGTGTCGGATCGCCCATCAAAGAGTCAGGAACGCCATTGTCTATGGAATAATCTATGTTTAATCCTTTCGCTTTAGATTGAAAGGAGATCGTTTGAATTACATCAGATACAATTTCTTCAGGTTTAAAAGGGACGATTTCAATGTCCATTTTACCCGCTTCCATTTTTGAAAAATCGAGAATATCATTTACTACACGGAGTAAGGAATCCGCGCTTTTTTTCACCATTTCAGACAACTTTCGTTGTTTTCCATCAAGCTCGGTTTCCAACAGAAGTGAATTCATTCCCATCACCCCATTCATCGGGGTTCTGATTTCGTGACTCATTGTAGCCAAAAACGCGCTTTTTATAGCCGTTGCTCTTTCGGCCTTGTCTTTCATTCGCTTGTATTCTTTCACGAGGCTCTCAAGCTCCTGTGTTCTTTCCTTCACCTCAATCTCGAGGTTGTCGGTGTAGGCCATTTTTTCCTGACGCAGATTCCACTTCGTCGTAAGAGTAAGGGCTGTTTGCTTGAAAGCTGTAATATCAAACGGCTTCTTCAAAAACAAAAGATTATCTGTATTACCAAGGTTTACAACAATCTGATCCCAGGAATAGTCAGTAAAGGCAGTACAAATCACCATTTCCGTAAAAGGATGGTTTTCCCAAATTTTTTGAATGGTTTCTATACCGTCCATTCCCGGCGGCATCCTCACGTCCATGAACACCAGCGAATAGGGATCTCCTATTTCGTGAGCGTCATTCACCATCCGAATGGCGTCTTCGCCTTGATAAGCATGGTCAATATCGTAGAATGTTTCAGATAGTATCCCCGGCTCCTTCAAGGTGGATGACCCGAACAGCTCGTCTTCCATCTGACGTAACTCTTTATCTGATCTGTATTTATTGATTGATAGAACCGACTCGATATCTTCGTGTATCGAGTCATCATCATCTACCAACAAAATTCTTGCTCTGTTTTTCATTCTTGCCATATCCCGCACACCTTAAGAAAAAAAGCGGTGCAGCGATTGTTTTTTTAGGTAACCTGCGATTTTCGTATAAACGTAACTATCAAAAAATTTAGGGTTTCTTATTTATCGGTCACGATTACTTCAATCTGAAGTAAAATTGTAGAAAGTCTTTTCTCCTATTTGGCAAATCACTCTAATTGTTGATAAACCGGCCTTATTAGGTATAAAAACCTATATTTAAAAAACCCTCTTGGTATGAAATTACTGCCAATTGACACCGTCATGCCACTGATATATTGAATTTTAATATTGAAGTAGACCGAAAATAATCGTTGCAAAAAAAATATATATTATCGAATAACGCAAAGTTGTTGGTTACATGCCCTAAAAAATTGATGATCCTGAACACTATGTTTATCGATGTTATGTGACCGTCTCACCTAATCTAATTTCTTTAATTGGCTCAAACTTTATTTTTGAGCACCGATCAAAGTCAGAAGATTTCTTCGTAATTTTCTTCGCTACAGATTTAGCTTACCTGATCTGAATATCGACACAGTTACTTTATCTCACCTATATGCTTTCAGTACCTATATTCCAACAGCCGGACGAAACAACTTGCGGGCCTACATGCCTGCACTCGATCTATCAGTATTATGAGAAGCCGTACTCGCTCGACTCTGTCATTGATGATGTGGATCAGTTTGAAGAGGGAGGAACCATCGGTGTTCTCTTGGCAAACGATGCCCTCACGAAAGGTTTTAGAGTGACCATTTATTCTTTCAATCTCCAAATTTTCGATCCCACCTGGTTTGGCCTTAACCGAAAAGAGATGATTGATAAGCTGAAAGCTCAGCTGGAACACAAACAGAGCGCAAAGCTAAAAGTTGCATCAGAAGCCTACATCCGTTTTTTGGAGCTTGGCGGCCGTCTTAAGTTTGAGGATCTGAAATCTGCAATCATCCGCAGATATCTGAAAAAAGATCAGCCCGTGATTGCCGGCCTGAGTGCTACTTACTTATATAAGAGCATGCGGGAATTTGGTGCTAACCTTGATTATGATGATCTCCGGGGCGAACCTTCCGGGCATTTTGTAGTGCTGCATGGATACGACAGGGAAACCCGGGAAGTGTATATTGCGGATCCCATCAAAACAAATCCCACGGGTAATGGCACGTTTTACAGGATGTCGATCGACCGAGTGATTAACGCCATTCTCCTGGGTATTGTAACGTATGATGCCAACCTAATTATCATGACTCCGAAAAAACGAGAAGGCGTAACATGAAACATTTGATTGTGGTTGATAATCCTAAAAAATGGACACTGAACATTCCTAATGTTGATGTCATTTCAGCTAAATCGTACCTGAGCGATACTTCTTACAGTGCAATGAGAAACGTGAAAGTCTTTAACCTGTGCAGAAGCTATCGATACCAGTCGCTTGGTTATTATGTGTCGCTGCTCGCCTCGGCCCGCGGACACAAACCTGTGCCCAATATCCTGGCCATCCAGGACCTCAAATCGCAGGCGATCATCAGGATTGCTTCGTCTGAACTCGACTCGCTCATTCAGAAAAGCCTGAAACCTATCCAGGGCAACACATTTACCCTGAGTATCTATTTTGGAAAGAATCTTGCCAAACGGCATAATCAGCTCTCGCAACGGCTATTTGCCCAGTTCCAGGCACCGCTACTCCGGGCTGAATTCATCAAAAAAGATTCCGTGTGGATTCTTCGTTCTCTTCAGCCAATTGCATCGAACGATGTGCCCGATGATCATAAACCATTTGTGTCGGACATGGCCGGGGAGTTTTTTAACAAGCGAACTATAAATCGTCCTAAGAAGGAAACGCGTTACGATCTCGCCATTCTTGTAAATCCCGACGAAGATCTCCCGCCGTCCGATGAAAAGGCGATCCGGAAATTCATCAAAGCGGCAGAATTACTCGACTTTTATACCGAGCGGATCACCAAAGAGGATATTTCCCGAATCAACGAATTTGATGCGCTGTTCATCCGTGAAACCACCAGCGTGAACCATCACACCTACCGGATGGCCCGCCGGGCAGCCGCAGAAGGACTTATTGTGATCGACGATCCTGAATCAATCCTAACCTGCACTAACAAGGTGTACCTGGCTGAACTCCTGACAAAGAACCGTGTGCCCGTGCCGGATACCGTTATTTTAAACCGCGATAACATTAAGGAACCGCCCAAAACACTCGGCTTTCCGCTGATCCTGAAGCAGCCCGACAGCTCATTCTCCCAGGGAGTTCTCAAGGTAGATTCCATGGAAGAGTACATTACCGAAACGGACAATCTTTTTGAAAAGTCGGACCTGCTGATTGCCCAGAAGTTTATTCCGACCCCGTTCGACTGGCGAATTGGAATCCTGAATGGAACGCCTCTCTATGCCTGCCGCTACCACATGGCGCGTAAACACTGGCAGATCTACGAGCGGACCGGTGATGGAAAAACACATGAAGGAAATGCCGATACCATACCGGTTGATGCCGTGCCTTCACAAGTTCTAAAGAATGCTCTAAAGGCGGCACAATTGATCGGGGACGGACTTTACGGCGTGGACCTGAAAGAGATTGACGGAGACGCTTTTGTAATCGAGGTCAATGACAATCCGAATATTGACTCCGGTATCGAGGATGAATATTTAAAAGACGACCTTTACGAAGCAATCATGAAGGAGATCCTGCGCCGCATTGAACTGAAAAAAGAGAAACGGACATCATGAGTATCAACATTATTGATAAACGGCCGCTTCATCTGTTTGATGGCTATGGCGTAGAGATGGAATATATGATCGTTGACCAAACAACGCTGGATCTTGCCCCTGCCTCGGATCGTATTTTAACGGAAGCTAACGGTCAAATCGTGAATGAAGTATTAAAAGGCGCTATGGCCTGGAGTAACGAGCTGGTCCTTCACGTGATTGAAGTAAAAACCAACGGGCCGGTTTCTGATCTTCATGGACTGGGAGCTGAATTTCAGCGGCAGATTACCGATATAGAAACGCGCCTTGACAGCATGAATCTGAGGTTGATGCCCGGCGCTATTCATCCGTGGATGGATCCGTTTACGGAGGTCAAACTCTGGCCGCATGAATACAATCCTATTTACGAAGCCTATAATCGTATTTTCGTCTGTCGCGGTCATGGCTGGGCCAACCTTCAAAGCACACATTTGAATCTACCCTTTCATGGAGATGACGAATTTGAAAAGCTGCATGCTGCCCTCCGGCTCATTCTGCCGCTCATTCCTGCCATGGCCGCAAGTTCACCCATTGCTGATGGAGAGATAAAGCCGTTGCTGGACTACCGGATGGAAATGTATCGCACAAATTCCCTGAAGATTCCATCAATCACCGGGCTGATTATCCCCGAACAGGTGTTTAGCCACGATGACTATCAAACAAAGATTTTCGACACTATGTACCATGATATTGCCCCGTTTGACCCAGACAGGATTCTGCAGGACGAGTGGCTCAACTCCAGGGGGGCTATGTCGCGCTGGGACCGCGGTGCGATTGAAGTTCGGGTGATGGATATCCAGGAACACCCGGGAGCCGATATTGCCATCCTGGAATGGATTGTAAACCTGGCAAAACATTTGGTGTCAGGCGGATTTTGTTCACTTGATGAACAAAAGTCATGGCATGAGCGGGATCTTTATGACCTGCTGCTCGGTACTATGAAAAACGGCGGGCAAGCACTAATCAATAACCCTGAATACATTCGCATGTTTGGAATTAAAAAAAAGAAGATGACGGCGGGACAACTGTGTATGTACATTTTCGAGGAGTTGCAAACTGAGTATACATTTAGCTCTGAATCTGCCGATGCTCTGCAACTGATTTTTGATGAGGGTCCGCTCGGCCGGAGAATTCTGAATGCGTTTCCGGAACCCATCAATCAAAAACAGCTGTACGCTGTGTATGAACAACTCTGTGATTGTTTGCGAGATGGAAAGCTATTCGTCCCATAAGTTCATCATTACCTGTGAGCACGCTTCCAATCGCGTGCCCGACAAATATGCTCATCTGTTTACTGATGCAAAAGAAGTATTGTCGTCTCACAGAGGCTGGGACCCGGGCGCGATAGTACTTGCATATACAATTTACAAGGCAGTTCGAGCTCCAATATTATCGCATCCAATTTCAAGACTTCTTATTGAGCCCAACCGTTCACTGCATCATCCGCGGCTCTTTTCAGAGTTTTCAAAGCATTTGTCGAATCCCGAGAAAGAGAATTTAATTAATACGTATTACCTGCCATATCGTAAACGTGCTGAAGAAATAATTGCTGCTACCTTCACTCCGACCCAACAAGTGATCCACCTCGGGATCCATACGTTCACGCCAACTCTAAACGAAACGGTCAGGAATTTTGATATCGGGCTGTTATACGACCCGTCCAGATCTGCTGAAAAAGAGTTTTGCAAGCGGTGGAAGCAATCCCTCGTTCGGGAGAATACCAGTTTAAAGATAAAGATGAATCAGCCTTACCAAGGTAAATCAGATGGGTTTACTACTTATCTCAGGCGCCGGCTTGGCGACCACTATCTTGGTATTGAGCTTGAGGTAAATCAGCGTCACTTTTTTGATAGTGGCCAGCACTGGGGAAACCTGTGCCGCATAATTTCTGATAGTTTATTGCATATACAATAGATGGTTTAAAAATATTGAATTAAATTTCCTTACAGAATTGGTACCGTTTCCACTGGTTTTCCAAATGCTAATCCGAAAACCTTCTTATCAAAACAAAAATCTTTATTACCTTTGGAGATGATTTTGCACTCAACCGAAACAGACCCGTCCATGAAGGAAGTAAAAGAGAAGCTTTCCTACCCGAAAGAAAATATTAAAATTTTGTTGCTTGAAGGTATCCACCCCACTGCGGTGGAAAACTTCAATGAACATAACTACACCAATATAGAAACCCACGATGTGGGCTGGAGCGAAGAGGAACTTCTTAACCATATTGAGGATGTTCATATAATTGGAGTTCGGTCAAAAACGCACATCACTGAAGCTGTCATTGAAAAGGCTAATAAATTAAAGGCGATTGGCTGCTTTTGTATTGGCACAAACCAGGTGGATCTTGATGCGGCAACGAAAGCTGGAATCACCGTTTTCAACTCTCCATATTCAAATACACGGTCTGTTGCTGAACTGGTCATTGCGGAATCCATCATGTTAATGCGCCGGATTCCCCTTCGCGACAAAAAAGCCCACGAAGGCGTCTGGCTGAAAGACGCTAAAAACAGTTACGAAGTCCGCGGTAAAAAAATGGGCATCATCGGCTACGGACACATCGGGTCCCAGGTGTCTGTTCTGGCAGAAAATCTTGGGTTCGATGTTCATTATTACGACATCGAACCGAAACTGCCTATGGGCAACGCCACACGCGTTAATTCACTCGATGAGCTTCTTAGTATTTCAGATATCGTAACGCTTCATGTTCCCGCTACCGATCAGACCAACTTAATGATGGATGCCGAAAAACTGGCGTCGATGAAAGAAGGAAGCATTTTACTCAACCTTTCGCGCGGGTCTGTTGTTGATATCAAAGCACTCCGTGAGGCTATCGACTCCGGCCACCTGTCGGGAGCTGGCATTGATGTATATCCTGAAGAGCCCGAATCAAAAGGCGAGTCATTTTCCACAGAGCTTCAGCATGCGCCGAACGTTATTCTCACACCTCATATTGGTGGATCCACTATTGAAGCACAATATAACATCGGCCGAGATGTGTCTACGAAGCTGATTCAGCTGATCGATAACGGGACCACGGTAGGATCCTTTTCCGTACCTCCGCTCAACCTTCCCGTTCAGAATGATGCGCACCGCATACTGCATATACATGAAAATAAGCCGGGCGTATTGTCTGAAATCAACAGGCGGCTGTCTGATATGGATATCAACGTTTTAGGCCAATATCTGAAAACCAACGAACAAATTGGATACGTGGTTCTCGATATCGACAAGAAGCATGACGATAAAGTGCTTGAAGAGATGAGCGCTGTGAAGCACACCATCAGAACACGAATTCTGTATTAATATTAATAAGTGTATTAGTTTATATCTGGATTGTTTATTGGGTGATTTGTTATAAAAAAGTAAACCGGACTCCGGCAGTCCCACAACATACCGGCGCCGGTTTACCACAGGTACATGGCTTTTAAAAATTAAGCTGCATACCGAGGACAAGTGCCTGATAGTTGGCCTGGGCTTCCGATTCAAAGTTCTGAAGCTCACCAATCCACGTCAGGTTATCTGTTAATTTATAACGAGTAAAGCCCATCAGAAGCTGATTTGTTATTTCAGGTGAGCTGCCCAGCACAGTTGAAACGGCATCCTGGGATCCTTCACCATAGCTGATTCCGACAGAGAGTTTACCAGCGGTATACATTCCTTCGGCGTACCACTGGGTGGCATCTACCTCAGCTTCTGCGAGACCACTTCCGTTCAGGTTAATGCCAATCAAGCCATCGGCTCCCACGCCTTTGGTTCCTGAATAGGCTCCCGTAATTCTAAAGCCGGCTGCATCAAGACGCGCACCTACATCCCAGCCTGACATGGCATAGTCAAAATCCACACTTACAACATTTACGTTTTGATACATACTTCCGGCCCACAAGTCAAGTGTTCCGTAATCGAGGTCGATTAGGTAGTTAGCTTGTGCCTCAACTCTCGGTGTTGCTGTTTCGACCGTTTGAGACGGGCCGCCCGGTTTTTCCGGGTTGATGAGACCCACCTTCAACGAGAAGCCGCCTAATGAAGGTGTTGTATAGATGAGGCGCGGATTAAAGTTTGCGTAGGTGTACCCGGAGCCAATCCGGCCAAGTGTTGCGTCAGCAGCATCAGGGCCTGCAAACCGACCGACACCCATTCCGCTCCCCGCATCAGCTATTGAGCTGCTGTTAAACACACCGAAACCCTTACCCATGTTGATTGTGCCGAAATTCCCGGAGACTATAATATCGGCAACACGGCCTTCAAAAAGACCTGCATTCTGAATGCTGGGACCTTGTAGGTGGTGATTGATTCGAAATATTCCCTCAACGGTAATTCCATTGTATTCCGGGGCAACCACATTAAAGTTGATGCTGCCCGGGTTAAAGCCCGACATTACACGTGTAGCAAACTGATCGCTTCCATCAGCGCTATACCCGTCATGGTTCGACGCAACCAGGAATACCGGAAGCTGACCCGTTACATTAAAGATCCAGCCCTCGTCAGATTCAAAAGAGATACTTTGTGCTGATCCCTTTTCAGGTCCCAGGATTAAGCCCCCAATCAGGACCAAGCTAAATAGATATAGGACTTGTTTTTTTGTACATTTCATAACTTTGTTCACCAATCATTTGATGTTTCTGTATTTCATCTATAGAAATCGGAAAGTCCCTCGTGTAAAGAGCCAGAGGACAAACCCGAAATAGAAATTGTCATTAGGTGAGCAATCTGGATGATGGGGCGCAATCCCATCATCCTTTTTTTGCTCATAATTTTACTGCAGCAGGAGAAAAAGTCCGGCTGCCAAAAATGCACCGATAACCGGCCCTACCACAGGTACCCACGAATATGCCCAGTCATTATCGCGCTTGCCCGGTATGGGAAGTATCGCATGCATAATTCGCGGCCCTAAATCACGTGCCGGATTAATGGCATATCCCGTTGGCCCGCCAAGAGATAAACCTATTCCAAAAACCAGAAGGCCTACCGGAAGAGCAGCCAGAGAGCCAAGACCAAATCCTACTTCCTGTCCATCTATAACAATGGTAGACAGGAGTTCACCATTAGTACTGATAAATCCCGGAGCTACAATGTAAAATACTCCAAACACTAGCATCAGCGTGCCGATAGCTTCCGTCATCACATTGTTTGGATATTTTCGAATAGCGGGTGCAGTACAGTGAACAGCAAGAATAAGATCTGCATTATCTTCTTTCGCAAAATGGTCTTTGTATGCAAGCCAGACAAAAAGCGCTCCAATGGCAGCCCCAATCATTTGCGCACCAATATAAAATGGCACTTCTGCCCACTCAAAAAGCCCTCCTGCCGCAAGACCAATAGTAACGGCCGGATTAATATGCGCACCGCTGAATTGCCCGACGACAAACACGGCTGTAAAAACAGCAATTCCCCAGCCCCAGGTAATGACAATCCAGCCGCCACCATTTCCTTTACTATCGCTTAATAAAACATTGGCCACAACTCCGTTACCCAAAAGCATAAGTATTGCTGTTCCAATAATTTCTGCTACATATGGACTCATAATATATATCTCCTTTTAATTCATTGTTTGATTACAGAAAAAGTGCACCAAGGAAGCAATATCCCTGATGCCCTTGTTTATTACTGTTCTATTTATCATCAGCCCATGTAATAGCGGCATTTACGGCTCGCTTCCAGCCTTTGGTCAGCTCAGCCACTTTTCCGGCATCCATTGCCGGCTCAAACTTCTTGTCTACCATCCACTGCTTGCGGATATCTTCTATATCATCCCAGTATCCTACAGCAAGCCCGGCCAGGTAAGCAGCGCCAAGTGCCGTCGTTTCTGTGATTTTGGGTCGAATGACCGGCACTTGCAGCAGATCGCTCTGGAACTGCAGTAGTGTATCATTCACAGTTGCTCCACCATCAACCCGCAACTCTTTAATATCAATGCCCGAATCGGCATTCATCGCGTTCAGAATGTCCAGCGTTTGGTAGGCGATGGAATCCTGGGCCGCACGCGCAAGATGTGCAGATGTTGTACCACGGGTCATTCCAACCATCATACCCCTGGCGTATTGATTCCAGTGAGGCGCTCCAAGACCAGCAAACGCAGGAACCAGGTACACGCCATCAGAGTCTTCCACTTTGTTTGCAAAGTACTCCACGTCTTTTGATTCGCGGATAATTCCCAGCTCATCGCGCAGCCATTGCACCACAGCACCCGCAATAAAAACGGAGCCTTCAAGAGCGTATTCAGTTTTGCCATTTATCTTCCAGGCAACGGTTGTTAGCAGGTTATTTTTGGATTTAATGGGCTTATCGCCCACGTTCATCAACATAAAACAGCCTGTTCCATAGGTATTTTTAACCATGCCCGGTTCGGTACACATCTGGCCGAAAAGCGCAGCCTGCTGATCACCTGCAATTCCTGCAATCGGTACTTTACTTGCAAAAATAGTTGTTTTAGAGTGTCCGTAAACTTCGCTGGACTGTTTTACCTCGGGCAGCAAACTCCTGGGAATATCCATCATATCGAGGATTTCATCATCCCACTCCATTTTATTGATATTAAAAAGAAGGGTACGGGACGCATTCGTCACGTCTGTGACGTGCACTTCGCCCTGCGTAAGGTTCCATATTAGCCATGAATCGATCGTTCCAAACGCAAGCTCTCCTTTTCCGGCCCTTTCACGAGCGCCTTCTACATTGTCGAGTATCCACTTTACTTTGGTGCCGGAAAAATATGCATCCAGTACGAGACCGGTCTTTTCCTGGATCATACTGGCGTGACCTTTCTCTTTAAGCTCATCACAGTATTCCGATGTTCGCCTATCCTGCCAAACGATAGCGTTATAGATGGGTTTACCTGTTTTTCGGTCCCATATTACAGTGGTTTCTCGCTGATTGGTGATACCAATTCCTGCCAGTGCCTTTCCGTTTACTCCCGCTTGTGCTACTGCCTCAGCGGCTACCCCGGCCTGGGTCGACCAAATTTCCTGGGCGTCATGCTCAACCCATCCCGCCTTTGGGTATATTTGGCGGAACTCTTTTTGAGCAACTGACACGATGGAGCCATTCTCATCGAATAGCATTGCCCTTGAGCTAGTGGTTCCCTGATCAAATGCTAATATGTATTGTTTCATGAGTCTTTCCGGTTTAATTGTTGTTTGTTAGTTGCCTGGATTCAGTTTATTCTTGTACTTTTTTGGTGGTAAAAAGCCCCCTCCTTCTCAAGGAGGGGATTTAGGGGTGGTTGAAATAGGTTTCTTTGTTAAATTTGAATTCAAAAGCCTAAGACTACCCCCCCTGCCCCTCCTTACACAAGAGGGGAGTGCATTTTTCCTGATTTAGGATCGAGTTCAGGTTAATTGTATTTCAATTTTTTGATGGCTCGTAGCGCTCCAACAAGTAGCGGTTAGCAAGCTCAACAAAATCGCTGATCTGATTTTTTTCCCAATCGGCAGTTTTATCCATCTCTTTCGCCATTAATTTCGCAACCGCCGGAGCCATATCTATTGCGGCTCGTGCATCGAGGAACAGAATTCGAATTCGCCGGGCTAAAAAGTCCTCAATGGTTCGTGCCATCTCATTGCGCGCCGCCCATACTACTTCAGCTTTACGATAAGGATAGTCGGTGTGAATCTGATCCCCTAATGAGTCATCATCATTAATTAAGCCCTGGATCTTCTCTTCATCGGCCCCATAGAAGTAGTAAGGATTGCTAAAGTCTACCTCCTCGGGGGGAACTGAACCATGCACACGCATATCTTCAGAAGTGCTTTTTTTATTTGGCAATGTACTGGTGGTAATCGCTTTATCAACTGTATCTTCTCCCATCTTCCGGAATGTCGTCCATTTTCCGCCGGTAATAGTGATGAGCCCCGTATCCGAAACCATCACTTTATGGCTTCGGGAAATCTCTTTGGTTTTCGTTGATCCTTCCTGTGGAGCTGCAAGTGGCCGTAACCCTGCAAATACGCTCTTCACATCTTTTCGGGTGGGTGATTTGGTCATGTACCGGTCCGCTGTTTTAAGTATGAACTCAATCTCCTCTTCAAGCGCCGTCGGTTCAAGACTATGCTCATCCAGCGGAGTGTCGGTTGTTCCAACAACCACCTTGTCGTGCCACGGCACGGCAAACAGAACACGGCCGTCGTCTGTTTTCGGAATCATGATGGCATCTGTACCGGGCAGAAAACTTTTATCGAACACGAGGTGAACGCCCTGGCTTGGCCGCACGATCTTTCTGTGCTCGGGCTTATCCATCGTGAGAATCTCATCCACGAAAACTCCGGTAGCATTAACTACGGTAGTGCCTTTAATGGTATACTCTTTGCCCGATTCGCGGTCAACAGCATTCACCCCGGACACTTTTCCGTTCTCTTTCGTCAACCCGGTTACTTCACAATAGTTAATAACGGCGCCGCCATTCTCCACTACCGTTTGTGCAACATTCACCGAGAGTCTTGAATCATCGAACTGACCATCGTGATAAATTACACCCCCTTTCAACCCATCCTGTTTGATTGTCGGAATTCTGGAAATAGCCTCATTTTTAGATATCCCCTTCGACTTACCAAGGCTCAGCTTTCCTGAGAGAAGGTCATACACCTTTAAACCTACCGAATAGAAAAATTTGTCCCACCATGAGTAATTTGGAATGACAAAAATTTCATTTTGCACAAGGTGTGATGCATTCTTTTGCAGCAAACCACGTTCACGCAGAGCTTCTCTCACAAGGTCAATATTTCCCTGGGCAAGATACCTAACCCCGCCATGCACCAGTTTCGTACTGCGGCTTGATGTGCCTTTTGCAAAATCTGCCTGCTCAAGTACGAGAACCTTGAATCCCCGGCTGACACCATCGAGCGCAACGCCCAAACCGGTGGCTCCGCCCCCTATTACAATCATGTCCCAGTCTGTACTGGAACCGCTTTCAATCATTTGTAAGCTTTTTTCTCTTTTCATATCTGTGTGGGACAATTGTTATTGATTATTACTTGACTTAAATGTTTCAATTATAAAATAAACAAAATGAAATGAAATCAAAATAAAATATTACGAAATATCAAATATGTCGCTTTACTGGCATTAACGCCTGTAAGCCTATTCCCGATTCCGATCCGTAAATCAATTTATTACGTATTCTTTCGTTTTAATGAAATAATTGTATCAGGTGAAATATGAAAGTATCTTTAAAAGAAAAGTCTGGTAATTTATGACCATATCAGAACGACATGAAGAAATTCTGAGAAAATTGAAGGACTCAGGTAAGGTTTCGGTTCAAAACTTAAGTGATGAGCTTTCAGTTTCGGAAGTTACCATCCGAAAAGACCTCCAGATGCTCGAAGACAAGAACCTGCTGTTTCGCACACATGGCGGAGCAACACAATCAAATCCATACACCAGCGACCGCCATGTAGAGGAGAAAGCCAAGATTCAGGCCAAAGAGAAAGCGGCTATTGCCAGGGAAGCCGTCAAACTTATTGGAGACAACGACTCCATCATCCTTGCGTCAGGAACCACTATTCTCGCGCTGGCCCGGGAGATTAATCCAAACAGCCGCCTGAATGTCATTACCTCCGCCCTTAATGTTTCCCTTGAACTTGCCGATCATGAAAATGTTGAAATTACGCAGCTCGGCGGCCAACTGAGGTCCAGCTCAAACTCGGTGGTAGGCAAATACTCCGAACAGTTCCTGGATAACATTACCTGTGGTATACTCTTCCTGGGCGTAGATGGAATCGACCTTGATTTCGGTATCACAACCACCAATCTGCTCGAAGCTAGCCTGAACCAGCGATGCATTGATGTTGCACAGTACACAGTTGTAGTAGCAGACAGTACAAAATTTGGCAAGCGTGGTTTTAGCAGAATTTGCACGCTCGACAAGATCCAGCACATAATTACAGATGAGGGCGTGTCACACGAATCCATTCGCAAACTTGAGGAAGCCGGTGTCCGCGTAACCATTGGCAGGTAACCCATTCTAAGTTGTCGGATGCGTAAAACCTGACTGTAACACGACATCATAACATAAACCCCTAAAATCACTTCTTAACACGTTGAATACCCAACAATCTTCTTCATCATCAGCCAGACGTATTGGCTTCTTCGGTGCTCTCAGTATCGGCGTTGGCGCCATGGTAGGAGGAGGAATCCTCGCCCTGGCTGGTGTAGCGTTTGCTGTTAGCGGGCCATCTGCTATTGTCGCATTTGCCCTGAATGGCCTTATTGCTTTTATCACTGCTCTCAGCTTTGCAGAAATGGCATCTGCTAATCCGCAATCAGGCGGCACTTATACGTATGCTAAAAAAGCTCTTTCTCTGCAGGTAGCTTTTGGTGTGGGATGGATTGTCTGGTTTGCCTCACTCGTAGCTGCCGTACTTTACGCACTGGGATTTGGCGCATTTGCCGTATTTGCCCTGCAGCAAATTCCACTTAGCGGGTTCGAAACCATCCAGAACTCTACGTTGCTGCCTGTGATACTGGCTCTTGCTGCCATCGGCTATTTTTCCTTTACATTGTCGAGGGGCACAGGCGAAGGCGGGGCATTTATCAACATTGGCAAGCTTCTGGTCTTTGCCATTCTCATTGCCGGCGGACTCGCTGTTTTTGTGCAGACGCCGTTTTCTCAAATTACCCAAAGTCTCGACCCGTTCTTCTCAGGCGGCTTCAGCGGCGTGATTGCGGCTATGGGCTACACGTTTATCGCCCTTCAGGGGTTTGACCTGATAGGTTCAGCAGCCGGTGAGATAAAGGATCCCGAAAAGAATATTCCCAAAGCGATGATCGGGACGCTGGTTGTTGGCCTGGCTGTTTACCTGCCGCTGCTTTTTGTGATGTCAACCGTTGGCGTTGAACCGGGCGGGTCTATTGCCGGCTTGAGCGACCGCAACCCGGAAACCGTGCTCGCCATTGCCGCTCAGAACTACTTGGGTGCATTTGGATTCTGGCTGGTGCTGGTTGCCGGTATCTTTTCAATGCTGTCCGCGCTTCAGGCCAACCTCTTTGCGGCGTCACGAATATCTTTGCGGATGGCAAATGATCGCACCCTCAACCATCAGCTTTCAACAATTGATGAAACGTACGGCACACCTACGATCTCCATCTGGACAACATGCGGAATTGTAGCGCTACTGGTTTTAATACTGCCCGATGTAGCCGCAGCGGGTGCCGCATCCAGTTTGATTTTCCTCATTACGTTTGCCCTCGCCCACCTCATCATGATTTTGATGCGTAACCGTGGTTATAAAGAGAGCGACACGTTTCGCGCGCCCTTCTTTCCTGCCCTCCCAATAGCCGGCATGGTTGCCTGTCTGGGTCTTGCTATTTTCCAGGCGATTGTTGTGCCGGCCGCCGGACTCATATCGCTTTTTTGGCTTATCATCGGCGGCGTGCTTTTTGTATCATTCTTTGTGCGAAAAGCCCAGGCTATAGAGGCATCCGAACAGGCACTCGATCCCAACCTGGTTCGGCTCAGAGGGCTGAGTCCGCTTGTACTGCTTCCTATCTCAAACCCTGCCAATGCCGAGTCGATGGTATTTGTAGCCAATTCGCTGGCACCGCCCGTTGTTGGTCGCGTGCTCTTGCTTTCGATCGTGATTCCAAGCACAGAAGAAGATGATATCGACAAGAGGCTCACATCAAGCCGGGATGTGACTCAGTATGCGCTGAAAGCATCCTTCCAGGCCGGCCTTCGCCCTGATACGCTCACAACAATCGCTGAGCACCCATGGGAGGAGATCGAGCGGGTTGCAAAAGTGCACAACTGCCGAAGCCTGCTGCTGGGCCTAAGCGACCTCAATGATATTCAAACAAATGAAAACCTTGAGAAGCTGGTACATCACGTAAAATCCGATGTGGTTGTGTTTCGTCAGCCCCACAGCGGATGGAAGATTACGGACGCCCGCAAAATACTTATCCCCGTCGCTGGTCTCGATAGTAATGACCCGCTGCGTGCGCGGATGGCCGCCAGCCTTTGGCGTGCGTCTCAGCCGGAGATCACGTTCGTGCAGATTCTGCCGGAAAATACGCCCGAAGAAACCATTAAAAAGAATCAGCTTCGCCTGGGCCGTTTTGCAAGCCGTATCATCCCGGGTAAAACGAATGTTCGTATTATTCCTTCCGGTGATGTCACCCGGGAACTTGTTCAGCTCTCGCTCGATCACGACTTGGTAATTATGGGGCTTGGAAAGCCGGGCGTACACGAGAAAGCGTTCGGGAAAATTCCCCTTACCCTGGCCGAACAAACCGACAGCGCCCTGATTTTCATAAGCAAGAAATAGGTCAACCAGTCGTAGATTGCGCAAAAGACTGTAAAAGCACGCCCCAGCCCTGCAACACCAGTTGCTTGCAGGGTTTCCAATCATTATCATATCAACGAATTGTTGAACGGAAATTAACGGCCTCTGCATTATGAATAACACAGGTGACTCAAACAGTACCGATCAGTATAAATACTCCTTTTTTGGTCACCCTCGCGGACTCGCAACGCTTTTCTTTACCGAGATGTGGGAGCGGTTCAGCTACTACGGTATGCGCGCCATTCTCGTCCTGTTTATGGTTGATGCGATCAATCGCGGCGGCCTCGGGCTTGATGACACAACCGCCACCGCCATTTACGGCCTTTACACGATGTTTGTCTACCTGCTGGCGCTTCCAGGCGGCTGGCTGGCCGATAAGTTTTTTGGCCTGCAAAAAGCTATCTGGTATGGCGGAATCATTATCACGGCGGGTCACTTCAGCATGGCCATTCCGGGCAACACCACCTTTTATCTCGGGCTGGTGCTGATTGTAATCGGAACCGGGCTGCTCAAGCCAAACATCAGCAGCATCGTGGGCGGCCTTTATGGCGATGACGAGCAGGCACGACGCGATGCCGGCTTTTCAATTTTCTACATGGGAATTAATATCGGGGCGTTTCTGGCACCGCTGATTACCGGGTATCTCGGTGAGGGAATCAGCTGGCACTATGGATTCGGCGCTGCGGGTGTTGGGATGCTTCTTGGACTGATTCAGTATAAAGCCACCGAAAAATATTTGGGTGACATAGGCGCAAAACCTGAAATGACCGGAACGCCCGAAGAACAGCAAAAACTCTTTGGCCGGATCAAAGCAGGCCTTTGGGGACTCGGGCTATTTTGCGTTGCTGCATTTGTTGCCATCAGCTCCGGCTGGATTACCATTAATCCGGTTGCCATTGCAGATGCCTCCGGTTTTATCATCTTTCTGCTTGTCCTCGCCTACTTCGCCTATGTATACATCGCTGAAGACCTGACTACTGACGAACAGAAAAAAATTGGTGTAATTGCCGCTCTGTTTATTTTCTCAGCCATTTTCTGGTCAGGTTTCGAGCAGGCCGGATCATCGCTAAACCTATTTGCCGAGCGCTACACCGACCGTGACATTTTTGGATGGCTGATGCCCGCGAGCTGGCTTCAGTCTGTAAACGCGTTTTTCATCATTACACTAGCGCCGGTCTTTGGATGGCTTTGGGTCTGGTTGGCCAAAAAGAACCTTGAGCCTGCTACACCGGTTAAGTTTGCGTTTGGCCTGATTCTTCTCGGTTTAGGATTTCTTGTGATGATGTTTGCGTCCTACTACGTGGTTGGCGGAAATGAAGTGCTCCCCACCTGGCTGATCATGACCTACCTGCTCCACACCTGTGGTGAGCTCTGCCTGAGCCCTGTTGGCCTAAGTGCCGTCACCAAACTCTCTCCCAAAAAGCTTGTGGGTCAGATGATGGGTATCTGGTTTATGTCCATTGCATTCGGAAACCTCATCGCGGGCCGAATTGCCGGCCAGTTCAATGATGAAGCCATCCAGGCCGACCCATCCCTCCTGCCAGATCTCTTCTGGCTCATCGTAATGACAACCGTGGGTGGAGGATTGGTACTTCTGCTATTCAACAAGCCAATCAAGAAGCTGATGGGGAATATCCATTAAGTTGGTTTTTGGTTGATTAGGGAATTCGTGGATTCGTTTATTAGGTGATTCGTTTATTCGGAATGGAAGTCTTCCCTTCAGGGAAGTGCCGTAGCGGAGCGAAGGCGATGGGTGTAAAGGCTGGGTTCCGTTAATCTCAGAAGTCATGCCGGACCCTGATCCGGCATCTTCCAATCCCGCCCGATGCAAATACCCGCCACTGGCACTCCATTTTCCCTTTTGTAAAGATGGTAGATCGCGGGACTGAGCCCGCGATGACATGATTTTGCTTATTGGATGGAACATCATACCACGTTTTAGCGTGGCATCTCCCATTTCCGCAAATATCTTAGTATAGGAACAACTTTTCTAATCTGGCTCCATAAACCCTCCCCTCTCGGGAGGGGACAGGCCAGCAAAAGATTGCAACGCAATACTTTTGCTGTCAGGGGTGGGTTTGGGTTGTTATCTTTGATTTCCAACGTCATGCCGGACACTGATCCGGCATCTCCCATTTTTTTCTACAAATGTAAATTATGCCTTTGGTAAAATTATATTTAGACCATAATTAGGAGATCCCGGCTCGTTGGCCGGGATGACTGCACAAATTATATCCGCAACCATGTTGGATTTTTCCCGTAGCTTATTACTTTTATACTTCACGCTTTATTCCTGATCCAACACCACCAAGAAATGCCCAAAGAGAATTATAGTGAGAAAGAAGTTGCCAAGATTTTCAAGCGGGCGGCCGAGCTTGAATCGAAGCAGTCGCAAGAGTTTGAATCTATTGATGGCGCCCCGGGACTCAATCTTGATGAACTCTCCCAGATCGCGATAGATGCCGGTCTCGACCCGGAAAATGTCCGCAGAGCTGCTGGTGAACTCTCCGGGGATCCTCAACTAAATAATTCCATATCAACGGTTAAGGATAATGAGGTCATTGCTGAGCAGTGGGTTGATGGAGATTTTACAGATGATCTTGCCGACCTGGTAATCGCCGACTTGAACCATCGCTATAACGCCACTCACGAAAAAGTGAACTGGATGGACAACATCATGAACGATGCCTCGCTCGATACCGACCAGCAAAGTAAAGTGAAGCGAACCGGTAAAAGTTTTGAATGGCAAAAGCTAAGTGAAATGGGAACTGAAGATATTCGGGTGCTTATTCAGCCTAGAGACGATAAAATCAGGATTCGGGTAGCCAAAAAAAACATATATGGCACAAGCTTTGGAAACACAGATTCCATTACCGGATTTTTGCCCTACATCCCCTTTATCGCGGCATTCGTTACTCTATTTGCACTGCCCATAAACTATTTTGTCAATTCCATAGTTGCGGTAGCTGTCTTTTTTGGTACTAAAATTCTGATTTCAAAAAACTCGGATTGGATTAAGAAGAAATTTTCAGATTCGAAATCGAACACCGAGGAAAAGTACCGCACTGAAGTTGAATCAGTCGCCCGTGATCTCGCCGGTCTGATCGGCCAGCCTCAGAAGAAATCGCAAGCTGAGGCTGCATCAGAAAAAGAAACATCGTCAGCTTCTCTGGGTGATATTGAAATAGAAGATGCAGAGAATGAAACTGATCGTGAATCAAATTCAGCCAGGTCTCGCAATCGCGACCGGTCATAATTAGTACTGCTTACAAACCCCACACTACGATTTCATCACTATAAAGCTACTCATGAAACAGACGATTTTAACCGCCTGCCTGTTCTGCCTTTTCATTTCTGATCTGTCTGCCCAAGGTTTTAATGCCAACAATGGTCGCAATCACCCTGAGCTCAACTGGCAGGTCGCCGAAACGGAGCATTTCAAGATTATGTATCCGGAGCGATTGTCTGGAATCGAAAACGAAGTTGCCCCCATCGCAGAAGAGTCATATGCGGCATTAAGCAGCAATCTCAACGTCGAGTTCGAGGATAAAATACGGATCTACTTGTCTGATGAAGATGAGATCAACAACGGGTTTGCGGTTCCCATCGACCGTGGATACACTAACATCTGGGTGAATACGAACGACTACAGCGAGATCTGGACCGGGAATGAAAAATGGCTGCGAAAGGTGGTTGCACACGAGCTGGGCCATATCTTTCACTATAACGCTATCTGGACCAACCTCGGGATCTGGAATTTTGCGGTGGGTACTCCACTCACGCGAGCCTGGACTGAGGGCATTGCCCAATACGAAACAGAGAAATGGGATAGTCAGCGCGGTGATCGCTACCTCCGAAAGGCAATCTTCGATAGCAGCCCCAACTTTAACGACGGCCGGTCAGCAGAAAACGGCCGGCTCATGTACGCAGTAGGCAACTCCGAACTTCGGTATTTCACCGAAACACATGGCGACAGCACGCTTGCAGAGCTCCTCAGCTATCGCGAGCCTTTCCTTAAATTTTGGGAGCGGCACGATTTTTATAATGCATTTGATGAGGTTGTAGACGGGGGATACAGCTCGTTTCAGGACGAATGGCGCAAGCATATGAACGTTTACTATAATACGATTGCCGGCCAGATGGAGCGAACCGATTCACTCGATACCGATCCATTTTCTCTTCCGGGGCAAGTGTATTACGATATGGCCGTCAGCCCTGATGGAGACCAGATCGCGGTACTGTCGCTCACATCACTCGCACGTCCCGTTCGGCGCCTTTACAAGGTGGCAAACGATTCAATCCGTCAGTCAACTATTATGGCAGAGGGTGCCATCAACACCGACCTGAGCTGGAGTGACGATGGAAACACGCTGTACTATTCACGGAAAGTGCGTGGTGACTACTCGTCAATCATTAATGATATCCACGCGCTGAATGTGAATACAAAACAGGAGCGCCGGCTCACAAATAGCCGTCGCGCGCGTTTTCCGGTTGAGGGATTTGAGGGCGGCACGCTTGCCTATATCGTCAACGAAAACGGGACCGGCAACCTTGTTTTGATGGATCTGGAAACAGGAGAAGAAACAAGAATCACAGACTACACCGACGATGTTCAGCTCCTCTGGCTGATGAAAGTGCCGTCGGAGAACAGCTGGCTGGTCCACCGGTTTGATGCGGACGGCAACCGAAACCTGGTTCTGATTAATCAGGAAACAGGTGAGGAGACTGTTTTGGGTGATGGTGATATTGACAACCGGAAACCGGTCTTGAGCCCGGATGGCAAATCGATTGCCTATACCTCCCTGCGCGATGATGTCCCGAATGTGTATCGCTATAACTTGGCGACGGGTGAAGAACGGCGGGTCACGAACCTGTTCACGGGCGGCGACGTGTATGGATGGATCACCAAGGACGATTCCCTTCAGACCGAAAAGCTTCTGATCAACGCCAGCGAAACCAAACGTCGCGATAACGCATGGTGGATTGATGCTGATAGAACGCCATTTGTCACAGACATCAGCGTGCCAGAGAATTACACGGAATGGACCGATCATCAGCCGCCGTCAGAGATACCCTCGATGATCGAGCCTAATGCTTCACTGGTAGAAAGCCGCTACTCCTACAACTCGTTCGACAACATCACCCATGCCGGAAGCCTGGCACTGCCTTATTACGCTGGTCCTGATGACTACGGTCTGTTTGCCACAACCAATTGGGTGGAGCCGCTTGGAAAACATACGATTTCTGCGCTGGGATGGCTCTCGGCTGCTGATCCCGGAAGTGATTCCTACGGGTCACTTGCCTATTTGAACAACCATTTTTACCCATTCCTGGGACTCACACTATACAAGCTGCCTGAAAGCGCCCGGTTTTATGGTGATCGGTTTTTGGTTGAGCAGGCGATTGGTGGCGAGATCAACGCGCGCTGGCCGCTCGATGCACTCGAAGCGCCTTACCAGTCGGGTAACATCTTTGCCCGATTGCGCCACGTCCTGATCAAACCATACGACAGAGATGAGTTTGATGGGTCGTTTGCCCTGCCCACACCTCAGAGAGGGCGTCAAACTGACCTCAGGATTGGCTGGAACCTCAAGCAGCAGCGCCCATGGCGAAACAATGCTATCCATCCGCTTGACGGGTCAGGAGTGAGCATGAGCCTGACGGGATCTGAAAAAATCCTGGGCTCCGATGTTCGATACCTCACCGCCGATCTCAATTCATACAGTGTATTTCCGGCAATTGGGCTGCATCGGATATATACGCATGTTCGTCTGCAGGCGCAGTGGGGCGATCCGCTGCCGCAAAACTACATCGGGTTTTCGAAGTACGATAACATCGACCTGAACCTACCGGGCGAAGTGCCGTTTGTGCTGTTCAACGAGGCGGAGCGGGTGCGCGGCTATCGCGAGTTCGTGGCCGGGAAGCAGGTGGCGTTTGGCAGCCTGGAGTACCGCATGCCTTTTCTCCCATCACTGCAAACTGAGTTACTAGGATTGGTCTCCCTTGGTTCCACAGCCTTGGCTCTGTTCACAGATGCCGGCGCTGTTTGGGACGCGCGTCGGTCTGACGGCTCCACCGGAACCGAAACCCGCTGGGGCGCCGGCGCCGAAATCAAAAACAGAATCTCGGTCTTTGGGGTTGGCTTCACGCACGCCCTAGGCATCGCCCAGCCAGCTCAGGAGCTGTTTACGGATGCAGACTATGATCTTTACTACAGAGTAAAAGCCGTTGTGCCTTTTTAGTAGAAGACATGGCATTTCTATTGCTGTTGATGAGCTTCACTGCAGCATTTAAAATAGTAAGACGGAGAGATCAAGATACAATTGAGAGAAATGCTATGTCTAAGTGACCGATTAAGGTTCAAATTTAAAGAGCTTCAGTTGTTCCACCTCTTCCTGCCTGCCCTGGTTTTTGATATACTCCTCAATCACTTTCTTGTCTCCCCTGCCACCCACCGTCGCTATATAATACCCGTCGGACCAAAACTCCCCGCCCCACAACCACTGCTTGACACTCGGGACTCGCCGGAACACCTCCCGCGCGGTGATACTCTTCATCAATCTCACTACTTGCCCGCCTGAATACTTTGGCAAAAATCTACACAACACATGCACATGATTCTTATCAAAACCCACTGTGTGCACCTCAATTTCATAGCGCTCCTTGAATCCTTCCATCACCTCCAAAATCACCTGCTCAATCTCTTCAGTAAATAAATTTCTTCGATATTTTACCGTCATCTGAAGATGATAATAGCATTCCGAAACGTTATGATGCCATCTCCATATGTCCCCTGTTGTATCAACCACATCCCAAACCTATCCCTTTTTTGCGCTCCGCGCAACGACATTTCATCCCTGTGGCAAGACCACAGGGAGTTCATGCCAAAACCATTAAAGATCCGCAATGTCTTTTTGAGACATTGCGGATCTGAGATTTTAGTTCTCAAAAGACCTGACAGCGTGCGAACGGAGTGAGTTCCTGTCAGCGTCTAGCTTAATGGACTCCATTCTAAACCCAAGGCCAAGACCTGGCAGCGTGCGCCGCTTTATGGCGCTCCTCCCAGCGTCTGATTGTGGGCTACTTGTCTGGGTAATGCAATTATTGTCTCGGTGCGGAGAGACATGGTATTTATATTACCACTGTTAAGTGAAGATTTTGACGAGAAATGTGTATGTGTTGATGAACAATGGAATTAGACCGAGAAATACCATGTCTTGCTTGCCAGTACCAAGATCCGCAATGTCTTTTTGAGACATTGCGGATCTGAGATTCTGGTTCGTCAAATGGAACACTCTCCATCGGTTGTAAAGCTTATCAGACTCTAATCAAAACAAACTTGTCTGATCGGCATCTTTTTGGCGGGCAGCGGATTTTCTTTTTCCCTTGGGCTGAACCTCTACATCATGTGCCTGCTGAAAGGATATGAGCATTTCTTCGGTAAATGGTTTTCCATACATATGCTTGGCAATGCCTTGCAGGGCTTTTTCGCCGGATGGAGCAATCATCAGAAAACCGTTTTCGTCCTCTTTGATGAACCCAAACTGTTTGATGTCGTTAATAATCAGGTAGGCGAGTTTGGGCAACACGCCAATATTTTTCTCAACGAATTCACGGTGCGGCGGCTCATTGCGGTTTGAATAAACCAGGCCAAGTGCATTCATTTCGGCTTCTGTGAGCGGGTAGCCATCCGAACTTTTTGTTAGGAGAGAATCCCAGGCGCCCTGGCTGTAAAAGAGGCCGAACCACGATTTGGCCTCTTTCAGCAGTTTTTTCGTAATGGCACACGCCACGTAGTTACCGGCCCGTGCTTTCAATATCTCGCCCCGTTCCCGGTACAGATTTACAAGCGTAGCGAGATCCAGCTCCTGCAGGTTTGGCGGATAACTGAATATGTGATCCGATTTCTTTTCCATCATATCTCCACAAATGTACAGGTTCATGGAACGAGAGCCGGCGGCGTTTAAGCCGAGCCGCCCCTATTTTTTGCCTTTTTCATCAATAACTCGAACAGCATCCGCCATCGTTACTTTTTCCGGATCTACATCGTTGTCCAGAGACACGTTCTTCTTGCCATATTTCAAATACGGTCCATACCGGCCGGTCATTACTTTGATCGGCTGATCGGTTTCCGGATGCTTTCCAAGATCGGCAATGGCGTTACTTCCGCGGCCTTTGCCCTTTTTCTCCTTGAGTAGCTCAACTGCCCGATCGAGGCCAATCTCCAGCACATCATCCGTTTTCTTCAAAGACTTGAAGGTACCATCATGAAGCACAAACGGACCGTATCGGCCTACGCCTGCCTTCACAACTTTTCCGGTCTCAGGGTGCTCGCCGAGCGGCCTTGGTAATTCAAGAAGTTTAAGCGCAAGTTCAAGGTCCACATCCTCTGGCTTCATGCCTTTGAGTAGTGACACACGCTTTGGTTTTTTATTATCGTCGGTCACCTCGCCGCGCTGCACATACGGCCCATAACGGCCGGTCAATACATAAATATCTTCGCCGGTCTCGGAGTCCTTTCCAAGAGATTTCGGCCCCTCTTTTTCCGCTTTCAGCAATTCCTGCAGTTTTTCCGGTGAGATGTCAGCCGGATCCATGTCATTCGGCAGAGATGTGGTAATCTCTTCGCCATCAGATTGAGATTTCACATAGGGTCCGAACTTGCCAACAAACACATTCATGCCGTTCAGATTATCAAGCGGCAGATCAAGCATGCGCGCTTTCTGTGCATCAATTTTGTCTTCCCGGGTATCCACCTTGTTTTTGAGGCCGTCTTCGCCGTGATAGTAATCGGTGAGATATTTTACCGGATCGAACTCCCCTTTGGCGATAAGATCGAGCTTCTCCTCAAGCTCCGAGGTAAAGGCGCTGTCAACCAGTTCCGGGAAATGCTCTTCCAGCAGACCCGTCACAGCAAAGGCTGTAAAGGTTGGAATCAGCGTCTTGCCGTCGCTTTTGGCATACCCGCGATCCTGTATTGTACTGATAATAGAAGCATACGTACTTGGACGGCCAACGCCTCTTTTTTCCAGCTCTTTAACCAGCGTTGCTTCCGTATATCGCGCCGGTGGTTTCGTTTCGTGGCTGATAGATTCCAGTCCATGCATATCAATTGATTCACCCTCTTCCATTGCAGGCAGGAAGTTCTCCTGGTTTTCCAGTGCTGCTTCCGGATCATCACTCCCTTCAACATAGGCACGGAAAAATCCCGGAAAGAGTATCTTTTTACCGCTTGTTCTGAAATCGGCTTTCGTATCGCTGTGTTCTGCGGTGATGGTGACGTTGGTAAACTCAAGACGCGCTTCTGCCATCTGGGTTGCAATGGTACGCTTCCAGATCAGGTCGTACAGCTTAAATTCGCGTCCGCTCAGTTTGGCATTTTCAGGCTTCACAAAACTTGAGCCCGCCGGACGAATTGCCTCGTGCGCTTCCTGGGCACCTTTCGATTTTTTACCAAAGTTTCTGACGCGTTCAAACAGGTAGTCTTTACCATACTCTTCTTCGACCGCATTTCGTGCAGCACTTATCGCCTGGCTTGATAGATTAGCAGAATCCGTACGCATGTACGTGATCAAACCGCGCTCATACAGCTTCTGCGCGATACTCATCGTGTCGCGTGCCCTGAAGCCAAGCTTTCGGTTGGCTTCCTGCTGAAGGGTTGATGTGATAAACGCAGGCGACGGATTTCGCTTCTGCTCTTTGACGTCCACGTTACTCACGGTCCAGTTTGCCTCATGAAGCTCATCGCGAAGCTTTGCAGCTTTCTCCTCATCAAGAAGCACCACGCTTTTCGGCTTCTTTAGCTTTCCGGTATTCTCATCAAAATCTTTACCGCTGGCCAGTCGCTTGTCATTCAGATGTGAAAGATCTGCCTCAAATTTGGCTTTGTCTTTCTGCTTCGACAGCTCCGCCTTCAAATCGTAGTAGGTACCGCTCTTGAAGCGCATCCGTTCGCGCTCGCGATCCACAAGGAATTCCACGGCAACTGACTGCACGCGACCGGCCGATAAACCCGGTGATATTTTTTTCCAGAGCAGCGGGGAAATCGTGTATCCGGCAAGCCTGTCAAGAATACGGCGTGTTTCCTGGGCGTGTACCAGGTTCATATCGATGTCACGAAAATTCTCGAGTGCGTTCTGAATCGCCTCCTTCGTGATCTCACGAAACACCATGCGTTTCACCGGTATTTTTGGCTTCAACAGTTCTACAAGATGCCAGCTAATCGCCTCCCCCTCACGGTCTTCATCAGTCGCAAGGATCAGCTCATCCGACTCTTTGAGTGCTTTTTTCAGACGTGTTACTATTTTCTTTTTACTTGATGGGGTAACGTAAAGCGGTTCAAAGTCCTCATCAACGTTAATGCCAAGATTCGACCATGACTCTTTTTTATATTTCTTCGGAATCTCTTTTGCAGAAGATGGCAGATCACGAATGTGCCCCATCGATGAGTCAACTGTATACCCTTTTGGAAGGTATTTCTTGATGGTTTTCGTTTTTGTCGGTGACTCTACTATAACTAAGGTTTTCATAACAATGATTTATAATGATTCAACAAGCTCTTTCAGTTCGTCAGCGTGAGCTTTTGTGTCCACTTTCTCGATGATGCCAAGAACCGTTCCGTCGGTATCAATCACATATGCCGAACGGGTTGGGGCATCGAATGTTTTTCCGTACATCTTCTTCTCAACAACGGAATCCGTTGCCTCGGCAAATTTATAATCGGGATCGGATGCAAGCGTGTAGCTTATTCCAAGTTTCTCTGCGTAATTCTTGTGCGATCCACAGGTATCTTTGCTGAGCGCCACAAGATTGTATCCCCTCTCTTCAAACCAATCAGCCTCATCAGCCAGGCTGCGGTTTTGCTTATCACAGCCGCCTGTATTGTTTCGCATATAGACGGAAACAATTGTCGGGCGATCGAGCAGGTCTCCAAATGACACCTCTTTCTCTTCGCCACCCTGAACCACCTTCAGTGTGAAATCTGTGTTTATCTTATCGCCGATCTCTACCATACGGTTGTGTTTAAGTTTTCATGGGAAGTGATCCAACCCAATTTACGGCCGGTTTCGTTCTACAGCATTAGAGCTGTATAGTATAATCATTCTCGCAATGTTTGAGCAACAACTGTTTTACCCGCTTTTTGATCAGGCCATATTCGGGTATTTCAGCAAAAATTTAGCGACGCCGGCCAGTACAATCGAATGATGTACGACGTCTTCATTAGCAAAGTTCAGAAATTCCTTCAGCGGCATCGAGTGCACTTTGATGTCTTCATGCCCGTCAGTTTGCTGAGGAGACGTTTTTTCACAATGTGTTGCCAGAAATATGTGCGTGAAATTTGACAGAATAGCCGGGTTCGAACTCACCTTCCCCAAATTCTCCCAACTCCCCGATTCGAAGCCCGTTTCTTCCAACAGCTCCCGCTTTGCCGCATCAATTGGCTCTTCACCTTCATCAACCATTCCGCCGGGAATTTCGAGTGTTGTTTCATCAACGCCGTGGCGGTACTGCTCAACCAATACTACATCGTTATCGTCTGTCAGCGCAATTACGTTGATCCACTCCGGCGCATTCAGAACGTAAAAGTTGGCTGCGTCTGTGCCATCATCCGGCTGCACCTTTTTTTCATGAAGAGAAAAAATGGGAGTTTCATAGACTTTCTTATCTTTAATGACGTCCCATTTTGGCTTAGTAAATTTAAACATAGAATATTTTTTGACTGAACATGAAAAAACGGATTGAATTTACAAAAGATGCATTCAGTAACGAAGAGGAACTCATAAATCTCATTGAAGATGCCTGCGACATGATGGAGCAGATTTATGAGGAGGGTGATTATCCTAAGGTTACCGTAAAGCGGACATGGTCGGAACACAACCCTATCATAACCGGCGAACTGGCTGTACCCAGTGCCTACCGCTGGTACCTGACGCGTGAATTGAAAAGGCTGGTAGAAAAAGGGGCTGAAGTAAAAATATTTCCATCCCGGCCGCGGCTTAAATCTAACGATCCGTCGATTTTTGATAACGCTGACGAAGACGAGTGGGATATCACCCAAAAGAAACTCTTCCTGTTTAGCCCGGAACGGATTGATATCTCACTTGACCGCCTGAAGCATTATACCGGCACCAAACCCAGTGATTTTCAGCGCTACATTCTATTTACCAATTACGATATGCACGTGGAGGTGTTTAAAGATCTGTTCCCGGATTGCGAGGAGCCTGAACATGCAGTTCAGATGCCGGCCTACCACCACAAAATGCCGGATAACAAAGGCTTCAGCCTCGTTAATATTGGCGTTGGGCCGTCGAATGCAAAAACCATTTCCGATCACGTGGCTGTGCTGCGGCCGGATGCCATGGTTATGGTGGGTCATTGCGGGGGGCTGCGAAACCACCAGGATATAGGTGATTTTGTACTGGCTACCGGCTTCATGCGTGAAGATGGCGTGCTCGACAAAATTCTGCCGCTCAATATTCCCATCACACCAAACCACCTGCTGAACGTTTACCTGAAAGACCAGCTCGACCAGCGTGAGCGAAACTACCGGCTGGGCACGGTTTACACCACGGCCAATAGAAATTGGGAGTTTATCAAGCGCCGGACAGTAGAGCAGATTCACGTGAGCCGGAGTGTGGCCATCGACATGGAGTCGGCTACGGTGGCAACCAACGGCTATCGTTATCGCATACCGTTTGCGACCCTTTTGTGCGTAAGCGATAAACCGCTTCATGGCAAGCCAAAACTGAGTGGTGAAGCTCAGACATTTTACCAAAACTCCAAAAATATGCATCTCAAGATGGTCATTGATGCAATTAACTTAAGCAAAGAGATGTACCCCGAAGGATTGCCTAACGCGAGTATTCGCGCCATTAACGAACCGCTGATGGGCGGGTCGTGAGTGAACCGTATATTACCGAACAAGGAATGACAATTTAAGAAGTTAGGACCTTCAAGCGTGCGTGAGCTCCTTGAAGCGTCCGGTCTTTGAGGTGGCAAGATCGTTTTTTCTCTTTGAACCGCAGATTAGTGAATTATGATTCACGGTTGTTGATGTAGTTTTGATTCCAATTGCATAAATAAGCCTCCACTTCATCAATCTTACTTCGTCAATCTATATTCTGTGGTTCCCTCCATACACTTCAACATTCTTACTTCTCCAATCAAAATTCTGCGGTACCTCCCCTTTATTCAATAATTATTCATTGTTTATCAATAAACTTTTGTTGATATTCGGAATGAACTGAATAAAAAAGATCGCTATGAAATTGCTAAACAAATTTTCAATCCTCGTATGGGCCTGCAACATTATCATATCCGTTTTGATGATCGGCTTAATTGCCAGTGTCTACTATTACAGCATATTACCCGGAATTATCGATGCCGATATTGATTCGGCCGGAGTCAAAAAGTCTACCTATCGCATATCTCACAGTCTTCTATCAGATAATTTTATGTTTGAACGGGTTATTGACAAAGAGGCCGGAATTGATACATCGAGATATTATTTTTCCTCGTTAAGAAATCTATACCTAATCCCTATATCCGATTCATTGGCCCTGCCAGCCCAAAAAATCAACCGGGATCTCAGCTCAGAGAGCAGCCGATTGGGTGGAATTGTCACAAAAAGCATCACCGTATCCGAGCAAACCGATCCTCTCCCCGTTCGGTTTGCAGCTCCCGCGCTGCCACTGGAAAAAGAGCGGTATATTGAGCTGGCGCGTTCGAATGTGCTTTATTTTCTAATCGTGCTCCTTTTAGCCATCCTGATTTTAGGGCTGCTGAGGCAATTTATTGCGGGATTGCGATCACCAGTGTTCTTCACCCGAATAAATGCGATCTATCTCTATTGCACCGCGGCGCTGACGCTCATCGCACCCTTTTTTATCTGGGTTTGGTCGGCATTTTTACGTCCTGATTTGTTTTCTGAATATCGGTTTGAGGGAGCATCACCTGTTAATTTTACACCTGATATTTCTCTGGCGCTGCTCTTTTTCGGCGTGATTCTGCTGGTCATTGCCTGGTGTTTCGATCAGGGCGTGAAACTTCAACAAGAACAGGAGCTGACGATATGAGAGCATTTGGAAAGTGAACTCAAAAAATCAGGTAGTCTTAAAAAATCAAACAAAAGCTCAAGATGTAACATGGCAATCATCGTAAACCTCGACGTAATGCTGGCCAAACGAAAGATGAGCCTCACCGAGCTTTCGGAGGAGGTCGGGGTCACCATCTCGAACCTGTCAATTCTCAAAACTGGAAAGGCTAAAGCCATTCGCTTTTCTACACTCGAGGCCATTTGTGAGGCGCTCGACTGCCAGCCGGGGGATATTCTGGAATTCAGTGAAGAAGACTAATTTACTCAATGTTACCCCCCCAGAAATTAGAGGCGCCGGACTCTTGCAGGATCGCATAAAAAGCATGCGAACTCTGCCAGGTCCTTTCATCCACGTTTCTCACTTCTCCCTTTCCATACATTTCGATATGTTTGGACGAACACTAAAACGACGCTGTCAGATCCGGTAGATGCTGACAGGTCTTATCACTTTTCACCTCTCACTTTTGACTTTTTTCTAAAATCGAAGCACTCAAGTCAAAATAATTAATCTTTTTCTGTAAGGTATTCTCACTTTTTCACTCATACTATTAAAAATAGATATTGCTATGAGTGAGGAACAATTTGATGCAGATCAGTTTTTGAGCCGAAGTGTGAAGGAGATGTCACCTGATGAACAGCCCCGCGAAAAGCTTACACGATACGGGGCCGGAAGCCTGGCCGACGCAGAACTCCTGGCTATTTTATTAAGAACCGGCAGCCGTCGGATGAATGTTATTCAGACATCGCACGCGCTCATTGATCATTTTGGAGGCCTTCGAAACCTATCAAAGCAGAACTGGCAATCAGTGAAGGTGATCCCGGGCATTGCAAAAGTTAAAGCGATCACCCTTGAAGCGATGTTTGAACTTTCAAGGCGGATTCAAATAGCATCAATGGGAGAACGCGTTTCCATAACCAGCCCAAACGACGCTGCTGCCTATTTTAGCCCTTTACTCCGTGACCTTCATAATGAACAATTTATTGTGGGATTCCTGAACAATTCAAAGCAACTGGTTGGGTACAGGCAGATAAGCTCCGGTGGCAGCACGGCAACTATCGTTGAGCCTGCTGAGGTGATGCGACAGGCTGTTCTTAATAATGCTAATAGCTTGCTCCTTGTACACAACCACCCATCAGGTACAGCGAAAGAATCAGCCGCAGATGTGAAATTAACCAAACGAATTTCGGGAGTTGCAAAGGAAATGGGTATTCCGGTAGACGACCACATTATTATTGCGGGCGATTCCTTTGTTAGTTTTAGAAACAAAGGCCTTTTGTGAAAAAATTACCGAGACCTTCAATCTTTAATTTGTGCAATTACAGCGTTCTTTTATATTGATCACGGCATCGGGAGTTAAATACTTAAACATCATGGACTATTCGGGGTTAGTAACGGCAGTAAAAAACGGCGACCAATTAACTACAAGCAGGCTTTGTTCTGAGGCTGCTATCATTCTCAAACGATATCTGAGGAAGAAATGCGGGGCGGACCCTGCAGATGCTGATGACGCGATTCAACGAATGTTTGAGTATATCATCACCAAAATTCTGGCCGATGAAATTGAGAATCCAAACGGCCTGCTCTCCTACATGCTTAAAACCTGCCGTCATAATTACATTAAAATGGCCAGGGAAAAAAACCGGCAGGACATAGAAAACCTTGTGAATCAGCCATTCCATGAACCTGTTCAAATTTGGGAGCTTGTAAACGAGGAAAATCAGGAGATTCTCAGGTACTGCACCGAAAAGCTACGCGAAGGATATAAAGAATTCATAAACTACTTTTTCAGTTTTCCGAATGCATCAACAGAAGATGTGGCCGATCATTTTGATATCTCAATTAACAATGCCTGGACTCGGAAACACAGAGTTATTAACAAGTTAAATAAGTGCGTAGAAACACAATTATAAATAAAAATAAAAAATGTGTAAGGGATCCACTAAAATTGGATCATACCTGTATAAAAGGCCTTGCATTGCCAGGTATACTGCCAAACAATTTATAAAATGGAGCTAACTTATAGGGACTGTAAAGGATTAACCTCATTAAAGCGGGGGTTATCCCGTAAGAGCTCGGCTTTGCAAGACCCACACTGAGTATTGTCAAGATCATAAAAAGGATGACAGAAAAAGAGATCAGCAGACAAATTACCCGTTATATTAACGGCGAATTAAGCGACCACGAGGAAGACCAGCTTTGGATAGAGTTCCTTAAAAACCCCAAAAACTACGAGCTTTTTGAAACCGAGCTCAACCTTACGGATCTTTACCGGAACAAAAACTTCAGGATTGACGGACCTGATGACCAAAACCAAGTGAATGAACCAAATCGGCCGTACACCACCTGGGCCTTTTCTGTTGCGGCAGTTCTGCTGTTATCAGCTATGCTCTATATATTCTCCTCTCAAACCAACGGTGAGCCTGAGTCCTTTGCAATCTCAGAAATTGAACTCACTCAAATGCTCGGAAGCGATATTTACCGTGATGAAAGCCCGGATGTTGTCCAACTCGATCAGCAAATTAACCGATCCCTTTCTTTAGCCCTAAACGGTGATACACAACAATCATCTGAGATACTAAGTGATCTATTGACAGGTTCAATTACTGATCTTCAGGAAATTCGAATTCTCTACAATCTTGGAATTTTAGCCTACAATGATAAAAGGTTTGAGAAAAGCCTAAATCATTTCTCTCATGTGATTGAACTGAATACACCCGAAACGCCGGACTTTATTTATGAAAAAAGTCAGTGGTATATCGCTAACATTTATCTTAAACAGAGATTAGTTGATAAAGCAGTTCAAACGCTCAACCGACTTGCATCTGGCTCCGGCCTGCACGCCACGGATGCTGAAATGGTGCTTTCCAGGCTGGAATAGTATTCCATGGTACATCATCATCAGCACCAATCATTGAGGGCTTGTTTTTTAAGGTTCGTACATAACAAGGCATACCCGCTCAATGGATTCAATAACCCGGCACCCGTTTATTTATTTGTGTCCCTCGCCCCGGTTAACGAATCTATTGTCTTCATCAATAAAACCCTCTAAGCGGGCTAATTGAATAATCGTTGTTGAGAGAAGCTGATCAATGTTAATTGCCGATGACTTGAGCCACTTATGGGTATCGCGGTCTTCGGGATATTTTTCAATGCAATCATCAGTGTAATCAATAAAATCTCTTACAGTTCTTAAAATGTCTATTAGCTTATTAGGGCACTGACATTCGATCATGTCGGCATGTTTCTGGAGTTCTTTTGCCGCTTCTTCGCTGATTTGATTTCCGTCTTTAACTGTAATATTCATGAGTAATTTGTTTGTTTAATTCATCGGAAGCAGCCAGTAGGTCTGCACATTGCGTTTCTTCCCTTTTAATTCTTTCAGCGGCATTTTTTGAAGCTTCAAATCGCCCTTCAGCCGATCTTTTGTAGATTCTGAAATCAGGGCATCTACGGAAAAATATTTAGTCAACGATTCTATTCTCGATGCAGTATTAACCGTATCGCCAAGAATGGTTCGCTGCGTGATATTTCCGGTAGTAATATCGCCGACAGCAACAATGCCTGAATGAATACCAACTCCAATATTAAGCACGCTTTCTTCCCTCAGGTACCTTTCGGAGTTAATATTGCTCAATTTGGTCCGCAGACCAATGACGGACCGGCAAGCCATTTCAGCATGATTGAGATCTGACTGATTCAGACCAAAATGTGCGAGAAACCCATCACCTGTAAAACGATCGACAACACCGTTGTTATTTTCAACTTCCTTTCCAAGAACAGCCAGAACTTCATTTGCAAAAGCTATGGCTTTAATCGGATCTTTCTTCTCGAATAGCACCGTAAAATTGCGAATATCACAGAACATGACTGTCGCATCACAACTGAAACTTGTCATTAAATTTTAATGCATCCCGTTTTTTGTAACTAAAAAATACCCTTAAAAGTATACTGAATCAAATCTAAGTCTATAAGAGATTGATATAGAGAACCTGTTGAAAAACACGAAAAACATTTATTCACGATGTATACCACCTGATAAATATTTGATCTTTCAATAGATACGATATCTCAGGTATCGATCTCCAAGGCACAAATTCCTTGTTGTTACAACAAAAATATTTTGAGCCCGGACGAATTAGTTGGATGATTTTGGTATCGGGGTTTGGTTGCTTTTCACATGGTTCATAAGAATTTGATGTGTTGACCTTGTCTCCTCCCCTTTCTTCCTTTCCGCTCTCAAATACTCGCCATCAGGCCGCATGACCCAACGCTGACGATTATCGGTCAGGTAAAGACTCAGCATAAACCGAAGGTAATCTTTTAATCCGGCTCTTTCTATTGGCGTCAATATTTCAACTCTTGCATCCAGATTGCGGTGCATCCAATCGGCTGATCCGATCCAGAAGGCCTCCTGGCCGCCACTGTAAAAATAATAGCACCGTGAATGCTCCAGGAAACGGCCTATTATACTGTGCACTCTTATATTTTCACTCATTCCCTTTTTGCCGGGAATAAGCCTGCACACACCCCGTACAATCATATCAATTTTAACCCCTGCCTCCGATGCCTTATACAGCAGCTGAATAGTTCGCGGATCTTCGAGGCTGTTCATTTTTGCAATGATGCGGGCCTTCCGGCCGGCTTTTGCCTCCTTAATTTCCCGCACAATCATCTCCTTTATTCCATTGCGCATATACCGCGGAGCCACCAGAAGCTTTTTATATGACTGATTGGGAGCATACCCTGTAAGCAGGTTAAACACATCTGTTACATCCGAGGCTATATTTTTATCTGAGGTGAAAATACCGAGGTCCTCATAAAGCTGTGCCGTATGCGGATGGTAATTACCCGTCCCTATGTGCACATACCGCTGTAAAACTCCTTGCTGCTCACGGACAACAATGGTCAGTTTTGAGTGGATTTTCAGACCTGCAATCCCATATGATACATGAACACCTGCTTTCTCAAGTTTTTGGGCCCATGTTATGTTTCGCTCTTCATCAAAGCGGGCTTTCAGCTCAACAAGCACAGCTACCTGCTTACCCTCTTCAGCCGCTCTCATCAATGCGTGCATCAACGGGGAATCGCTCGATGTGCGATACATAGTTTGTTTAATGGCCAGCACGTCAGGATCAGACGCAGCTTCTTCAACAAACCGTTGAGTGGACGTTTCAAAGCTGTGGTAAGGATGATGGACCATAAAATCCCCTTTTTCAATAACATCAAAGATATTCGGCGCATCCTGTTCCATCTCATGGCGCAGTACGGGATGTAGTGCCGGTACCCATTTATCAAAGCGAAGATGATTCAAACCATCAAGGTCATATAGTTGTGTGCAATCTGCCAGGCCAATTGGCCCGGACATCTCGATAAGGTCTTTCTTTTTAACATTCAGGTTATCCATCAGATATTGTTTCATATCCTGTGGCATATCCTTGTCAATTTCCAACCTAACAATTTCTGCAAATCGTCGCTCTCTGAGTTCATCTTCAATCATCTCAAGCAGGTCATCGGCTTCTTCATCATGCCGTCCGAGTTCGGCGCTCCTGGTCACCCTAAAAAGATTAGCAGATACAATTTCCATTCCTGAGAAAAATCTCTCAATCATTTGCGTTATAATATCACTGACCGAAACAAGCACTACTCTGTTTTTGGCTCCTTTCAACCTGATCCATCGCGGCCTGTTTGTTGGTATTTTAATCCGTGCAAAATGAATTTCATTCGTCCCCGGACTTTTCAGTTTTACTGCAAGCGATCGACTTTTATTGGAAATGAATGGAAACGGGTGTGCCTCATCTACGGCAAGTGGCGTAATGATGGGATATAACTGTGATTCGAAATAATCGACGGCCTCTCGCCTGAGCTTATCCGGCAGTTCATTAAACAGAACTATTTCAACTCCTTCTTTTTCCAGCAGCGGTATCAGTTTATCAAAATAGCAGCGCCGGTATGCCCTGATCATCTTTAATACATCTTTTCTAATTTCCTTAAGCTGTTGTTCAGGCGTTCTGCCGTCCACTGAGAGCTCCGTTACTCCCGCGTGGATCTGACGTTTTAATCCCCCGATTCTTTTTTGAAAAAACTCATCCAGATTAGAGCAAACAATCCCAATAAATTTTATCCGCTCCAAAAGTGGCATGTCAGGATCTTCTGCCTGTGCAAGAACCCGCCAATTAAATTTGAGCCAACTCAACTCATAATTCATGAAGTATTCCGGCCCTTTTTTGGCCAGCTCATCATTCGATGTGTGCACGGTTTCACTATGCTTCTGTTTTCCGATATCTTTCGGCGCAGGATTTGAAACAGATTTATCCCGGGCAGGCTGCTTATTTTTATTTTCGTTTACGGAATTCATGTGAAGGTTTTTTTCTGGGTCTGAAATTTCAACGGAATTTACCTATTATTAATTAACAAATTATAAACAGTTTAAAGAGCATCAATTATTGTGCAAAATCCGCTTTTAGACCCTGAAAACGAAGAACCTATTGTTGAGGAAACACTTCGGCCCTCATCCATTCAGGAATTTGTTGGTCAGAAAAAAGTGATTCGAAATTTAAGTGTGTTCATCCAGGCCGCCAAAAAACGCGGTGAAGCGCTCGATCACGTGATCTTATCAGGACCGCCCGGGCTTGGAAAAACAACTCTTGCTTACATTATTTCCCGCGAGATGGGGGTTCAAATCAAACCCACTACCGGGCCGGTGCTCGAAAAACCCGGCGACCTGGCAGGCATGCTTACCAACCTTGAAGATGGTGACGTCCTTTTTATTGATGAGATCCACCGGCTCAATCCCGTTGTTGAGGAATACCTTTACTCGGCAATGGAAGACTATAAACTGGATATTGTCATCGACTCCGGGCCAAATGCTCGCAGCGTTCAAATTGAACTCAACCGCTTTACACTTGTTGGAGCCACCACACGCAAAGGAATGCTCACGGCTCCGCTGCGCGCACGTTTTGGCATCGACATGCGGCTCGATTACTATGACGTGGAGCTCCTGCAAAGAATAGCGCTGCGAACGGCTCATATCCTGGAGTTTGGCATCACCGAATCCGGAGCCCATGAAATAGCCCGCCGTAGCCGGGGTACACCAAGAATCGTCAACAAACTTCTCCGCCGGACACGCGATTTTGCACAGGTTGACGGGTTGAGTAAAATCGATGAAGCAATTGCTGATAAGGCTCTGAACGCCCTGGATGTCGATCAAAACGGCCTGGATGATATGGATGTCAGAATTTTAAAAGCTATTATAGAAAACTATAAAGGCGGACCTGTAGGCCTGGGTACGCTTGGCGTGGCCGTAGGTGAAGACAAAGGAACCATCGAAGAGGTATACGAACCATTTCTCATCAAAGAAGGATTTATGCAAAGAACCCCAAAAGGACGCGTTGCTACCGCTAAAGCATATCAGTACCTGGGGCTGAAACCAGGTGGGGAGGAATCGGACCTGTTCGGGAGTAACTCATAAAGAGCCGACACTTCTGTCTAATCCATCATCTTTAATCTATTATCTCCTATCTATCACCTCATCCCCATGTCTTAATCAAGAATATTTTGTACTTTTGGTGCCTTAATTATCTGAACCACGAATTTTGTATTGAATGAAAAATCTCTTTACCTCCGAATCAGTATCAGAAGGACACCCCGATAAAATTGCCGACCAGATTTCCGACGCTATTCTTGATGCAATGCTTACCGATGATCCCGACTCAAGAGTTGCGGTTGAGACGATGGTAACCACAGGCCTGGCCATAGTGTCGGGCGAAGTCACGACTGAAGCCTATGTAGATGTTCAGGAAATTGTCCGTGATGTCATCAAGAGGATCGGATACACGAAACCCAGCTACCGGTTTGATTCTGAGTCTTGTGGAATATTGTCATCCATCCACCAGCAAAGCCCTGATATTGCACAGGGAGTAGACTCAAGCGAAGAGAAAAAACAGGGCGCCGGCGACCAGGGAATGATGTTTGGATATGCATCAACCGAAACTGAAGCATACATGCCGATGACACTGCAGTATTCGCATCAGCTATTGAAAACACTGGCACACATCAGAAAAGAAACAGCTTTAATGCCATATCTCGGCCCGGATAGTAAAAGCCAGGTAACGGTGGAATATGACGACAATAATAAGCCAGCCCGGGTTGATACAATTGTCATATCCACCCAGCATGATGAGGGAATTAATCAGGCAGATATCAAAAATGATATAAAGAAAAACCTTATCTCGGCCGTAATTCCGGACCATTTAATGGATGTTAACACCATTCTTCATGTTAATCCAACCGGCAAATTTGTCATTGGAGGGCCTCATGGCGATACCGGCCTTACAGGACGTAAAATTATCGTTGATACCTACGGCGGACGCGGAGCTCACGGTGGTGGTGCCTTTAGTGGTAAAGATGCTTCAAAAGTAGATCGCAGTGCAGCATACGCCACTCGTCACGTTGCGAAAAATATTGTTGCCGCTGAACTGGCCGAGGAGTGCCTTGTACAGGTTGCATATGCTATTGGCGTTGCAGATCCTGTTTCCATTAGCGTGCATACATACGGCACAGGAAAAGTGAGTGATATTGAGCTTGCAAAAGCGGTAAATAAAATCTTTGATCTCACGCCGGCAGGAATTATCGAACGACTTAATCTCAAAGAGCCGATCTTCAAAAACACGGCCGCTTATGGCCACTTTGGCCGAAATGAGTTCACCTGGGAAAAACTCGATTACGTGGATGAGATTTCCAATGCAGTAAAGTAAACCACAGTAAGAAAGGGCCGCTTGCGTACAGCCCTTTCAAATCGGTAAAATTTATGGTACAATGGAGCCTGAAATTTAAACCAAATGGGCTCTTTTTATGAACAATTATTGTTCCCTTTACTCACCTTTATTACTTGTCCTGTTCTTCACCCTGGCGCTTCCTGTCCAGTCTGAAGCCCAGGATCGACCCATCGTCTTTACCGGTGCCGACATCATATCCGTGACCGGCGACCCTATCAGTAATGGCGTTCTTGTGATTCAAGATGGCAAAATATCCGCTGTTGGATCTGCCTCATCTGTTGCTATTCCTCGTAATGCCCAAACCATCGATGTAGCAGGACAGGTGATTATGCCGGGATTGGTAGATAGCCACTCCCACATTGGCGAGGGGGACGGGGGCGATCGGTCATCGGCCCTTCATCCGGATGTGCGCATTATGGATACCATCAACCCAACAAGCGACTCGTTTAAACGTGCCCTTTCCGGCGGAATAACCACGGTCAATATTATGCCCGGGTCCGGCCACCTGATGAGCGGTCAAACCGTTTACGTAAAAACAAAGGAAGCCAACACCATTGAGGATATGCTTGTTTATTCTGATGAGGAAAATAACATATATGGGGGGCTGAAAATGGCAAACGGCACCAACTCTATCCGATCAGGCGGCAGTCCATTTCCGGGTACGCGTGCGCGTTCCGCAGCACTTGTTCGAAACGTGTACATAAAAGCCCGGGAATACCGGTCGAAAGTAGAGGCTGCCGATGGCAATCCCGATGAAATGCCTTCCCGCGATCTTCAAATGGAAACGCTACTTGAGGTACTTGATGGAAAACGTATTGTTCACAACCACACCCACCGGCATGACGATATTTTAACAGCCATACGGCTGGCTGATGAGTTTGGTTACCGGTTGGTGCTGCACCACGTAAGCGAAGGCGGCGAGGTGGCCAATGAAATAGCGGAATCTGGTTACCCGGCATCTATTATTGTACTTGATTCTCCCGGTGGCAAGCACGAAGCTGTAAATATAGACTACGAAGTAGGACGTGAGCTGGAAGAAGCAGGCGCCGACTTTGCCTATCACACAGACGATCCCATTACCGATTCGCGCCTGTTTCTGCGCTCGGGAGGCTTTGGAATACGGGCCGGCATGAGCCGCCAGAAAGCGCTTGAAGCGCTGACAATCGCTAATGCACGGATGATGGACCTCGACCATCGCGTTGGGTCCCTGGAAGAAGGCAAGGATGCCGATTTTATTATCCTGAACGGTGATCCGTTCAGCGTGTACACTCAAGTGCAGCAAACATGGATTGACGGGCGAAAAGAGTGGGACCGTTCAGACCCAGAAGACAAAAAATACGGTGTGGGCGGAGAAGATGTATTTTCAGGCTCAAATAATCACGTTCATGATCATTCCGGAGGAAACTGATATGAAATCATTCAACACACACTCTGCTGCAAAAAATATTACTAGCACTGCTATGGTCTCACTGACAACTCGATTGATGGTATCTTTTTTCATGATTCTTTTTGCTGTTCTGCCAGCATTTGCCCAGCAGATTGCAATTAAAGGAGAATTGGTTCACACCTCAGCGGGAGCTCCCATTACAAACGGTGTTGTTTTGATTAGTGACGGCATCATTGAGCAGGTTGGTTCTCAATCGTCTTTACGCATACCGTCGGCCTACGAGGTGCACGAAGCCGCAGTGGTTACTCCGGGTTTTATTGACGCGCACTCCGTAGTGGGCCTTGCCGGAATTTACAATGTAGATTCCGACCAGGATCAGCTTGAGCTGTCAAGCGCTCTGCAACCTGAACTTCGCGCATTTGACGCATACAACGCGCGTGAAGAGCTTATCAAAGTCCTGCGCGACAGAGGCATTACAACAGTGCACACCGGCCATGGCCCCGGCGCGGTTATCAGCGGACAGACCATGATTGTGAAAACAACAGGAACCACTGTAGGCGAAGCGCTCATTGATTCAACAACGGCCCTGGCGATGACCATCGGGTCCGGCGTCCGAAGCAATTTCGACAGTCCCGGCACGCGATCCAAAGCTATTGCCATGCTGCGCCAGCAGCTTATCTCTGCACAAGAGTACATGGATGGTGATGAAGACCGCTCCAGGGATCTTGGTAAAGAGGCGCTGGCACAACTCCTGAATGGTGAGATTTTTGCAGTTATTACGGCGCATAGATCCTACGATATCATGACGGCCCTGCGCCTGCAGGAAGAATTCGGCTTTAAACTTCTGCTTGATGGTGCCGCTGAAGCGTACATGGTGATGGATGAAATCAAGGAAGCCGGTGTTCCGGTGACTATCCATCCAACGATGATGCGCCTTGGCGGAGACGGAGAAAATGCGTCCTTTGAAACCGCAGGTAAACTATCTGATGCCGGTATTACCGTTCTGTTTCAAAGCGGCTATGAAGGGTACGTTCCAAAAACACGTGTGGTCCATTTTGAAGCAGCCATCGCCGTAGCGAACGGCATGGATTACAATCAAGCCATGAATGCTCTCACAATTGATGCGGCGCGTGTACTTGGTATCGACAATCAAACCGGCTCACTCGAACGGGGAAAGCAGGCTGACGTTGTTCTGTTCAACGGCGATCCGTTCGAATATACAACAACGGCCGATCGGGTAATTATCGGCGGGCAGGTAGTAAGTGAGGGGGAGTAAATCCTGAATGGCCTATTGATTTTACAATATCAATGGGTTATCAGAGTTGAAGTGTCATGAATTATTTGGTTCGTATTGGAATTCAGAAATCTTTATCTTTTAACCAATCTATTATTGAGCATTAGGTATGAGCAGACGCTTTATTCCGGCATACATTGTCCTTTTTATTCTGATTTCTCCTTTTAAATCACTGAGCCAGGATATCAGTAATTCTGATCAAAACCGCTCAGGATCACGAATTTCAGGCGGGTCGTTCGAAACCCCGAGCCTAATTGGTCAGACTCTTTACTTTATTGATCAGGTAGGATTAGAGTTTTTAGGTGAAACTGTGCCCGATGCCGAATACTTCGACCGCGAAAGCTACGTGATAGGCCCCCAGGATGTCATAAATATAAACATCACAGGTCCTGTTTCACTCTATGCACAGGCTCTCGTAGTAAACTCCAGCGGCTACCTTTATATCCCGTACGGAGGTAATGTTGATGTTGCAGGCTTAACAATTGATGAGGCAACCCGGTCTGTTGAAAATGCTGTAGCAAAAGAACTTGTGGATTTTGAGCTAACGTTTCACATTCAAAAACCCCGCCCGGTTCAAATTCAGGTTATTGGGGACGTTCCTAACCCCGGGCGTTATCTGCTACCCGCAGGAACCCGACTTGATGCTGCCATTACCAGAGCGCTATCTGCACAACCGCGCAACGGGAACGCGTTGAAGATGATGGATAATACATCAACCGAAAATATCAGCCCCTCCTTCAACTATTCATTTCGGGCAAACTCTGAGCTCATCTCGCGCGACAGCACAGTAGTAAATCCCGGTTTGGATGAGAATACCCGATATTCACTTCGAAATATACAAATTGATCACCGGTGGAAGAGTTATTCAACCGATGCGGACTTGACCACTTATTACAAAACCGGATCACGCGAATCGAATCCATTTCTATATGATGGAGATCAAATTTATCTCCGTAAACTCAATGAACGCTCACCGCGGATCAGTATTTCGGGGGCGGTTGACTCACCCAATGAGTACGAATACAGGTCCGACGACACGATCCAAAGCTTACTTAAAATTGCCGGTGGCTATACAGACGGCGCCGACACCACTCACATTATTTTATACAGATACCGTGATGGTGAACTCTCTTCTGAGACTCTGTCTCTAAACAACCAAACCGCAGTTCGACAACCTCTTCAGGAAAACGACCGGCTCGTGGTTCCTTATAGCGATGGCTCCCGTCAAAACTCCTCTGCATGGGTTTACGGAGAAGCTGAAATTCCCGGTAATTTTCCGATTGATAATGATGATACAACTCTGGGTGAACTCATAAAGCTTGCGGGCGGTCTATCTGACCGGGCGCTCACGAATGGTGCTTATTTGATACGTGCTAATATGAGTAACCGCGGCGTACAGTCTGCTACAACACTAAATACGGCACAGCTGATGCGCACATCCGACCAGGTTCTGCAGGGTTTTGAATATCTCGAAATGGAGAGGGATCTCAATTCGGACCAGCGAATGTTTATTGATCTGGAAGACGAGCAACAACTCAGCCGAATTCGGATCACAGATGGGGACCGGGTCTACATCCCAACCGACTATCAGAATATTGTTTTATACGGCCAATTAAACAACCCGGGCAACTATCCGTTTAACACGTCCTACACTGTCCGCGACTACATCAGTCAGGCTGGGGGCTTGAGTTTAGCCGCAAACCCCGACCGTATTTTTGTTATTAAAGCCGGAAGCCGTGCCTGGAAGCAGCCGGGGGAAACCGATCTTGAATCAGGGGATATGATTTTTGTAGACCGAACCCCATTTGATGAGCTGAACGCCCAGCGACAGTACGAGATTCAGCTGCGAAACGCGAGAAGAAATAATGCTCAGCTTGTTCTTACAGCTATTTCTACAGTCGCTGCAGCTATAACAACGTATGTGGCTATAACCCGATGATTTGATGGCAGCAGATTCAAAATTACTTTACATCACACAGTACTATCCACCGGAAGTTGGGGCAGGAGCGGTTCGCAGTAACATCATGAGCCGGCACCTTGCACAAGACGGCTGGGATGTTGATGTAGTCTGCGAAAAACCCAACTATCCTACAGGAGTGATTGATGAAAACTATCGGGACAGATGGGTCTATAAAGAGATTGTTGGTGATAATTTAACCGTACATCGAATTTGGTCGGTTGCCAATGAGCGGAAAAATGTTATACAGCAGCTCCTATTCTTTCTATCCTTCATGGCTTCCAGCTTTATATACATGCTTAGCAACCCCAAACGATACGACATTGTGTACGTAACGTCTCCTCCCATTTTTACAGGTGTTTCCGGCTACCTGCTCAGTAAAATATTTGGGGCAAAGTTTGTATTTGAGGTGCGCGATATCTGGCCCGATTCTGCCGTTAATCAAACGGAGCTCGACGGCGAGCCGGTCTTTCTCCGACTTGGTAAGAAGCTTGAAAACTGGCTCTACCACAGTGCAGACCTGATTGTGCCTGTAACTGACGCGGCTGAAGCCATCATACGCGGACGCAGTAACGGTACACCTACGTCTGTTATACCAAACGGAGTAGATGTAGACCTGTTTGAGAAGAAATCAAACCCAGAGGAAGGCATGGATGAGCCCTACGATGCCTCTAAATTCCGCGTGGGTTACGTGGGGTCGCTTGGAGTGATTCACGACCTGAGAACATTCGTTGAAGCCGCTAAGATCTGCGAAGAAGATCCCGATATACAGTTTGTGATTGTAGGGGATGGCGGCCGAAACAACCAGTTAAAAGATATTCTGGATGAATTCAAGCCTAAAAATCTTGATTGGGTTGGGCTGAAAAAACACGACCAGGTTCCTTATTATATCTCCAGTTTTGATGTGGCTGTAAACCCAATTAATCCATCCAAAGCGTTCGAGTCAATCGTCACGGTTAAATTTTATGAATACCTGGCCTGTGAAGTACCCGTTATAACGTGCGGGAAAGGATTGATGAAAGAGATCGGGGACCTGAGCGGTGCAGCCATAACAGTTGAACCGAAAAATCCGGAAAAGCTGGCGGAAATTGTTCAGATGTTGAAAACCAATCCCGAAAAACACGATGATCTATCGGGCTCCGGACGACAATTTGTAAATAGTCAGTACTCAAGGAAAAGACTGGCAACATATTTATCATCTGAATTGAAAAGTCAGTTTACCTAATAGGTTATTTAAAATTCAATGGAAGATACAAGTAAGAAAAGCAGTACCACATCTTATTACGTTAAGCTCGTGTACAGATGGAGAAAATTTTTATTTCTCCACTTTCTTATAGTTGCTATAGTTGCTGTAGTAATTGCACTTATTATACCTAAGACATTCAGCTCCTCAGCTACCATACTACCAGAGGGTGGTGGTAGTATAGCAAGTGCGATTTTACCAGCTGAAATGACTGAAGGCTTGGGCAGTGCAATTGGTTCGCTTACCGGAAGTGGGGGCGATGAAACCAATAAGATTATGTCACTTTTAAAAAGTCGTGAGCTGGCAACAGATGCAGTGGAAGAATTTGAATTGATGGAGAGATTCGACGCCGTTACTATTGAGGATGCAATTTCGGGATTTCGAGAGATGGTATTTGTTACAATTGATGATGAATTAATGATCCGCATCAATGTAAATGCGAAGACAGGATTTTTTAGTTCTGATGAAGAAGATCAAGAAGCGAGTGAATTTGCTCACGACGTGGCAACCTATATTGCTGATCGGCTCGATGAGCGTTACACCGACTTATCTGTTGAGAAAGCAAGTTTTGAAAGGCAGCTTGTCGAAGAACGATTTGAACAAAACAAAGAAGATTTAGAGGATGCAGAAGAGGCTCTAAGGGATTTTTCTCTTAAAAATTCACTCATTGCGTTACCAAGGCAAATTGAAGCAGCTGTCGAAACAGCAGCCAATCTTGAAGCTCAGATCATTACCAATCAGATAGAATTAGCATCCCTGAGGCAGACATTCGGCAGTGAGCGACCCGAAGTAAAACAGAAACAAATCACGATTGAGCAGGCCAAAAAACGATTAGAAGAGATTAAGCTGTTTGGATCTACAGAAGATTCCCTTCGCTTATTCCCATCATTTCAGGCTGCGCCTGACCTTTTGATGGAATTTGTAGAACTTGAGAGGGAAAGGGAAGTTCAAAGCACACTATATGGATTTCTTGTTCGTCAATATGAACAGCTAAAGCTACAGGAAGCCAGACAAACTCCTACTCTTCAATATATCGATAAACCAGCTGTGCCAACTAAAAGAAGCAGCCCTACGAGATCAATTCTCGTCATTTTCCTTTGTGTAATTGGTGCGGTTGCCGGTATAGCCTATTTAATTTCTTACGAGCTATATCAGACCAAGTATAAGCGAATAATTGAGGACTCATTGAGCGAAGCAAAATCAGACTAATCTTTTGAATCCGGATGCAAAAAATTTAAACACCTCGCCATTCAGTCATCTCTGGATGTCTGCAGCCTTCGCTCTTTTGGTAGTTGCAATATTTGTAATTCAACAACCTCTTCTTCTTCCGGTAGTACTCGTCGTTTCCATCTCAGTATGGGTAATTGCAAGAACTGAACTGAATATAAGTGACGTTCAAATATTAAGCGCTGCAATATTTTCAGCGATCGTCCTCCCACCTTTATCATCTCTGCCCGGACTTCCTTCCATAAGATTTGAAGAGCTACTTTTTTTATTAATTTTCCCCTTGCTGATACTAAAAAGAGAGCCTGTCAAAAAAGACCGGCTGTACAATTATTTTGTTTTAGCGGTAATCTTATTTGGTACCGCCATTCTGTTTTCAACGTTTTATGGACGCTACATACTTGGTGTACCGGTTGCAGGACGGGATTTTTTCGAGTTGCTTAAAGTTTTTAAGATCCTAATTGTCGTAGTTGCCATCAGCCGTTTCAATTTAAAGGAGAGTGACATCTATAAACTTTTATATGTAATTGTATTTTCTTTTTTCGTTTCATCGATAATTGGTCTGATGCAGTACTACGGTATCCTCGGGTTCGAGCAAATAACGGCTCCATACTACTTCGCCAATCGCCTGCATGATGTTCATCACCGCATGATGGGTACGTTTTTGAACCCTAATACATATGGAACTGTCATTACCCTTGGAGCGGTAGTAACATGCGTCTTGGCATTTTATGAAAAAGATTTTGCCCGGAAAATATCTCTCGTTTTCCTTGTTGTCTTCTTTTCTTTCATAATTGCTTTAACCCAATCCAGAACTGCTATTATAGTTCTTACTCTTGCACTTATCTCAGTTATTGGATTAAATGGATACACTGGCAAACTCTCTTTTAAAAAAGTCGCTCTAATTTTTACTGGCATATCATTAACTGTATTTATGTTTTTAGACTTACTGTCAGAGGACGTGCTAACAAGGTTATCAACTCTTTCGAACATAAGTGAGGACAAGAGCTGGCAAATGCGATTATTCGCTTGGTACCTAAACCTCTCGATTTTCTCTGAGTCGATGCTTTTCGGATGGGGACCGGCTAAAATGATTCACACGACAATTGTGGACAGCGAATATTTCTTAACCCTTAGACGCTATGGTATTGTTGGTTTTACGATTTACCTGTTTATATACCTTATACCTCTTTACAGAGCTTATCTTTTTCAAGCCAAAGAAGGCATAGCTGGAGTTATGGGTCAGATAATTTTGGTTTCTATAATTGTATTTTTAGTCGGTAATATAACCAATCCATTGTTTCACGAAATTCAGTTTATAGATTACTGGATGATTTTGCTGGGAATATTTTTTGCCATGAACCCTCATGCATATAACATATACGGAAAGAATGAGTAATATTGCCTTTGTTAGCCATTCATATCCAACTCTACAATCTCCGGCACAAGCATCTTTTATAAAAAGGGAAGCGCATTTAATTTCCCAGTCTCATTCCGTAGAAATTCATCTTCCTTCTGTTTTCGCTCTTCCTTTTCAAAAGCAATACTTTCGATCTCGAAATCCTCTTGAAGAAAATCTGCCTATACATCATTTTTCATACCTCTCATTTCCACGCAGACGGCTTGCCTCAATCACACAATTATCTCTCTCAAAAAACCTACTACGGTCACTCGAAATACAAAAACCCGACCTCGTTCACCTTAACTGGCTTTATCCCTCAGGATTAGCAGCTCCTTCAATAAAGAAAAGTGGCTATCCAGTTCTGTTAACTATACACGGAGGTGATTGGTACTCAAATGTGGGCAACAATCGTATGATCCGTCTACTTGAAAAATGTCTATATGCTTGTGATAAAATAATTTGCGTCGGAAAACAGCTTAAAGAAGACATCTCCTGCTTTGCACCAATGATAAAAAATAAACTTATCCACATTCCGCACGGCATCGATTCCAATCGATTTCAACCATCCCTGCAAAACAAATATGAGCCACCTGCCCCCGGCTGGAATTTTGAAAAAACAAACTTACTTTGCGTGGCCAATTTCTACCGGGAAAAAGGAATTGATTTATTAATTAAGGCATTTTCCGAAATACCGGATAAAGAGCACTATCACCTTCACATAGTTTCAGCAGGGGGTAATCCCAGAATTAAATCTGAACTGGATATTCTAATAAACAATCTCTCCTTACAAGGCTTGGTCACTTTTTATAGATCTCAACCTCATGAACAACTTGCAGGTTTTTACAGATCTGCAGATTTATTGGTTTCACCCAGTCGAAAAGAAGGCTTCGGGCTGGTTGTAGCAGAAGCTATTGCATGCGGTACCCCTGTACTGGCAACAAAGTCAGGTGGACCAGAGGAAATTGTAACAGAAGAAACCGGAAAAATTGTGCAATCAGATAATATTGAAGCCATAAATATGGGAATTCAAGAGATGGTTTCTAGACTTTCAAAATACAGGCCTGAAACTCTTCAAAACCATATAAATACGAACTTTAGCCTCGAATCAAAAAGTAAAGCCCTGGATAATATTTATCGGAGTGTTATGAAACCGACCTAAAGCCAATGTTGAAAATTGTTGCATGTAAAAATGTATTGATGAGGAAAAATTCTTGAGCACTTTACTCAAATCGTCCACGCGTCACCCTTTACTTATAAATGATACCTGAATTTATAAAATCAGATTTCTATAAAAATGTAGTTACTCTCATTGGGGGAACAGGTGTGGCTCAAATTATACCTATCGCTATTTCCCCTGTTTTGACTCGCATTTATTCGCCGGATGAATTTGGTTTACTTGCCTTTTACGCTTCGTTTGTCGCTATCATTGGGGTGGTTGCTACCGGCCGTTATGAGATGGCCATTTTAATACCAGACAGCCTCAGAAAAGCCAAAAATCTGGCCGCCTTTTCCTTTCTAATTGTTGGTGTCGTTGCTGCACTCAGCTTCATTATATTAGCACTATTTGGAAATATAATATTGGATTTCCTCGGCTTTGGTGAATTTACTCTCTTGTCATTTTTAATCCCGGCAGGGATTCTGCTTATCGCATCCTTCCAGGTTTTCATCTATTTATTAAACCGAATCAAAAATTACAAAGGAATTGCGACTGCAAAAATCACCCGTTCTTTTGGTGGGTCTGGTTTTCAGCTTTTGTTTGGCTACACTGGTTTAACGACCTATGGACTCATTATTGGCAAACTGATCGGTGATGTACTCAGTACAATCTATGGATGGTGGTTAACTCAAAAGGCTGAACGTCTAAAACGTATTCCGTTAATTTGGCTGGATATGAAAAAAGAGTCCTGGATGTATCGTGAGTTTCCAAAAGTTAATGCACCGCACGCATTAACTAATACCTCATCGAGCAATCTTCCGAATATTTTGTTAGCTGCTTTTTTCTCCCCCGCAATTGCAGGTTTCTATAGTTTAAGCCATCGGGTCTGTTTTGCCCCCATCACGTTGATTTCAAGTTCAGTGCAGCAGGTATACAGCCGATCTCTGACCGAGAAACACAACGATGAAAAAAACATACACACATTTACTGTTTCAGTTTTTAAACAATTGGCCATAATCGGCATCATCCCTTTTGGAATATTACTGATATTCGCTCCGGATCTGTTTGAACTTATTTTTGGTGAGAACTGGAGAGAAGCAGGCGTATACTCACAAATTCTTACTCCTTTCCTCTTTCTTGTATTCGTGATTTCTCCACTCACATATGTACCGCTGCTTTTAAACCGCCAGAGAAAAGCTTTTTTAATAGATATTATTTATCTCGTATTGCGAGTTCTTGCTCTTGGGGCAGGACTCTGGCTCGGTAGTGTAATCATAGCTATCATTGCATTTAGTGCCGTTGGCGTTCTTGTTCAGATCTATTTACTTTTTTGGATTCTTTCTCTCACTAAATCAACACGATAATGTCTGGTATTTACGGATTTTACAGCACTTCTCCCCTTGACTACAGACATAATTACAACAGATTTTTCAGCGCCGATCTTTCACAAACTCAAAATGAAGAGTTCATATCCAATAATTTTATTTACGGTAGAAGTGTTCTTAAAAAGTTTGCCAAAGACCGATTTCTTTACGAAGAGGAGGATTTAATTATCGGTATCGAGGGAATCGTTTACTCTTATCAAAACCCTCAGGAAGAGATCGTTTCTGCCTATAAAAAATCGGGACTGTCGTTTATTAAAGATTTAGACGGGAATTATTCCGGTTTTATTTTTGACAAGTCAGAAAATAAAATACATCTGTTTACGGACGTCATGGCTACACGTTCTATCTTTTACTACTCTAACCCAGATCTCGGTGCATTCTTTTTTTCCTCCGAATTAAAAGTGTTGTCCAGCCTGCTCAACGATCTGAATATAACCTACACACCGGATCGTGACGGATTTAATTGCCTGCTTAGCTTTGGGTATATGCTTGATGACATTACTCTTATTGAAGATGTAAAAAGACTCAGCCAGGCAACGATCTTAACCTGCGACTTGAATGATGGTAAAATTTCGCAACAGAAGTATTTTGACTTCGATACAACTGAGGAACAAATATCTCTCGATGTTGCAATTTCTCGATTGGATTCACTCATAACCCAATCCATTGCCAGGGAGTGGGAAAAAGATCGTTCAGAGACTCAATTATTTTTGAGTTTTATTAGTGGCGGTTTAGATGCCAGAGTAAACCTGTTTATTGCAAAAGAATTGGGTTTCACCGACATTAGTGCTTTGAATTTTTCTCAAACCGGTGCCCCTGATCACCTTATAGCTAAAGAGATCGCAGATGGTGAATCATTAGACTACCAGTTTTTTCCCCTGGATGGCGGACAATATTTTATAAATTCGTTTGAAGAATTAGTTGCTGCCAACGATGGCATGGTGACTGTCAGTGGTGCCTCCCACATGTACCAAGCTTTGAAAAGTCTGCCTCTAGAAAAGTATGGCGCTATCCATTCGGGTCAGATAGGTGATGTCTTGTTTGGTTCCTACACCCGGCCGGCCTTTAATATGAGAAATAATATTGGAAAAATGGGTTCTGTGAATGCCCCTGACATACTTTCTCAAATCTCGGTGCTTCCCAATATTATTGATAAGTATAAAGACTCTACCGAATTGTTTTCATACGAACAGAGACAGGTAAATGGGACCATTAATGGAGATCGAATGTGCTCTCATTTAATTGATCTGCAGTCACCTTTTTACAATAAGGAGTTGATCAGTTTTTGTTTATCCCTGCCCATGGAATTTAAGCTTAATAAAAAGCTTTATATGGAATGGATTCGCCGAAAACATCCCAAAATGTTTGAGTATCGATGGGACAGTGCGGGAATTGTTCCCCGAAACAGAATACTAACAAAAATTGCAATACAGGTATCAAGGCTAAATAAACATTTCTCCCGGTTGATTTTGGGCAAAGATTCCAGCCCCATGAACCCATTTGATTTCTGGATGGAGTCGAACGATCAATTCACTCTAGAGATAAATAACGTTTTCAGATACAATCTGGAATACGTTTCAGAACCTTGGCTTAAAACAAACGCTTCCAATGTGTTTACTAATTTTAAATCAAGAGGTAAATTTACCGCTATAACTGCTGTATTGGCCTACAAACTACATTTTTCAAAAGGATAATGTAGTTTACGTTCATTCCATTTATTTCAATTCAGTACTTAATTGTATATCGGTATGCTTTTTCACCTAATACTTTCCCAACCAGAAACCGGCAGATGAGCCCGTATAACTTCAATCGCATTTTTGCCCTAAATAAGGGCCCGATTTCGCGGTATCGTTTATCGTGCTTCTTAAAGAGGTATTTGGCTCCCTGAATTTTCTTGTCAAAATTGAGGCTAATTTGATCTGTGGATCTATTTTCACGACTTAGTATTTGGTCGACGTAGTCAACATTATACTTTTCCGATAGCCGAATCATAAGATCATACTCCTGACTCGATTGCAGCTTGTTATCGAATCCCTCGATCTCAAGCAATGCGTCTTTTTTTATCAGAAGCGATTCAATGCCAGATACTGCATAACCTGCGAGAAGCTGCCTGTGGATATCTCCTTTGACCTCATTCCTCTTGATTAACTTCTTTCCGGATCTGACATCATCTACGTGTGCCGTGACGAAGCCTAGGTTAGCTACTGAACTATCATCAAACTTCATCACCTGCAGTTCGATTTTTTCAGACATGAGCTCATCGTCATCATCCAGTAAGTTGATGAATTCACCGGTCGACTTTTCAATTCCCCTGTTTCTGGAGAAGCACCCTCCCCGGTTCTCACTGTTGCGAAAAAAACTGACTGTTGGAAACTCCTTCTGCAATTGCTCCAAGTCGTTATCAGAATGGTCATCAACAACGATCACCTCGATATTCGGATAGGTCTGATCCAACGCTGATTTAATAGCCCGACGAAGCAACTCGGGCCTGTTGTATGTTGGAATGATGATGCTGACAAGTGGCCTTTTTCGATTCATTTTAAAAAAATAGTACCCAATTACTGTAGTTGAACAGAATTATATTTCTCAAACTTTAAAATTACTCCTCGAATCAAAGTAGTTGAATATGTATGTTAATTATGCAAGTCGGTATCAGTGTAGTGTCAATAATAAGGTGACGGATAAACTTTAATAATTATACAGGCACATAATGCTACATCACTTTCCTATTAAATTAGTTATTAGCATTACTATAGTTTCGTTAATTTTTTTTTCAGGGTGTAATATTTTTGAGTCGAAAAGTGATGATGATTTATTAGAACCATCTGAAATTTTTGAAGATGGTTTGACTATCTATTTTTTTGAGATTTCAAATACCCCCGACCTTAGGTTAATGATGAGAACCAATGGTGAATTTAACCATTACTCAATTGACTTTGAAGTTTTTGACCGGAATATTGACTCAGAATTCACAAGAGAAGTAGTTATAAAAGGAATTCTTACGCGGCCGGAATTACCTTCGTCAACACCAGATGTAGCAAGTGCTCATATTTCTTTTACAAGAATAGAAGGAGAACTGAATCTTTTAATAACAGATGGATCTTCTACCGACTCTTTAAAGGTTAATATAACAGAAGAAAAAGTTGATATAATCTCTCTCCAAACAAACTTCACTGATGTTCCGTATAATCGATATTATCGCAGACCTCCCAATTCAATCTATTATTCATGTAGTACTTTAGATACTAAAAAACATATGTGCCAGGAGTTGCACGAGCTTATGAAAGACGAGGCAAATTTACAAGAGTTTCAGTTCCCTGATGATGGAAAGATTCCATACCCTGAAACTGAAAAAGGAATGAACTTTGAGTATAGTGCACCTATACGATATTATCTTTATGATTCCAGTGAAGATTTTCGTCAAGCTGGCCAGTTGTTAACTGATTTTGCCGATGAAAACAATCTCAGCAATGAAGAGAACTGGCTTTATATAGTAAATTGGCAAGAAGTGGCATATTCATCCTACTATATGATATTTTGATGAGATGCAGAGTAAGACTATAACGACCGAAGCTCCAATACAGTAATCCAGGCATACTTCTTCATAAAAGGCAAAGTTTCAAAAAGAATCGAGTCTAATCCGTTCAGCGGCCGTGCGAGAGCAGACTGTGCCGAGGCAGCTGGGATGAACGATGCAGCGATCGAGGTAAGATGGAAAAAGTGGGGAGTTACTTCATCAAAGTAGGTTTTGGCCAGCTCAAAATCCTCATTCAGCAGCGGGTGTTCATCATCCGTACGCAAGTCGGGTGTCATTTGTCGGTAGAGGTTAATCACCGGGTTGTATCCCAGCGGCTCAAAAAAGATTCCCAAACCACCCGGCTTCAACACGCGGGAGAGCTCCTTGTAGCACCTTTCAAGATCCAGATGATGAAGGATGCCGCTGCCACATACTCTGTCAAAGCTACTATCATCAAATGTGAGGTCTTCCGCGTCCATCACATGGCATGCAACCTCAACGCCCTGCCGAACTGCCTCTTCTTTGGTCTGTTCAATCGCCACATCCGAAATATCAATTGCCGTTACCTTTGCGCCGGCTTTTGCCAGGGAGAAGGCCTGGCTTCCCGGACCACAGCCATATTCGAGGACAGATAGCCCGGCAATATTTTCATGGATTTTATCCCGATAGAATTTTTTGCTCCGGTCGGTAGTTTTGTAATATTTCTTCACTTTTTTGCGTTTGTCCGTAGCAAATGCTTCGTTATGAAATTCTTTTTCCCGATCGAGTCTATTCATTTATGTGCTATTTTGCAATGGATCTAAAGTCTAAAAAGGTAAGAATAATTTGTGAACAGTAAAGTGAGGAAATGCAGATTGCAAATGGGTACATTTTGATTTTCATTTAATTCCATTTTCAGCTCATGGCAATAAAGAAAAAATCATCGTGGCAATTATTTATCCAAACCAGAAAGTAAAATGCGACTATCAACTGTAATACAGGATATACCATCAGCTGGGTCCAAGTAATAGCTGTCATAGTCAAATTTTTGGCCTGTATCTAAATCAATCTAGAATGGCTCATACCACTTTAGTGATGACATGAAATATGGGTCACAGAATTTTGTTTACATCATCGCTGATCCAATTAACGAGTCAAACTTTTTTATTGTAGACAGGGACAGGGAGGGCAGGTTTTTGAATAGGTATTTTTTGAAAGATCAGTATACGGCATGGCATAATCAGAACTAATCATACAGGCTTGTAACAAGGTGTCGAAATTATTTCCATAAAACAATCGTCAGACGAGGGTCCTAAACCCTCGCGCCACCACTAAGCAAATATAGAACAGCCATCCGAACAGCCACGCCGTTGGTCACCTGGTCGAGGATCACCGCGCGGTCACTGTCGGCCACATCACTCTCCATCTCTACGCCGCGGTTGATGGGCCCGGGGTGCATAATGGTAAAATCGGGGTATTTCTCGAGATGGCTCATCTTGATACCAAATGTTTCATGGTACTCTCTAAGGCTTGGAAAAAGATCCGTTCCACCACCAATCCGCTCCATCTGGATCCGCAGCGCCATGGCAATATCACACCACGCAAGTGTCTCCTCCAGGTTATGCGACACCGATACGCCAAGATTTTCAACAAAGATAGGCATCAGCGATTTGGGTCCGCAAACAACAATATCGGCCCCAAGCTTTTTCAGGCCAATCAGGTTCGACCGAACCACGCGGCTGTGGGAAATATCGCCGATAATCGCAATTTTTTTGCCCTTCAGGTCCGGGTAAATTTGCTGCATGGTAAACATGTCGAGCAGTGCCTGTGTGGGATGTTCATGAGCGCCATCACCCGCGTTGATGATCGCTGCATCCACACAGCGAGTCAAAAAGTGGGGCACGCCCGGGCTTTCGTGACGCGACACCACCATATCAATTTTCATTGAGCTGATGTTGCGAATGGTATCTTTCAGCGACTCCCCTTTTTTGGTACTCGATGTGCTGGCCGAAAAGTTTACAACATCGGCTCCCATACGCTTTTGTGCCAGCTCAAATGAGAGGCGGGTGCGCGTGCTGCTTTCGTAGAAGAGATTTACAATGGTTTTATCCCGCAGTGTCGGCACTTTGGGCACCGGCCGGTCAAGGACTTCGCGAAACGTTTTTGCCTGTTCAAGTACATAGCGAATTTCATCTGCCGAATAATCGGCAAGGCCCAGCAGATGTTTCTGGTTGAAAGTAAAAAGATCGGGCTGCTGAGGACTCATTTTGTGGGTTCCTCTCTATCTTTTTCCACAAGATAAACAGCATCTTCGCCATCCAGCTCATTTACTTTTACCATTACCTCTTCATTGGCAAATGTAGGTACTGTATTTCCCACATAGTCTGCAGCAACGGGCAGTTCACGGTGTCCGCGATCAATCATGCAACAAAATTTGATGCTATGCGGCCGGCCGTATGCCATCAGGGCGTCCAGGGCAGACCGAACTGTACGGCCGGTGTAAAGCACATCATCAACCAGGACAACATCACGATTATAGAGATCGAAGGGAATTTCTGTCACTTTAACCTGGGGCATCTTTAATTTTGACCGGAAATCATCCCTGTAAAACGTCACGTCCAAAACCCCAAAGTCGGGCTCAGTACTAAACTGATCACGTATGATCTCCATGATCCGCCGTCCCATATGGACACCGCGCGTTTGCATTCCGATGATCGCAAGTGTGGATGGGTCATCATAAGGCTCAAGAAACTGGTGAGCGAACCGCATGTAGGTGCGGTTCAGATCCTCGGCTGTCATGATTTTGGTCTGTTTCAATGAAACACCTCGCGTCCTGTTTTTGGCTACAAAATTAGGGATAGATGGAGTGGTTTACAATTGAGATTCTGAAAGAGTTTTACCCTCCCCCGTCCCCTCCCTATCGCGCCCTAACGGGACTTGATAGGGAGGGGAGCTTTGAAAAAAGGCTTATTCAGGAATAATTTGTCAAGAAACGCTTAGAACATGTTCAAAATATAGGCCGATTGCTTTTGCAGATCCTTCTCTGCGCCATTAACTACAATGGCTTGATCAGGATGACGCCCACATTGGTTGACACATGGGCGGCGTATGTGCTGTAGTCGTTTTACAATTTCGCCTTGTCTTAACGCCGCCCTACTCCCAAGCAGAATCATTGTCATTCTGCCTGTCCCTTTGGGAAATAAAACGGTGATTTTCCGGTTTATGAAGAATCTGTAAAAGCAACACATTTTGTCCATTTGAGTGACACAAATGATTAGTGATTCTCACTGAATGATTAAACTGTCTTGTAGAACCCAAAAAAGCATCATTACCTACACCATTTTACCAAGGAAAAATATGAATTGGCATGTAACTCACCCCACCTGATACGGGGTCTCCTGTCTATGCTCGAGCGTGACACTCCGCCAAAAACAAATTCCTTTTTCAACGAGAATGGAAGATCGCAGATCGGGGGTCCGTGATGACTCGTCAAATGAGTGATGTTTCTACATAAACGGTATGGGTGCTTCACTAGACGCCCGATCAGACTCTATCAAATCTACATTACTCATCGATAAACTCTATTGAACATTCTTCATCAGGCGACGACAGTATTCGTATCTTATGTGACCTCAACATAATAAGCCCAATGTCACCTGAAAAAAGCCGAAAACTATTTCTGATGATTGCCATTGCGGCAATCGCATTTAACCTGCGCCCGCCCATTTCCTCTGTGGGGCCGCTGATCTCAGAAATTCGCTCGGACACAGGGCTATCCAATACGCTTCTTGGCATGTTGACCACCCTGCCAATTTTATCGTTCGGCCTGCTTTCCGTGTTTACTCCTCTGTTTACAAAACGACTCGGTACTGAAGGTACCATGGCTATGGCACTTAGTATTTTGACAGCCGGAACACTTCTCCGGGTTGTGCCGGGAGTTTTTCCTCTTTTTGCCGGCACTATCATTGCGGGCGCTGGGATTGCATTTGGCAACGTTATACTGCCTGGTATCGTCAAAAAACAGTTTCCAACCAAAACCGGGCTGGTTACAGGAATTTACTCCGGTATGCTTGGAACGGGAGCGGCTCTCTCATCAGGATTGAGTGTCCCCCTCAGCGAGAACCTGGGCCTGGGCTGGCGATGGGCTCTTGGATTCTGGGCTATCTTTTCATTCATAGCTCTTTTAATATGGCTTCCTCAGCTTAAACAAAACTTCCAGGTTGTAGCCCGCCGGTCTCTCGGGAGTTCGCTTAAACAGCTCAGTAAGTCCGGACTGGCGTGGAACGTTGCTTTTTTTATGGGATTTCAATCTTTCACGTTTTACATCATAATCACGTGGCTGCCGGAAATTTTACAGGATCGCGGAATCGGGGCCGTCGAAGCCGGGTGGCTGCTATCACTTTGCCAGGGTGTAGGCGTTTTTGGGACGTTTCTTATTCCAGCCCTGGCAGAACGTCTTGAAAATCAGAAAATCCCGGTCATGCTGTTAATCATTCTTGAAGTCGTGAGCCTTTTATTCCTGATGATTCCCGGAACAGCATTCACCGGCGTGATTGTTTCAATGCTTGGTTTTAGCATGGGCGGCAGTTTTGGAATGGCGCTTCTGTTTATCGTATTGCGAACCGCTAATTCCGATTCCGCCAATGAACTTTCCGGTATATCCCAGTCCGTTGGCTACACGATGGCCGCAACAGGCCCGGCCCTTTTCGGAGCTGTGTTCGACCTCACACAGATCTGGACAATCCCACTTGGTCTTCTGCTTGTTTTTAGCGGTTTGAAGCTTTGGTCGGGATGGAAAGCGGGTTCAAGAGGTGTTGTGTGATTTTACGTAAATCGAAGCTCCCGCTTCGATTATTATGCTACCAGCCATATCCCAGTCTCAGCATCATTCATCGATACAGCCTTTTTGCTCCAATTTTACAAAAAAACTTCAAATCGCATCATGCCATGTCGAACGGGGACGTTCGGCCTGCGTAAATCGAAGCTCCTGAACGTAATACTGAAGTTAACTCAGATCCTCGCATTTTTTGTATCTTTGCATTTTCAAACAGATCAACAACTTTTACCAACACCCCATGAACCAAAAGGCTTTTTTTCTTGATCGCGACGGCACACTGAATGTGGACTATAATTACGTTCACACCAAAGAGGAGTGGACATGGTGTGATGGTGCTATTGAGGCGCTGAAGGTCATTCAATCACAGGGGTTTAAGATCGTGGTCGTCACGAATCAATCCGGAATTGTGAAGGGGCGATATACAGAACAACAGGTGGAGGAGCTTCACAACTGGGTAGACGTGCAGTTAAAAAAGGAAGGCATCTCTGTTGATATGTGGAATATTGCGCCCTTCCACCCCGAGTTTGTTGAAGCGTCCGGCGACTATCTGCCCGAGGACAGAAAACCGGGTCTTGGAATGTTTCGAAAATCAGACAAGAAACTCGGCATTAACTTTAGTGAGTCATTTATGGCGGGTGATAAAATATCAGACCTGAAACCTGCTATTGAACTGGGCATGACACCAATCTTTATCAAGTCACGACACGAGCCGAATCAGGATAAGGAGTGGTTAAGTAATCACGGAATCACGCCATATGACACGCTCTATGATGCCGTCGAAGACTATTTGTAGTCTGATAACCTATAAGTAAAAGGGCGTCATCCTACGTCATGACCAAAAGATTGCCATCAGTAAAATTCAAAAATCGAGCAAGAATGGGTGATTTCGCTGACGCGTTCAAAAAATGAGCGGCTCGAGGGCCGGGATGACTAAGTATTAATAACCAAACTATGGCTTATAGTTTCTTTGTTTGGCGAATCAAGTTGACTAATCTCATAAACGAATCAGTAATTTTCAACCGTAACAGAAGCGCCATCTCCCCTTTGTTCAATCTGAAGGGGTACACCACCGGTACCGTTATCAATCAGCTCGATCGTGAGATTATTACCCATCTGAGTAAAGGTTTGATTGGTGCCCGACCCAATAAGATCCATCCGCAGCTTATTTTGCGATCCCTGCTGCGTACCGGTCAGCGTGTTATCATTCCCCTCAAGGTTAAGAATAAACTGGTTATCTGATCCCTGCTGCAGAAGACCGGTCGTATTATTGTCTCCCAACAGATTGACGAGTGCCTTATTTCCCCAGCCATTTTGTGTGATACCGGTCGTGTTATTATTTCCGTATTGGTTAACAATTGCCGTGTTTGAATTCTCGCCGCTTTCGGCAAATGCATCAAAATCCATTTCAAACATTGTGACAAAATCACCTGTAAACTGTTTAACAGCGTCATTATGATCAAATGATGCCTGCTGAATAAATACCTCTCCCGGATTTTTAGAGGTTTGGGCATCAACTCGGTAAAATCCGGCCAGCGCTATTATTAATAGTAAAAGTAATCGTTTCATTGTCACTCCTATTGTTAATTTATTCTCTAACGTTCAGGTGATTTATCTGCTCTCGGTCACCGTCACCTGTTCACTCCTATTAACTTTCTATCATTACTGTCTTAAGATGCAGTCTGTTGGTTTATCCTCTCACCTATCAAGCGTATTTTATTCAAACTTAAGCTCATGTTATCTATGTCTTTTTCCTTAAACCTAATCTTGCGAGATAACAGAACTGTTGCTATTCCCTGAAATACTCAGCGTGGCCGAATTGCCGTCGCTCATTTGCGAAATTGTGACGGTGTTTCCATCACCTTCAATTGTAAATCCGGATGCATCCCAAAGACCCGCTCCGCCAGATACAAGGTTATCATCTCCTACCTGAAACAGCGAGAAATCATTTCCAAAACCGCCCATCGACCCTGATGCAAGGTTCCCTGAGCCAACCTGTTCTGCGGTAAACTCTGAACTATTCGACCGGCTGCTGTTTCCACCGGCCCCTGTTCCGCGCGAGTTGATGTAAAGCCTGTTACTCTCACCTGTCTGGTTCACTGAATATGTATTACTTTCTCCCGTGATTTCAGCACGCTGCCGGTTTCCTGATCCAACCTGCTCCTGGGCAGTCGAATTATCATCTCCCGAAATCCAAAATCCGGCTGAATTACTGCTGCCGTCTTCTTGTGTGATGGTGCCGCTGTTTCCGTTTCCACCCTGACGAGCAGATGCGCTGTAATCCGACCCATTGCCACGCTGGCGAACGGTTATGGAGTTTTCATCGCCAAGCTGATTGACCGTCACTTCATCATCATTTCGCAGATTGTGGTTGCGGACATCTGCGTTGTTTCTATTTCCTTCCTGAGAAATCTCGTAACTATTTGATGATGAGATTTGAACCGTAACTGCATAGTTATCCTCACCTGTCTGTGAAATCAACAGATCCTGAAATCCTCCCTGCTGCCGTGAATCAACTTCATTCCCTGAGCCTTGCTGATTAATAATTGCTTCATGATCCCGTTGAAAGCCGGCAAAATTGATTTGTGTGATATCTGCGAGATTTCCTGCCCCTTTCTGGTTCATGATCACATAGTTGTCAGTTCCGTCCTGGTCCGAAGCGGCCTCATTGTCAGATCCAGTTTGAGAAACAATCACCTCGTTTCCCGTCCCTTTCTGGACAGACGCTGCACTGTTATCCTGTGCTACTGCCAATCCCGCTGAAAGTAACATTAGGCTAATTGCTGATATTAAAGTCTTCATTGTTTTACTATTGATTCGGTTTATCACTGTATTCGAAAGAAAAACCTGGCGGCGGTCAGGCCGCACAGGAATCGTTAGTTTTAAAAATTAATTACTTTGTGTGATTGAACCGGAGTTTAGGCTTCCTGTTTGAGTCAAAGTACCGCTATGGGCGCCTGACTGATCCACAGAACCTGTGTTCATATCGCCTGACTGTGTTACAGTAACTGTACTTGCCCCGTTTTGGCCAACAAACAGTTCATTGCTCAGTCCATTTTGCACGATAGTCATGCTGGCGCCGCCTGACTGACTTGCATAGCTTCCGATACCGGCCAAACCATTCAGAATATTTCCGCCAACTCCAATCTGCTGCACGTCAGCGGTTCCACCACTTTGATTCAGAAGAACTTCGTTCTCGTCTCCTGTTTGCTTAAGCTCCACATAATCGTTGCTAAAGCTTAATTGAGAAATATCAGCATAGTTATCGTTGCCATCCTGAGTAATTCCTGCATCATTAAAATTGCCCATAGTTAAATACAGTTCATTACGTTCTCCACTTTGAACCGCTCTTGACTCAGAGCCATACCCAGAGAGTCTTCCACCTTGTCTTTGTGACACTTCAGCACGGTTTTCAATGCCAAGCTGAGACAGTTTCACATCGTTTCCACGCCCTATTCCGGCCTGATCAATAATTGCATAGTTCAAAGTTCCATCCTGTATTAAATCGGCATCATTAAAAAGACCACGTGATGAATGCTGGCCTCTGTTTCGCTGATCAATGTCAGCAAAATTTTCACTGCCTGTCTGTTCAACAGTAGCTTCATTGAATTTAACTGGGTCTGAAACACCTGCATCAACTACTTGATTAATAAGTGTTTCATTACCATTACCAGACTGATCAACTGTCGATGTATTATAGTCTCCAGATTGATCAACCGTTGCATCGTTGCTTTGTGCGAAAGCTGAACCTGCCGCGAAGAGCAGTCCTAATGTGAGTGTACTTAACTTTTTCATTGGTTTATCCTGTGTTTGTTTTTGATTGTACATTGCGTTCCGGCTCGGGTAAACCCAAGTCCGGATCTATTGTTACAGGAGTGAAAAAGCGCCGATTTGCTTGCCAGACAGAAAAGTGTATATTTCTGACTGCAAGGCAGCGTTGTGGTGGTCACCCCTTACCGGTTTCTCGATAAGGTTCCGCAGCGTTGCTTTGCGCTTTTATAGCTCCTTTCTTACCTCATGTAAGGTCTTAGTTTAAATTCTGTTTTTAATTCATTTGCTTCAAAATGGATGACACACCTGCCAAGAGAGTCCCCACGCACATTTGCTTCAGTGTTGATTTTATCTGTTTTATTCATCTCTCTCATATTAGTAGATGATGGTCTCTTGATAGTTATTTTGTAAGTATGCGAACGTCTGGCGCACCGCATATTTGCCCGCCTCCTCGATCATTTCATAGCGCGGTTGCAGCCGCATTCTAAATGTCTCGGTATAATTCACCGTCACGTAAATGGTTGTGCCAAGGTTTGGGCTCGGCTGCTCAGATACGCGGATGTTGAAGTTATGGGCATTTTCCGGCGACTGCCAGTAGCTATAGAACACGTTATAGAAATCACGGCCCACTTTGGAGCGTGTATCATCGTGTACCATACCGTCTATCTCGATCATAAGTTGTCTCTCTGATTCTCTCTGAATCGTTCCTCTGTTATTTTGCTCTGCTTGATTTGTCTCTGCGCCGGTTTTTTCACCGACTGCATCTGCCACACTTTCTCTCTGTGCTTTTCTCTCCAGGTCTTTTCTGTCTCTGCTTCTCTCTGTGTTTGCTACGGACTCTAAAAAGGGAACCGTGTATTGAGATAAATATTTCTCTTCAACCTCTCGATAGGGCAATTCTGAAATTCTGCAAAACGGATTTTGAACGACCTGGTCCAGCTCAATCTCACTTCCCCGGTAATTAGCCACATTGAACGGCACCTTAATCTTTTGGCCAGGGTATATCATGTCCGGGTTATTAACAATATCTGCATTTGCAACGTAAAGCGACTCCCAGAAAAGCGTACTTCCAAACCGCTTGCTGATGTCGTACAGGCTGTCTCCATCCTTGACGGTATGTATAATGTCCTGATCACTGCAGTGGGAGATCGCCTCATCAGGATCTGCAGTAGTTGCGACAGAGCTTCCCAGCAGTATTGTAAAAAGTGCTATATGTACTATTTTATTAATTGACATCTGCATATTCTTTTCTCTTTTAACCCGAACATCATATTTACTGTACAGTCCAACTTTATATTACCAGTTGAACCGTGTTCATTTGATTCGCTTAGAAGTAATGGAGATTTCCTCATACCTCAAAATTAGGGATTCTTTATGGTAGGACTCTTAAATATTTTATAATACCTTTAAACCATTGACTACCATTGAATTAAAAACATTAAAACCCGATGAGTGATGACCGTCAATTGCATCGGTTAGGCTTTCCTAACTGATTGAAATTTAAAAGTTAAAGGAGGTGGATAGGCTGTAAATACAAAACAGTGGAATAGCAACGGACCGTGCTGCTACAGAGATGAGATTGTCTAAAGTGACAGCAAAGATGGAATCTGAAGATAGATAAAAGAAAAGAAAGAGAGAGAAAGATAGAGAATCTGCCCCGCTTCATATGACCTGCGGAGAAAGCGAATCAATACAGGCTAGTAGTTTTCAATGATGACTGACCCGCCGTTTCCGGTCTGTTCGATCTGCAAAGGAACTCCGACGCCGGTGCCGTTATCGAAAAACTGGAGCGACAGGTTGCTACCTGTTTGGGAAAACGTTTGATTTGGAAAGCCGCTGCCGGTTAAATCTATACGCACCTGGTTTTCTGTCCCAACCTGGGCTCCCTCGATCAGGTTGTTGCTCCCCTCAAGATTCAGAATAAACTGGTTGCCCGATCCATCCTGCTCCAGACCTGTTGTGTTGCTATTTCCGAAAATATTAAACCGCGCCATATTACCGATGCCGTTCTGAATCAGCGTGGAGATATTATTATCGCCAAACTGGTTCACAATGGCCACGTTGGTGTCGCTGTCGTATTGGTCAAACGACTCCAGACCCGTTTGATTAGAAAAAGCCGTGGTAAAATCACCGGTAAACTGTAGTACTGCCTCGTTATGCTCTACGTTTGCCTGTTGAATGAAGACTTCGGATGGGTTTTGGGCGGATAGATTACCCAATCCAGACAATAGTAATAGTGTTGCTGTAATTAATTTTTTCATAAAAAAAGTAACCTCTTCAATCACATTATTGGTAACCTACAATATTTTTACAACAATATTTATAGCCCGGGCTATTATCCCGGACTATTAATACTAATTTAGTCTTGAGTTACATTTGCCAGATTATTCTCCCCATTTTGATTTACAGTAGACATATTATTGTTTGAGTATTGAAATGTATTGGCTTCACTTCCAATAGACTGCATGCCATTGCCTACACCTTGGTTTATAATAGAATTATTAAAGTTACCTTCCTGCAGAATATATCCTATGTTATTTAGCGCAGTTCCCCCGTTAATCCCCTGATTAATCCGTACTCCGCCATTAGTACCATTACTATTTCCAATTATGAGAATATTTGACGTATTGCCTTCTGCTGTTCCTGCACCTGAGCCCGGTCCAGCCGCGGCAACATTGGAACCTTGCAGTATCGTTGTCGATGCATTGTTATTTCCTTCCTGAGTTACACTTGCCGAATTATCTTCAGAGGTTGAATTTCCACCAAATCCCTGTAAAATAGAAACATAATTTCCGGATCCATTTTGGGAAATTGCTGCATCTACGTCATACACAAAACCTGCCTGAGCTTGTCTCACAGAGGCAGTATTATTTGAACCGTCTTGTGATACATTTGCATAAGCATTTTCAGCATCTCTCAAAACACCCTGGAATATGTCTGCATAACTATTTCCGTTTTGAGAGACAATTATCTCGGAATTAACAGATGCCCCTTCGTTTATTCCCTGCCCCACATAAAGCAAGGAGCTACCTGTTTGATCAATAATTACTGAATTATTTGTCGCAGTTCCTTCCTCATCAGCAGCCGGGTAGAAAGTAAATCCATCACCTTGCCAAATGAATGCGTCATTATTACCTATTTGGTTGATAATAACATCATTTTGGTTACCATTTTGAATGTTTTCTACACTGTTTTGGGCATGTGCTATCCCCATAGTGAGAATCATCGCAGCGATTAACGTGAATATATTCTTCATTATTTAAATAATTTGATTGTTAGCTTTTAGTAGTAAATCATACAACCCTACCATGGGCTACATAATCAGACAGACTGTATTAATTTGGAAATTGCTTTTTCCGTATTGCCAATCGGAAATAAAAGTGTTCACTTCGCCTTACAGTAATTAATAAACTGATGCGAAGTGAACTAAAATTTATACTTCAGTATTAACCTTTACTGTCTCTGGTTAATATGAGTTGTGTTATTACTTCCATTCTGAACGATATCCGATGAGTGACCACCACCATCTTGAAAGAGAAGTGCAGTATTATTATCACCGCCAAACTGCTGAATCAGAGCAACATCATTAGCTCCCTGATAAAGTCCAATAGTATGGTCGTTACCAATTTGCTCACTCAGGGGATCTAACGTTGCTCCACCTGTTTGAAGAGCTGAAAGATCTGTACGTAATACTATATTATTATTATTTCCACGAACACCTACAAAACGGTTGTTGCTTCCATCTTGTTGAAAAGCATTTCCGGCTTCGCCAACAGCGTTTCCACTTCCATTTTGAGTTAACCAGAAGGTATTATCATCAACCGTTTGATCAACTGTAGCTACGTTAGAGTTGCCATTTTGCTCAACTTCAATGTAATTATCTACACCAACCTGTCTCGTTTCACCAATGTTATTATTACCAATTTGATCAAAATAAACATAGTGGTAGCCTGACCCATCCTGATTAATATCTACGCTGTTATTTACACCATTTTGATATAGATCCGCTGTTGATCCTCCACCAGCATCCTGCTTTACGAATGCGTCATTTTGATTGCTCATCTGAACAATATTTGCGATGTGATCTTTAAAATCCTGATACAATGAGATATAATTATCATTCCCGTTTTGTAATACATCCAGGTAATTGTCTGTTCCCTGAAGAGCTCCACCTGAACGACTCATTGTATTTCTGTTACCAACCTGATCTACAGTGGCAGTATTACCACCATTCGCAACCTGGCGTAAATTTGAAAGGTTTGAATTACCAGTTTGATTAAGGGTATAAGAGTTACCAGTGGATTGTAATAAATCATTGGTATTGTTAGCCCCAACCTGATTTACAGTCGCACTATTACTGCCATCATTTTGTGTAACAGTAGATGTATTACTCTGCCCAATCGCCATTCCTGCCGTAAAGAGCAGCATGACGAGTAGTGTTGTTAGCTTTTTCATCGTTGTATCCTATGTTTTATTTATGGTTTATGAACAATTCCCAAGCTGAATGATTCAGCAGTGAATTGACTCACGCTTGTGTGTGAGATTGATAACAGGAGATGAAAAAAGCGCAGGTGTAGATTGCTAACTCTCAATTGTTTATTTTGCGGGTTAGCAAAGCAGCGTTGTGGATTAGGTTGTCCGCCTCCTTACGATTTATCGTAAGGCCCCGCATCGTTGCTTTGCGCTTTTTTATCTCATCTGTAAGTTCTTGTTTACATGTCTTTTTGACTTATTCTTAAAAATTTCAATTTGAAAAGTCCCCCTTATCAAAGTGGGATTCAGGGGGATGTTTAAACAACACGTTTAAAACTTCATACACACCCCTCTGTTTCTCCCCTTTTTAGGGGAGACTATTTCGTCCATTCAATAAATCTGCAATTGGTGATCGTTGTTTTGCAGGTAGCTGTATGTTTGCCTCACCGCATATCGGCCGGCCTGCTGAATAAAATCGTATCGCGGCTGCAGTCTCATCCGGAATGTTTCCGTGTCATTCACCTCTACGTAAATAATAGTTCCCAGCGATGGGCTCGGCTGTTCTGCAATTCGTATGGAAAAATTACTGGCACCTTCAGGCGATTGCCACCCGGAGTAAAATACATCGTAAAAATCACGCCCTATCTTTGACCGGGTTTCATCCAGTACCATCCCGTCGATTTCTATCATGATCCGGCGTTCTGACTGTCGCTGAATGGCATCCCTGTTGCTGAGCGTATCACCTATTTCATCATTCCCGGTAGTTGCCGTATCATCCTGCCTTTCCATTACCGCATTAAATACTTTGCGAAATTCAGCTAGCTTATCATCCTCGTTTTCCATTGAGTCAGCTCGTGCATTTTGTGCTGCGAAGTTATTGACCATAGATTTGTACTCTTCTGTTTTAAGATATTCCAGACTGTAAAGACTTATCTTCGACTCATCAACGGATGCCACAGGCAGCTTTTCTATATCACAGAAAGGATTGCTAAGAACTGCTTCGGGCGTTTCGGCGGAATGTTTAAAGGAGTGAACTCTTCGGGGAATCTCGAGTTGCTGGCCGGCATAAATGAGATCCGGATCGTCAATAAGGTCTGCATTGAGAATATAGATAGCCTCCCAGAATCGAAAGTCTCCGTACCGGATGCCGATTTCGTAGAGCTTATCGCCCGGCTGTATTGTGTAAACAGGGTATGCCTCATCACAATCAGCAATGTCCCCTGAAAAATTATTCAGAGAAGAGCCGGTAACCAGTAAAAATATACCTCCCAATAAGGCGGGCAGTTTAAAAACTGCCAGCGTGCGCATATAGTCACTCATTTATTTTTTCTCTTTTATAACGAACCTAAAAGCCATTTTTTTGCTAAATAGAAGCAGCTGTGATGCCTGAATTTAATTTGGAACCGCTCCCACTATTAGCTTCGGGTAATTAAGGAATTCTAAACTAAATTGTCAAAACTGGTAAAACCCTTATTTACACTGGAATAATTATTGGAGAGCGCAACTAATGCATTGTTATGCAATGGATTAATATTTAGATATGGTTCCATATTAATCATCCCTCAATGTAATTATAAATTTTTAACTCATCTTCAGCACACGCGGCCGTAGCTGACTCAGAATGAAATTTATCATCTGCAATACTATTATAAATCAATGTCTTACGAGATAATTTATTCACTAAACCGAATTATCAAAAACCAAAATCCACGCACAACATTTTAATTCTAATATTTACTAAAATTAACCCAGCCCTGATAACTGTCCTGATATAATTCAAAATTACTTACAGCACTTCTCAAAAAAACGCTTTTTTAATGTTGTTTAGAAGTTCAGCCAATGGAATGATTCTCATTCATTTATTTTCAACATGATTAAACTATCCGGATTTAATCCGTATCTTAAAAAATTAATTCGTTATTTACCCGTTGAAATCCAACGGACATTCCCTTCAGATGATTATTGCTCGCATCCTTTCCCTGCTAAATAGTAAGAGAGTATAGTTCAGGCAACCATATAAGGGAAACGACCATACCCGAAAATCGAATGGTCTTCCTGCCTGCAGTTAATGCCGAGCAGTTAATTAATTCTCAAAAAATTTACAGAACGTGAACACTACACCATTTACTGATCTTGGAATCAGTGCACCTATTTTAAATGCAATCTCAGGCATGGGATTTGAAGCCGCCACTAAAATTCAGGCAGCTGCAATACCCATTATTATGTCAGGCCGCGATGTTGCCGGACAAGCACAAACAGGAACCGGGAAAACAGCCGCTTTCGCCATTCCGGTCCTGGAGCGGATTGACCCTCAATCGAAAACTGTACAGGCCATTGTTATGTGCCCGACCCGGGAGCTTGCCGTACAGGTCACCGGCGAATTTATTAAACTCGCCGAGCATATGAACGGCGTTAAAATTACACCTGTATATGGCGGTCAGCCGATTTCACGGCAGATCAAACAGATTAAATCAGGAACTCAAATTGTGGTTGGAACTCCCGGACGTGTGATTGACCACCTGAAACGGGGCACGTTGCAGCTGAAGCATCTCAAGATGGTTATTCTTGATGAGGCCGATGAAATGCTGAATATGGGATTTCGGGACGATATTGAAACGATCCTGGGATTTTCTTCAGAAGATGCTCCCAAACAAACCATCATGTTCTCCGCAACGATGTCGAAAGATATTAAGCGGATTATGAACAAGTTCTTTACCAATCCTGAGATGATTAAGGTAGAAGGCAAAGCGCCGGCCGCTGATGGGATTGAACAGTTTATTGTTGAAGCCCGCGACTCGATGCGAACAGAAGGTATCTGCCGCCTGCTCGACATCAACGATTATAAACTCGCTCTCATATTTTGCAACACGAAACGCAAATGTGATTCACTGGTCGGCGAGATGCAGTCCCGAGGCTACTCAAGTGACGCGCTTCATGGCGATATGAGCCAGAATGTCCGTGATAAAGTGATGGATAAATTCCGGACCGGTAAAATTGAAGTGCTGATCGCTACAGATGTGGCTGCCCGCGGACTGGATGTAGACGATGTGGATGTTGTATTTAACTACGATGTTCCGCAGGATCCCGAGTACTACGTTCACCGGATTGGCCGAACCGGTCGTGCCGGCCGTGATGGTGTTGCTTACACATTCTCATCAGGCAGAAAAAACAAAAATCTGCGATATATCGAGAACAACCTCAAGATCAAGCTTAAAACAATTGCACTTCCGTCTATTAAAGATGTGGAAGATTCATTGATGGATGCATTCCGCGATGAAGTCTTACAAACACTTGAAGCAGGAGGCTTGCGACCCTACATAGAGCAGGTCGAATCTCTTGCTTCCGACAAATTCACACCTATCGAAGTTGCAGCCGCTCTGCTGAAGATGACGAAAAAGCCATTGGTAAATTCGAACAGCGATAACGGGCAAGCCGCACAACCGTCGCGACCGGTATCAGGAACAGATCGTGGCAGGCCAAAGAAACAGCGCAAAAACGAGGAAGACCAGCCTTTTTATTCGCATTTCAAGCAGAAAAAAGGCAAGGGCAAGAAAAATCGTAAACGCAGGTAACTGACGTTTTCAATTAAATTAAAAGCGGAGCTGGCGGAATGCCGGCTCCGCTTTTTTTGTGTTTATTAATTATCAAATTACCAGTCTATCTTTATAGAACCGACTCTACCCGAAGTTTGTAGATGGATGGAAAAATATGTGGATAAGCACATAGAACATATTCAAAATTTTCTAAAATATTGTGCATTGCTTTTGCAGATCCCTCTCTGCGCCCCAGCTGAATCATTGTCATTCTGCCAGTCCCTGGGGAAATCAAACGGTGGTTTTCCGTTTTACGCCCCGTGAGGGATGCCCAGGGCAAAGAATCTGAAAAAGCAACATGTTTTGTTCTATTTAATGACTGGTATTACTTTCTGAATGAATCATCTGGGTTGATGAGACTGTTCAATGGATTGTTACATGTTCTTACGAACTTTCATGTAGTCCCAATAACCTTTCGCTGGTCATACCGTATATCAGTCGAGAATTTTAACCTCAATTCCATCCTGATGTTCAATAAATCTCTCAGCGTTTTAGTCCTCCTCCTCATCTTTACATCTTCTGTCAGCTTTGCTCAATCGCAATCGGGTACAAATGCAGAAGATGACCTTATGTACAGAAAAGTTCGGATTACACTCGTGCCCGGCCTAAGCACGAATGGCATTGATGCGCCTCGATACAATGCAAAATATTCACTGAATTTGCTGGCCGGTTACCATGGCGGACTCGACGGCTACGAGCTTGGCCTTGTCAACATCAACAGGTATTTTTCACGAGGTCTGCAGATCGGGCTTTTAAATGCATCAGGCGGCGAAATGAACGGCATCCAGCTGGCGGGTGCTGGCAATCTTTCCTCAGGTCATCAGCAAGGAATTCAAATCTCCGGCATGGGAAATGTTTCCGGCAGCGGTATGCAGGGAATGCAGTTTGCCGGGTTTGGAAACATCAGCTCCGCTGACATGCAGGGCATGCAGGCGGCCGGCTTGATGAACATTGCCCGCGACATGCAGGGGCTTCAATTTGCGGGAATCGGAAACTTGTCTGGCAGCGATATGCAAGGCATACAGTTTGCCGGGATTTTCAATGCAACTGCTGATGATGCACAGGGTCTCCTCTTTTCCGGGATTACAAATATCTCCGGCAGGTCAACCCAGGGAATTGTCATGAGTGGAATCACTAACATATCAAGTGAGTTCCAGGGAATCGGCGGGGCGGGAATCATTAACATAAGCCGGGACTTCCAGGGCATTCAGTTTGCTGGCATTGCAAACGTAGCTGACCAAGGGCAGGGTATTCAAATTGGGTTAGTTAATCTTGCCCGCGAATTTGAAGGTGTTCCTGTAGGGATTGTCAGCTATTATGGCAACGGACGTAAGAACCTGGACCTTTGGTTTTCAGATGGCGGTTTTACACATTTGGGTCTCACTCTGGGTACAAACCCGGTATACAATAAAGTATCCATCGGGTTTAACCCGCTCATTGGTAATCGTGACGTTTGGTCTTTAAGCTGGTCGATCGGATCCTACCGAACACTCGATGATGCATGGAACCAGCCAAAACTAAGAGATTACTTCTCGACCCATGACTTTACGTTTCAGCGAATTTTTGATGGGTCGTGGAGCAGCACGCCCAACGCAATCCTAAGCTATAAATACCTGCTGGGAAAAAACATCACACCAAAAACCGCGCTTTACATTGGACCGACCGCCAACCTTCAGGTCTCCAAACAACCGGGAAACAGCGACTACACCTGGTACTCCATTTCTGAGGCTACCCGGGCTAGCCGCGACGTTCGGGTTTGGATTGGGTTTACGGCTGGAGTACGGATTTTTGGTCAGTAATTCGGAGTATAAAAATAATGGGTCGGATTGATTACACACTATTCGATAGGCCTTTATCCTATCGTACGTATAAGCTAATTGGCACATTTAGTTTAACTTAAGCAAATCTCGTTCATATCGCCTTCATAATTATGTAGTAATATCATTCAAGAGATTTATTGATTGATATTATTTAAATCAAAGAGGAAGCCATGAAACGGATTGTGATATTAGGAGCGGGAACAGCGGGAACCATGATGCTTAATAAACTGAGCAAAGCTCTTGACCCAAAAGAGTGGAAGCTTACCATTGTTGATAAAGAAGAAGACCACTATTACCAGCCGGGTTTTCTATTTATTCCCTTTGGTCTATATAAAAAAGAAGATGTTATTAAGCCTAAAAGTAATTTCTTCCCTAAAGGAGCAGAAGTCATTTATTCACCCATTGATAGAATAGATGCCGACCAAAGCACTGTTTATCTCCAAAATGATCAGACGCTCAACTATGACTATCTGATTATTGCGACCGGAACAGAGATTATTCCTGAAGAAATTGAGGGAATGAAAGAGGAGTTGTGGCATACATCTATTTTTGATTTTTACACCGTGGAAGGTGCTGTTGCCCTGGCGGAATATCTAAAAGATTGGGAGGGCGGTAAGATGGTGCTGAATATTGCAGAGATGCCTATTAAATGTCCGGTAGCGCCGCTAGAGTTTGTTTTCCTGGCCGATGATTACTTTAAAAAGAAAGGCATGAGAGACAAAGTAGACATTACCCTGGTAACACCTCTGGATGCTGCTTTTACCAAGCCGGTGGCAGCAAAATCACTTGGAGGATTTCTGGATGAAAAAGATATTAACCTGGTCACAGAGTTTAACATCGGCCGGGTTGATAATGAGCAGAAGAAAATTGTGTCATGGGATGAGAGAGAAGTAGATTTTGATCTCCTTGTTTCCATTCCCACGAACATGGGCAGCAAGGCAATTGAACGAAGCAGGCTGGGAGACGAATTGAATTTCGTACCCACCGATAAGCATACCCTACGATCAGAAGCTCATGAAAATATTTTTGTAATCGGCGATGCGACCAACCTACCCTCTTCAAAAGCCGGATCGGTGGCCCATTTTGAGTCGGACATTTTGTTCGAAAATCTGATGTCTGCTATCAAAGGAGAACCTCTGGAAGCCAGCTTCGACGGCCATGCGAACTGCTTTATTGAATCCGGCGGCGGAAAAGGTTTACTCATTGATTTCAATTATGATGTTGAGCCACTGCCGGGCAAATTTCCGATTCCCGGTATTGGTCCATTCACCTTGCTGAAAGAAACACGTATGAATCACTTTGGCAAAATGGGATTCAAATGGCTTTACTGGAATGCACTAATTAAAGGAAGGGAATTACCTCTTGAGCCCCAAATGTCGATGGCAGGTAAAGAAATTCCCGAAACTGAAAAACAAGAAACTAAAACACTGAATTTAAACTAAAATTGAGGTTCGATATGAGTACAGAAACAACAAATGAAAAAACCATTGTATTAGACCAGGATGGACATCTGGCTAACCGTGAAGACTGGACCGAAGAGTTAGCTCAGGACCTTGCTGACCACGAAGGTGTTGGCGAACTTACAGACCGCCACTGGGATGTAATTAATTACATTCGAGATGAGTATGAAAAAAAAGGCGATGCCCCGTCAATACGTAAGCTTACCAAGGAGAGCGGTGTATCAACCAAAGAGCTTTACAAATTATTCCCTAAAGGGCCGGCCAAGAAAGCTGCTAAAGTAGCCGGTTTACCTAAACCTAAAGGATGTATTTAAACTAAAGAGGTTATTATGACCAAGTTTGTAACACAGGATAAGAAAAACGGCGAAGAACGAAAGGAATCCGCTCCGGAGCCAATTAAAAAAGTATCCATTGTAATCTCCAAAGGTTCACTTGAAGAAGTTTACCCGGGATTAATTATGGCTAACGGGGCCCGCATGGAAGGAATAGAAGCCACGATCTTCTTTACCTTTTTTGGCCTGGATGCTATCATAAACAAACGGATGGATAAACTGAAAGTGGCAACGGTAGGAAACCCTGCTATGCATATTCCCACAATGATTGGCAGTTTGCCGGGTATGTCTGCTTTTGCTACTAAAAAAATGAAAAATGAAATGGAGAAACTGGATATTCCGCCGGTTCGCGAATTCATTGAAATGATACACGATACAGGCGCTGAAATCTACGCATGTAAAGCAACCGTTGACATGTTTCATATAGATGAGAGTGATTTTTGTGAGCAGGTAGATTCCATCATAACTGTTGGCGAGTTTTATGAAAAATCAGCCGGTGCAGAAATCATATTCACGTAATTGCAAGCAATTTCATTTGAAGCTGTTCAAAAAGAGCGTCGTTCTACATCTCAGATGGGAAAGGTGCGTGACTTCCAGGCTTTAGTATCGGCAGGAGTTAAGATACCGGTGATGGGATTTAGGATGAATTTCAAATTCAACGCTCTTTTGAACAGTGCTCTTATTTAATCAGTGCTAAAACTGGCCATCTTCTACAAATACAAATCACGCGAATTTTTAATTCTCTATCTGTAAATAAGCTGTGTTAGGTGGCTATTGACAGAGTTACCGCACGCCGATACCCTATCCTTTTTGCAGTTTTTTAAGCTCTTTCCCTTACATACCCAAGATCAACTACTGTCTTGGCAATGGTTAACTCTCATTAAGAGTCATCTTTATGGGTAAACCATGAATGATAATTTCATTCATAATCACTCGATTTTTCGAAAAACCCAACGGATGACTACACTACATTTTATCAATGACAAAACACTATCGGATTAATCATTATTCTAATTGTTATCAAACCGTTATAGATCTGGCTGGGTAACATATTACAGAATGGTTACTTTGGCTCACGTCAATTAAATTGCTCATCACTTTACGCGATAATTCGAGAGGAAAGCCGGAGCCCGCATCCGTTTTCAGCTCACGTAATGAGCAAGCAGATATTTGAACATCGACATGCCTGATAATTCAGGCCGGACAACAATTTATTCCGATAAAGTTACAATCCTACCTGTGCATGTATTGTATTCTGAATGCGAAAGGCGCCATTAGAATGTTAGGGACTCTTTTGTTTTTACTATATTAAAACGGTTCACACCTCTTTACTAAGATCATCATCATATGTATATAAATCGTCATTTTTATTTACTCCCATTTTTAATTCTATTTCTGTTTATAAGCTGCAACGATTCTGATATCGGCCCAAAACCACTTCCGGATAATTACGAACAGCTACACCAGGAATGGCTCGATTACCGAATCAGTGTTCTCACAGACACCACAGGCTGGCTGCGGCTGCAGAATCTCATCTGGTTTGATGAAGGCCCAAATAGTTTTGGGAGCGGAGAAAATCAGGATATACAGTTTCCTGAAGGGTCAATTGCTGAAAACGCAGGCACTTTTATTCTTGATGACGGCAGCGTAACTATGGTGGTAAATAATGGTATCAATGTCCGGCACGAAGGCGAATCAGTGGATACCCTTAAAATGGTGGGAGACGACATCGAAGAGCGAATTCATGCCACACACGGTCCGCTAACGTGGTTTATAGATAAACGCGGAGATCAGCGGGGCGTAAAAGTTTTCAGTATGGACACGCCAAAAGCTGACCGGTTTGATGGGTTTCCAATGTACCCGATCCAGCAGGAGTGGTATCACAATGCGCTGTTTGTTCCACACGAGGAAGAGACAAACATTGAAATCGTAAATGTTCTGGGCGAAGTTGTGGATCGATACTCCCCGGGACGGGTTGAGTTTCAAATAAATGGGGAGCGTTATTCGCTTGATGCTTTCGAATCATCAAGCGGACTTTTCCTGATGTTTTCTGATGCAACCAGTAAAACTGAAACCTACCAGGCTGGCCGATATATGATTGTGCCTCCACCAGGAGACGATGGATTTTTGATCCTGGACTTCAACAAAGCCTATAATCCTCCATGCGCATACAATCCCTTTACGACGTGCCAGCTACCGCCATCACAAAACCGGCTTGATGTTGCTATTCCCGCAGGAGAGAAACGACCGGTTGAGTGGGAAGGGATTTAGAAAAACAGGTTTAGGTTGAGGCTGAGGTTATCTGATTTCTTAATCCAGCACTTCGAAACGAGTGTGGCGATCAACCTGCTGATCACTGTTTACATCCGTAATCTGTACACGCAATTCGTAGAGCCCCGGCATTAAATCGGCGGTTTCAATTTCAAGATTTTCCACGAGGCGGTTCTCCTCACTGGTAAAATTCAGTGTGAGCACAAATTCTGTCTGATCCGTTAGCACTTTGCCACTCTCATCAACCGGAAGTATTTGATAGGTAAGCTCGAACCTCGAAAACCCGTTGGGCTGAACTCTTAGATTATAGACTTCAAAATGGAGCGCAAGTGTTTCCTGCCATGGAATCGTTTGGCTGTTGGCCACGAAAAAAGGAAACATTTTCTCTTCGGACATTTCATTTGTGTCAATGCCGTACCCAAGCACAAGATCTGCCACCTGCAGTGAATCGGGGTTGGTCGATAAAGGCTCAGGCTCCCTGTAATGAACACTTCCAAGTCCGCGAATGGCTTCGGGATACGGCGTGTCGAATGCCGGTGCCTGGGTCGATTCGTCGGTGTTTTTAAGTTCTGCCGAGGCCGACCGCTGAGCCCTGTGGGTATGTTCGGACCAAAAGACCGTTGACGCACCTGCCCGGAATGGATTTCGTTGAATAGTGAACCCTGGCTCCGCCGTCTTTCGGCCCGTAAGTTCCCAGTTCGCGTTGTAGGTTTGAAGACTGTGCTGAAGCTGATACTGCGGCAGGGTATTAGAAATATCTTCAGCCTGCTGAATCATAGTTAGAGATACGGTATCGATCCGGTTTCTCGTAAAGTCAATCATAAACGCCTCCCGGGGATCGCTCTCAACAAACGTCACCAATATCGGTGTCTGGCTTTCATCCAGTAGACGATATTGATAAACATTAATCGGCACGGAAGGAATTTTAGACTCTATCGTTGAAAGCTGGCGAGGTGCATGAAGCACCTGCTGCTGAATAAGCTCTGCCGATTCCTTTCTGAACTCTGTATCCAGTCCACTATATACTTCCCGCTCTTGCTCCAGCACCCTGTCACGCAGACTGTTTAACCGCTGTTCAAAAAACGGGTCGATGCTGCTCAGCTGTTCATAGTAGAGCATTTGAAGCATAAGTGCGGGCGTAATACCAGACCTCGTAAACTGCAGCATGTCTCGCTCTTCGAATGGCTGGGAACTGTAGGCGCGCTCGGGTATAAATTCTTCAATGGTTCTCAGCTTTTCAAACTGATCGTTCCGGATGTTTGTACCAAAAATAAAAGGAACGGAGCTCTCGGAATTCACGGTAATATCATCGTAAAACCAAATCTCATATTCCGGGTACCGATGGTTTTCATAAAGTATAAACTCTAGCGCCTGTTCCCGAAGCTGCGGCAATCTCACATCGTCATATTCGAGGTTGTCGGCTTCGTCTGGATTCCTGGGCTGCCGGCGTATTATCTGCTGCTCCAGCCAGGGCTTTATATTCATGTCCTGCAATGTTAACAGGCCGCTTTGTACACGATCGGGCTCCCCGTACCTTACAAATATGAGCGCCCGTTCATCTGTACCATAAATTGTTGAACTGTTCTTAGTGAAGCGATCACGAGCTTCTGCAATCCGTTGCCAGTGCTCAATAAGCCGTTCGTTGACCACATGAGCAGGTGTGGGGTCGAGCTGTATCCAGTATCCCCTGATATCTGAACCGAGCTTATCCTTTTCATCGTCCCACCATTCAGTCCACTGCCGAAAAATTCCATCACCCACAATAGGCTTCAAACGCTCTATTTCCTGACGGACAGCAATCCTGCTGTTCGCACCCGCGCCTTTCAAGAGCGCACGGTAATACATTTCGGTTGCCTCTTCGAACCTCTCTGTAAAATTCTGCTCGGTCACAATTCGCAGATATTCAAATCCTATGCGAGCATCTACGCGGGATTGTTCAGTATAATTGGTTTCCCAATATGCCAGGGCTTCATCCACATTACCCCGGTACAGCTGTTCCAACCCCTGTTGGTAAGCAGATGGCTGCTGAGCCTGCAGCATTACTGCACCGGATAACCAACAGGCGACGACAAAACCCACTAAAAAAGAGTAGCGAAATAATAACATGGCAACTCATCAGATTTTAATTCATTCCAAAATACAATCTTCCAGTTAAAACGAACAGTGAAACCACAAATCGATGTAGTTTTTTACAGAATTCACCTCAACAAGAACGTTTAATTTTAGTACCTTTTATGCAATAAACAGATCAGATTTATGCCACAAAACTACAGAGCCTTAACCCGTACATACCGCCCGCAAACGTTTGATGATATTGTTTCACAAGAGCATGTGAGCAATACACTAATAAACGCAATCAAGCAGGATCGCTTATCTCACGCCTATATGTTTTGCGGTCCGCGTGGCGTGGGAAAAACCACGATGGCCCGGGTTTTGGCACGCACTATCAATTCTATTGATGCTGATGTAGATGCGGAATCACTGAACCAGACCCTGAACGTGGTTGAGATTGATGCGGCTTCCAATAACAAAGTTGATGACATTCACCATCTGCGGGAAAGCGTTCGCATTCCTCCTCAAAATGGCCGCTACAAGGTATTTATTGTTGATGAGGTTCATATGCTCAGTAAGGCCGCGTTCAACGCGCTGCTGAAAACGCTTGAGGAACCGCCCGCTCACGCTATTTTTATCTTTGCCACGACGGAGCCGCACAAAGTTCTGCCTACTATTTTATCTCGTGTACAGCGATTCGATTTTAAGCGGATTAGTGTTGACGAGATTGTAGATCGCCTCAAAGCGATCTGCCAAAAAGAGGGAATTACGATTGACGATGAGTCGCTGCACGTTATTGCCAAGAAAGCCGATGGTGCTCTTCGCGATGCCCTTGGCCTGATGGACCAAGCCATTGCGTTTTGCGGTGATGATATTCACCACAATGAACTTATTGAGGCGTTGAACGTTGTAGGCGTCGATCAGCTCTTCTCATTTATCTCCTCCGTAGAAAATAAAGATTCAGGTACCGGGCTTCAGCTTGTTGACGACATGATGAAAGCCGGTGTGGATATTCAGGAATTCCTGTCAGCCCTGACCGAGCACCTGCGTAATCTATACGTGGCCCTAAATTCAGGCCGAATGCATCTGGTTGATGCTACGCCAGACACAAAAGCACGCTACAAAGAAGCAGCGAAAGCATTTGAGGAAGAGGACCTGATGAGAATGCTTCACCTGGTCAGCGATGCGCAGCTAAAAATCCGTGATGTTCAGCAGCCGCGCGTCCATTTTGAAATTCTCCTCCTCAAGCTGATTCACATGAACCGTAGCCGTGAGCTGAACAGCCTGATTGAGGATTTGAATCAGTTAAAAAAAAACGGCAGGATTCAGCTAACTGACAAGTCTTCTGAATCTTCCGGCAGCGTCGAAAAAGAACCGGAAGCCTCAGTATCAGCTGAACCTCAGAGGGAAACAGAACCTGAGCCAGAATCAGAATCCGGCTCACCAAATAGCGCTGATCACTCGGAAACTGCCTCAATCAATCAACCTGAGTCTGAACCACCTCATACCGGAAATGGGTCTCTAAACCAGATGTCTATGATGCGGGAAGAACCGGGTGAAGAGGCCCCATCAACCCCATCCAACCGCGACAAGACCGAGGACCAACTTTCTGAAGAGCCTGAACCGGAGCAGCCCGCTGACGAAGCCTCTAATAAAGAAGCTACTGAGTCACAAGTTTCGGAAGCGGTCGAGGATGAAGAAGATGACGACGATTTCCTGATGATAAAACCGACCCTTGGATATGCTGAGGGAATTAGTTCGCCACAGGGAGTGATCGAGCAAAAAGCCGATACAGAAACAGCCGTTGAACAGGAATATCCTGAACCTGTGACCCTCAACTCAGTTGACGACCTTGACCAGTATTGGCGCTCTTTTGTTGATAAAGTAAAAAACAATGCGCCCCGAATGCTTTATATGCAGGTTCTGCGAGTAACACTGAAGCAGCTTCGGGGTACAGAACTTGTTGTTGCGGCAGATACCGAATTTGCCACCAACCTGTTTGATGCAAATCAGCCATTGCTATCCGAGCTGATGAAACGCACCGTGGGGGTTCGAATCAGGATAAAATGCATCGTGGAGCGGAATGAAAAGAAAAAAGAAACGAAGAGCCCCTACGAACGATTTAAAGAACTACAAAAGAAAGATCCCCACTTAAAAACCGTTGTAGAACTGTTTGGTGCTGAACTGGATTACTAATGACTAGTTTTGCCTGCAGCGACATTCAATTTATTTTACCGTTAATTTAATATTTAAAACTTATGAGTCAGTTTAACATGGCCGACATGTTCGGCAAATTTCAGGATATGCAAGCGAAGATGAAAGAAGTTCAGGATCAGCTGGACGACCTACATGTAGATGCCGAGGCTGGCGGCGGCATGGTAAAAGTGACAGCCAACGGAAACCGAAAAATTGTATCCATCGATCTGGATGACGATGTGATTGACCCAAATGACAAAGAGATGCTCGAAGATCTTGTTGTGGCCGGTGTTAACAAAGCTCTTGATAAAGCGGAAAATGCAGCGAAAGATAAAATGCAGGATGTTTACAAGGGTATGATGCCAGGTGGAATGCCCGGTGGTATGGACCTTGGAAAACTGGGATTGTAGCAGTTTTTTTCGATAAGTCCAATTGGCAGAATACCGGTCTCGAGTCATTGATAACTCCTAATCTTGCAATAATTAGGACAACACCATTTGAGAGGAAACAGTAAAAAGGCTCCTCTCGAGAGGGGATTCAGGGTTTGTTCGTGATGGCAAAAACCGATGATTATGACCCAAAACAGTATTTTCTAAACTGTCACTGGTATTACACACCAGTCGACTTAAAAATCTTATATCAACTCTTTATAATTCATGCAAATAACCTCTGAAGCGCTCGAGCGGGCCATTGAGGAGCTGGCGAGACTCCCCGGAACGGGACGCAAGTCGGCCCAGAGAATGGCAATCCATCTTCTAAAGCAATCTGATGAGCGCGTTCTAAAACTTGCAGACGCCCTCGTTCAGCTCAAAAAGTCCGTTCAGCGATGTTCTGTCTGTGGCACCATAACCGACCGTGACCCATGCGCTATCTGCAGCAACGCAAAACGTCAGACGGGTGTTGTCTGCGTCGTTGAAGAGTTCCAGGATGTGTTTATTATCGAGAAAACAAACGAATTCCGCGGCCGGTACCACGTGCTGGGCGGCGTGATTTCTCCGCTTGAGAATATTGGCCCCGATGACATCCGCATCAAGCAGTTGCTTGAACGAATCGGCAGCGGCGATGAGCAAATTGAGGAAGTCATTTTAGCGTTGAACCCTGATGCGGAGGGTGAAGCGACATCGTACTACATCAACAAGCTCCTGTTGAATTACGATGTGGATGTCACGCGTATTGCATACGGCATCCCGATGGGAACCGAGCTTGAGTTCATAGACGAAGCCACCCTTAGCCGCGCATTTGCCAGCCGTGCGAGTTTTTAGATGGGATCAAGTGACATGGCATTTCTCTCGACTACAACCCTTTCTCTGCTCATCAATCAACTGAGGGATTGAACATTGACAAATACCATTCATCAGAAATGCTATGTCTTTTTAACTCAACGTCCAGACCAAGACATTGCATTTCTCTTTGTCGAACCTCATTTCTTCTCGCCAATCTACTGAAGAATTAAACTGGGCAATGCAGCCGCTGATCAGAAACGCCATGTCTGAGATTGATTATCACTCCCTAATTATCGAGATTTTGATAGAAAAATAACAAGAGATAATACCACAAGCTGACTAACTCAGAGGTTAAAAAATATAATGCCCCATTTGAACCGGGGAATTTTTCCCATGTCTATAATCATGCCATTGGATCCGAGTTACTTTTTAGAGAAGGAGAAAACTACCTGTTTTTCTTAGAAAAATTCTCTCGATTCCTGGATCCATATGTCAGCTTATATTCTTACTGTCTGCTTCCAAATCATTTTCACCTGTTGATCAAGGTATCAAATCAGTTCAGTGCTGAAGAGGTTTCGGAACAGTTTCGAAAGTTTCTTATCTCTTATTCCAAAGCATTCAATAAATTTTTCGCAAGAAGAGGAACTCTTTTTGAAAGACACCTGAAGAGAGTTCATGTTACCACAGATGAGTATTTGGTCTGGCTTATTTTTTACCTCCACAGAAACCCGGTACATCACCGTTACTCAAATGATTTCAGAACATAACCCTGGAGCACATACCAAAGCCTTGTATCCAATAAAAACACAGATCTAAAAAGGGATGAAACCCTTGATCTCTTTTCTGGGAAAAAAGAGTTTATTTCTTTTCATGAGAGAAATATCTCTGAATTCAAAGCGATCAGAAATCTATTATTGGAATGAGGAGACTGTAGACATGGCGTTAGACATTGCATTTCTCTCGATTATAAACCTTTTTCTACTCGCCAATTAACTGAGGGTTTGATTTGAACATTGCAGAGTTTGTCCAGAAATGCTATGTCTTTTTCACGCAACGCCCCGATCAGGACATTGCATTTCTCTTTGTCGAACCTCATTTCTTCTCACCAATCTACTAAAAAATTGAACTGAGCACTGTAATCGCTGATCAGAAATACCATGTCTGAGATCGACTCATTTTCCTATTGACGTTTTTTGGTTAACTTGAAGGCTGATCTTTTCAACTATTTACTCCATAATTACCATTTTATGCAACCCATTAAACACATCCTATACGGACTATTCCTCATTGTCATCTCTATGTCCTTTCACAACACACTGACCGCACAGCCCGGCCCCGGCTATTGGCAGCAAGCTGTGGATTACCAAATGGAAGTTGACATGAATGTAGAGACAAACCGCTACGATGGTCATCAGCTACTGTCTTATACAAACAATTCTCCGGATACCCTGAACCGCGTATTCTACCATCTCTTTTTTAACGCGTTCCAGCCGGAAAGCATGATGGATAAGCGATCCCGTACAATTGCTGATCCCGACAGCCGAATTGGAGATAAAATTTTAGGGTATGATGAAACTGAAATCGGCTATCAGCGGATCGACTGGATCAAACAAAATGGTACTGAGGTTGAATATACAGTGGATGGAACCATCATGGAAGTCCACCTTGCAGAGCCGATTGAGCCGGGGGAAGTGGTTGAATTTGAAATGGAATATGAAGCCCAGGTACCACTTCAAACCCGCCGGTCGGGCCGCGACAGTGCCGAAGGGGTTCGGTATTCTATGTCGCAATGGTATCCTAAAATTGCAGCCTACAGCGAAAGAGGCTGGCATCCCAATCCATATATTGGCCGGGAGTTTTTTGCACCGTTTGGCACATTTGATATCACGATTCATATCGATCGCGATTACGTGGTGGGCGCCGGAGCGTATCTCCAGAATCCCCGGGAAGTTGGGTACGGGTACGAAGAAGACGGAACTGAAGTAAACCGCCCTGACGGCGACAAGTTAACCTGGCACTTTACTGCTTTTGATGTTCACGATGTGATGTGGGCAGCCGATCCGGATTATACCCAGTCTACCTTTCAGGTACCTGACGGGCCACTTCTCCGGTTTTTCTATCAAACAGATCCCGTTGCTGAAAATGCTGATGCTGAAAGACAAGATGATCTAATCGATTACTGGGAGCAGCTACCTGAGTTAACCTCACAGGCTTTCCAATTTATGAATGATAATTATGGCGAGTATCCTCACGACGAATATATCGTCATTCAGGGCGGTGACGGAGGAATGGAGTATTCTATGGGAACATTGATTACGGGCAACCGGTCACTTGGGAGCCTGATTGGCGTAACCGTCCATGAATTCATTCACGCGTGGTATGAGGGAGTCATCGCCAATGATGAAACCACCGACCAGTGGATAGATGAGGGCTTTACTGTTTACCTGTCGGCACTGACGATGAATGAGCTTTACAACGATGGAGAAGGTGACCCGATGGTGGGCCGGCACCAGGGGTATTTCAGAACTGTTGAGGCTGGCATTGAAGAGCCGATGCATATCCACGCAGATCATTATGAAAGAAACGCCGCCTATGGCATGGCATCCTACACCAAAGGCGCCATTTTCCTTCACCAGCTCGGCTATATTGTAGGGGACGATGTATTGAAAAGCGGACTGAATCGCTTTTACGAAGATTGGAAATTCAAACACCCAAGAGGGCTGGATTTCATTCGAACAATGGAAGAGGAGTCCGGCATGGTGCTCGACTGGTACTACGAATATTGGGTCACCACCACAAAAACAATTGATTACGGAATATCAGCTGTAGAAACGGGTGAAACTGTCGGGCAGACTAACATTACCCTTGAGCGGGTTGATTTGATGCCGATGCCAATTGACCTGGAAGTGGAGTATTCCGATGGCAGTATTGAACACTATTACATACCGATGCGCATTATGTGGGGCCAAAAACAGAATGAAAACCCGGATATAGAACGTCACGTGGCCGAAGACTGGCCGTGGGTTTTTCCTGAATATGAGCTCACTATCGATCGCCCGATGGAAGACATCGCCCGGATTGAAATTGATCCGTCGCGCAGAATGGCGGATATAAATCGCGATAATAATGCGTGGATGGAGGAATAGCGTTATTTGATGCTTATGAAAAGCCCGCTCTATCTTTTGGGGAATTGTGGGCTTTTTTATCAGCAAATGTCCACTAACCCGGCGTGACAAAGACACTCTCCAGCTGGTTTAAAAATGCGAATCAAAGCACGCTATCCATAATATTAAGCGGGATGGATGAACAAGGCACCGCTCAGTTTATGAAAAGCTTATCGATATAGACCATAACGGACGCTCTCACATTATTTCTCCTGATATATTATTCACATTGCTTATAACGCTCTGCTTTAGATACATTTAAAAATTCCTCTTCAACAGATGACTCTTCTGATTTGATCTATCCCAAGCTAAAAAAATATCTTCTTTTATTCCTTTTACTAACCTGTACCACCATTCTTGCTGAGGAGAGTTTTGCCCAAATACTGGCTCCTGACCGTGAGTTTCGCGCTACATGGCTGACCACCACCTGGGGTCTTGACTGGCCCAACTCTTCACACTTGCCTAAACAACAGCAGCTGGCCCTGCTCGAAATTCTCGACCGCCATGTTGAACAGGGACTAAACGCCGTAATTTTCCAGGTTTCAGCCCGAGGCGATGCTCTCTATAAAAGCAAAACCCTTCCCTGGGCCTATGTGCTCACAGGTCGGCCCGGTGTTGACCCGGGTTGGGATCCCCTGGCATTTGCCATTCGGGAATCACACAAACGCGGGCTCGAACTTCACGCCTGGTTTAATGTGTTTTCAATTGCCTACAATACCGATTCCGATAGCCCCCCCGATGCTAATCAACCCAACATTCGATATGCTCACCCTGAGTGGGTCTCTTCAGTCGTGATTAATGAAGATGTGGAACACCTGTGGCTGAACCCAGGAATTCCCGAAGCCAGGGAGTGGCAGGTCCAAAACGTAATGGAGATGGTTGAAAATTACGATGTAGACGCCGTCCACTTCGATCGGATCCGGTACTTTTCCGGGGGTTACGATAATGATTCCGAGCTGTTTGAGCAGTACAACCCCGAAGGTCTCACCGATATCGATGACTGGCGGCGACATAATGTCACTGAGTTGGTACGGGAGGCATCAGTACGGATACAAGATTTAAAACCATGGGTGAAAATTGGAGCGGCTGTCAGCGGCCATTATAACAAAGATTCATCCGATGGATGGCCCGCCCGTTATGGATACGGCGAGGTCTTTGCAGACAGCCGCCTATGGGCTGAACGCGGATATGTAGATTACCTTTCGCCCATGAACTACTGGGACATTTCTTCACCCCCGCGGTTTGATTTTATTGCCGAAGACTGGGCCGCTCACTCCAATGGAAACTACGCCGTGTATATGGGAGCCGCTCCCTACAAGCAAAGTGTCTTTAAAGAACTCCACCTACAAATTGATGTGACGCGGACGCACGATATTGCAGGGCAGGTTCACTATCGATATTCACACGTTTCGGAGATATCTGATCATTACTCAGGCCGGTACGATCACATTTCACTGATTTCTCCAATGGCAGGTAAATCTCAAACGCCGCCTCCAATGGTTCAAAATGTAGAACTAAGTATTCAACAAGACAGTTTGTCTATTTCCTGGGAAGCTGATGGTATTCAAAATGAACCTGTTACACGTAATAAATTTGCCGTGTATTGTTCTGCCTGCGGCCCTGATCGTACAAGACAACGTCTCAGCGTTACGGGAACCACAACCTTAAAACTACCGATAACATTATGGCCTGATGGTGAACGAGCTTCAATTGAAGTCACCTCTCTTAATCGGAACTACATTGAAAGTGCACCTTTTGAACAAACTCTAATTATCACAAACGAAGAAATTGCACCTGAATTAGCTGATCGTATTGAACTGCATCAGAACTACCCCAACCCTTTCAATCCTACCACTCAAATTTCCTTCGATGTTTCACAGACGGGGCGCATTACACTCACGGTTTATGATATGACCGGCCGGATGGTTGCTAAACTCATGGATAAAACCGTCCCTTCCGGTTTTCATCATGTTACATTTGACGGCGGCGGCTTATCAAGTGGTATTTATCTCTACAGGCTTCAAACAGACAGTAAAACCATTACGAAAAAAATGACGCTTATTAAATAATTGGCCTTTGATTTTCGATGGTAATTGAATCATAACGACTGAAAATGAAACTCTTATTCACCGGCTTCAATTAAGCGTGTATACAACAACAATAAAAAAGTGGGCAACACATTATGAAAACAGCCATTGTAACCGGCGCAAATTCCGGTATTGGTAAACAGACTTCGAAATCACTTGCAGAGAATGGGTACCGGGTGGTCATGATCTGCCGAAACCGGGAAAAGGCAGATAGTGCACGCCGGGAAATCATTGCCGAAACCGGTAATGACCAAATCGATATTTTGATCTGTGACCTCAGCCTGATGCACCAAATTGAAAAAACGGCGGATACCGTACGCGAATCATATTCACAGATCGATCGCTTGGTGAATAACGCCGGCATTTTACCAGATGGACAACGAAAAGAAACTGAGGAAGGACTTGAACTGACGTTTGCTGTCAACCACATGGCCTATTTTTTACTGACAAAAGAGCTAATGCCGATCCTTGAAGAAACCCCATCAGCCCGAGTAGTAAATGTAGCGTCCGATGCACATCGCTATGGCGAGTTCAACCCGGATAACCTTCAGCTTGAACGCGGCTACAGTACCTCCAAGGCTTACGGAAACTCGAAGCTGTTCAATATAATGTTCACCTCACAGCTGGCGAAAGAAATCGAGGGAAAAGATATATCGGCATTCAGCCTTCACCCCGGCGTAGTGAACACTAATTTTGCGGCTGATTCTGATTCCTGGTTTGCTAAGTTCTTTAATCTTGGCCGGCTGTTCATGCGATCGCCGGAAAAAGGTGCGGAGACTTCTGTTTACCTGTGTCTCGAACCCGATATTGAGCATTTATCCGGAAGTTACTTCAGGGATAAACAACCTGTAAAAAAGCCGAATTCTGCCCGATCTGATGAAGACTGTAAACGGTTGTGGGATATTTCAAATGAAATTGTGGATAGGACAACCTGATTCTTAGTTAGAGGGCTTCACAATCAAATAAATCAGTTTCCCGCCCCACTCACTCCACAAGCTTCTTCTCCATAAAAAACATGCGAGGATCACCTCCGGAAAAACCGAACCGTTCGTATAAGCTGCGGGCCCTGTTATCTTCACGAACTTCAAGGGTCACTTTACAGCAATCCTCTTTTACAGCCTCTTTTTCTACCGCCGCCAGCAACGCCTGCCCCAGTCCTTCACCGCGATACGCCGGGTTGACGGCAAGATCGTGCACGTTCAGCACTTTTTGGGCGTAAAAGGTAGAGAAGCTAAAAACACAGTTTGCTATCCCGGCGGGTTTATCATCCATAAATCCAATCAGGTGCATATTGCACGGAAATTTTCGTAATTCGTCAATCAGTTTCGCCTTGGTTTCTTCAGACAGCGGCCTGTTCATGCCCATCGGATCCCGGGCGTACATATCAGTAATATCGAGTACTGCCTGTTGGTGACTAACGTTTGAGAGATCAGCCCTTATGATTTCAAGTTTTTTCATTGGATTCAGTGTAATGGTGTTAGCGGGTAAAGCTTTCTGCTATTCTGCCGAAAATTAAAATGGTTCATCACTATCTATAAAATCTGCGAAGATTGCAATAGTAATGATACGGAACCTTGTGGTCCGCATCCGGTTTACTGGGTTGTGAGAACGAATAGAAGTTTACCGAAACACTTCCTCTTCTTGATGTTATTCCCTGTTCTGATTATGCAGTGCACTGAAAGTTCAGCATCTGACAGTCCGGGTAACAATAAGATTAACTGAATCAGCTTTGGCTTTGGCCAGCCACCACTCTACATGATTGAATCCACGATTTTTTTACGAGTTTGGTCACCAGAACCCAGCACCAGACATGGCATGTCTGAACAGCGGAGGCATAAAGAAGATCTAAACCATAAGCCAATTATTCAGTTGGCCACCGTTTCCACCACGAGACATGCTATGTCTTTTCGAATCAAAACGACGTGTCAGACCCGAGACATGGTATGTCTGAACAACGATACCACAGCTAAGCTACCAAATCTAAATCCATCATGAGGCAACTCGCCGTTTCTACCACGAGACATGCTATGTCTCAAGTTCTTAATCCTGTTTGTATTTAAACAGGTTATCAGCCCCAACCTTTTCTTCGGCCTGAGAAAGTGCATAGGCACTGTCGAACAATACAATGGGATTTTCTTCCATATCCTTGGTGATATGCGTAGAGTAACTTGACTCAAGTTTCTTAATCACCTCATCGGCATTTTTACTCGACAACCATCGAGCCGAGTGATACGTCACGCCCTGCTGATGAAGTTCTACACCATATTCGGCGTTCATCCGGTGCTCAACAACCTCAAACTGAAGAGCGCCCACGGTACCGAGTAACAGCTCGTTACCCACACCTTTTGGCACCTCAAACACGTGAACCACACCCTCTTCAGACAGCTGCTTCAATCCTTCTCTCAGCTGCTTCCGTTTGAATGGATCCTTAGTGGATACTTTCATGAAATGCTCAGGCGTAAACAGCGGTATCACATTAAATGTAACGGGATCTTCAGCGTGAATGGTTGAGCCAATTCTAAAAAAGCCGGGGCTGAACAGAGACACAATATCTCCCGGATAGGCCTCCTCCATAATGTGTCGTTCGTCACCCATCAGCGTGTGGGGCGTCGACATCTTCACTTTCTTTCCTGTTCCGGCATGCGTGACTTCAAGGCCGCGTTCGAATTTACCTGACGTGATGCGGATAAAGGCAGCACAGTCGCGATGATCGGGATTCATATTGGCCTGTAATTTGAAAATAAACCCGCTGAATGGTTCTTCCAGCTTTCGGTTATTTCCGTTTTCATCCTGGTATTCCTGGGGAGTTGGTGCAAGATTCTCGAAATAGTTCAGAAACACATCAAGGCCGAAACTGTGCAGTGCAGAGCCAAAAAACACCGGTGAGGCTTCACCCACTTTAAAGGCATCCTGATCCATGTTATCAAACATGTCTTCAATTAAAAGAATCTCTTCTTCAAGATCTGCTTTTTCAGCATCAGAGAGCCTGCATTTTTCCAGACCTTCTTCCAGGCCGTACACCTCTGTCGTTGCTTTTTTGGCGCCGTGTTTCTCTTTTATATAGAGATGCATCTCTTTGCCGATCAGGTCATAGATTCCCTGAAACTTTTGACCGTATCCAATGGGCCAGCTAGCCGGAATAGCTTCGATTCCCAGTTTACTTTCGATGTTGCTCAAAATCTCAAGCGGATCCATACCCGGCCGGTCGCACTTGTTAACAAACGTGATGACCGGAACCCGGCGCATCTTACAGACTTCAAACAACTTTTCAGTCTGTTCCTCAACCCCTTTTGCAACGTCAATCACCATCAGGCCGGAATCAGCCGCTACAAGTGTGCGAAGCGTATCTTCAGAGAAATCTTTGTGACCAGGTGTGTCGAGCAGGTTGTAGCGTATGCCGTCTTTTTCAAACCTTAGAACGGATGATGTGACCGATATTCCACGCTCTTTTTCAATCGACATCCAGTCTGATGCGGCATGGCGGCTTGCCTTGCGCTGACGTATAGATCCTGCCTCATGAATAGCGCCCCCATAAAGCAGCAGCTTTTCAGTGAGGGTGGTTTTCCCGGCATCGGGGTGAGAAATAATTGCGAATGTTCTGCGAGACTGAGCTTCCTTTATAATCTCTGCCGGAGATGCGGCGGTTTCTACTTTAGACATAACTTCTTAAGAATTGAGTTTAGCCTTTAAATATACGATTTTTTGTGGAGGTTTTCACTTCCATTCCCTGTCTGTAACCAATAAATGCGTCATAAAAAGCTTCACCAAATCCTCTCATTACCTCGTAAGGCGAAACATTTGAATCTACGAACAGACCTTGACGAACTAAGTCAAAACTCAGATAAACTATATACGGTACTCATTGGCCATCTATTTCAGGATGAAATTCAAGGTGCTGAAGCAGAACTGGTTCTTGATATTGAAATAACCCAAGTTGACAGTGTAGTGTCAAACAGCCTTGTGAATATCATAACCGAAATGACTTAAGGCAATCAATAGATATGAACATCTCACAAATAAAGCTGCTCTGTTTACAAGAAACAGCTTTTCATGTATCATTTCTACACCTCAACTGATGACAACAAGCACTCCTTCAACGCTTCAATATCTGTTTCATCATTGTAAAGATGAGGTGAAATCCGAATGGCTGATCCCCGAACTGACACATGGATATTCTTGCTTTGAAGTTCTTCTTTCACGTTGTTCATATCCGCTCCATCGGGAACCCTTGCCCCAAACATATGTGCTGGCCTGAATGCTTCATCCTCAATTTTATAGCCGGCTTGAATCAAATCGGGTAGTATCTGATCTGTTAATTTTCTGATGTAGGCTTGAATATTTTCGATGCCCCATTCTTCGACCTGTGCGAGCGCTTCTCGCATCATTGGCAGCGTGATGAAATTGCTGCGCTGCCCCACATCGTATCGTTTTGCGCCGGGCTGATAATCCTCTTCATAATCAATCAACGATGTGAAATCTTCACTGTTTTTTCGCACAATCCATCCTTCCTCGAGCGGAATGCCCCCTGTGAGGCGCGGTCCGAAATAGCCCAGGGCAATGCCGTACGGACCCATCAGCCATTTGTAACCGGCACAAATCAGAGCATCCGGCTTTACGTCCTGTACGTTCAGAGGCAACGCACCCACTGATTGCGTGCCATCAATCACAAAGAAACCATCTACTGAATGTACTTTTTCCGATATTTCACGAATTCTGAAGACGGTCCCATCCGTCCAATGCACATTGCCAAGTGCAACCAGCAGTGTATTATTGTTGATGGAGTTTAAAATTGCCTCATTCCACTTTTCTCCGCGATTCTCACCTTCAGGTGCGTCAATTTGTTTGATTGACATCCCGGTTCTTCGTGCAAACGCCTCCCACGGATACACATTGCTCGGGAACTGTTCACCGGCAATGACAATTTCTCTACCCGGGGTTTTAGGCAGATTATTAACCACCGTTCCCATCCCATATGATACAGCCGGCATGATAGCGATCTGTTCCGGGTTTTCGGCATGGATGAGACCTGCAAATAGAGACCGAACTGCCTCACTGTCTTGGAAAAATTTATCCGGCGTTGTTTCCCAAGGCCGCGATTTCCCCCGAACTCCTTCAATTCCAGCCTGTTCAACACGTTTCAAAAGTGGAGAGAGGTACGAGCAGTTCAAGTAGTGATGGTTGTCTGGCATTAAGAAAAGATGTTTCTGGCAGGTCAGCATAGCTGGTATAAATTTTAAGGTGAACATTAGGTCAAAATATAGCGGTCTGGGTAGAGCCTTTCACTTTCGATGATGTTTAATTTTCAACCCTTTAGAAAAGACCAAGCTGTTCGTTTTGCCTCTCTTTTGGTGATGCCGGCATAGAATCCAGTTCAATAAATTCAGACAGCAGCCTGTGAAAATGCCTGGCAAGTGGCGGCGCATACAAAGTATCTGGCGCATGCATAAAAATGTAGGGATGATGCCCCTCTTTTATCCAGTCTGCTGTAATGATGGCCCACTCTTTCAGGTAGGCTTCATTCTGCACAATATCGTTCCCGCCCACAAACCTTACAAACGGCCGAGAAGCTGTGGCATCAAACCGCACAGGCGTTTTTGGTTTTTTCTTTTGTGCAGCCCGGATACTTTCATTTCCGCCTTTTATTGAGTGTAGTTTACGTGTATCAAACGTCACACGGTCGACTGAGTGCGCTTTCAGCAATTCAAAATATCGGCGCTCTTGCCGGCCGCGATCGTAAAAATCAGGGTGGCGAACTTCCACAGCGTAATGATAATGAGGCGGCAAATACTCCAGCATCTCTTCAAGTTTTGGAAATTCATTATACGAAAATTGGGAGCTGAGCTGAATATGAAATGGACCAAGTTTGTCGCGTATGGGTTCGAACAGATCAAGGAAATCCATCACATCTCGCTCCACATCTTTTAGCCGCTTATAATGCGTAATGCCTTGCGGAAACTTGAAACAGAATTTAAATCCATCCGGCACATCTGCCCCCCATTTGAGTACAGTTTCAGGTGATGGCGCGCGATAAAATGTTGTGTTACCCTCAACGCTGTTAAAGACAGTGGCATATTGCTTTAAAAACTGATGCTGGGCAGCATCATCAGTATAAAACTTGCCTTTCCATTCTTTCAGTCCCCATTGGGTTAACCCTATATTGTACTTTTTAATTGGCATAGCTTCTTACATCAGTTCAATATTGCACATTCAATCAAAAGTGGTGCTACCACCGTTCGTTTCCATTACTCACCTCAGGCGACTAATCTACGAAACGGAAGCGGTTCCATATTTGCATTCATGAAATCTACGTCTATATTCCGTGCGTCGGATCTTTTAATATACAATCTAGCAAATACAATCGCCCATTTCGGGCTTCCACCTTAAACGCCTCACTCATATATGCCGTTTAACTGGCTCGATTATACCGTTATTGCCGCCTACGTCGCCATTATGGTGATTGTGGGCTATTACTCTCAAAAGCGCGGACAGGAAGATCTCGAAGATTATTTCACAGGTGGCAAAAATCTGCCCTGGTGGCTGATTGGAGTCTCTATGGTTGCCACTACCTTTGCCGCTGATACACCGCTAGCTGTCACCGGAATTATTGCAACCGAAGGAATTGCGGGAAACTGGATCTGGTGGAATTTTATGTTTTCCGGCCTCATCACCGTCTTTTTATATGCCAAACTCTGGAAACGGGCTGATGTCATCACAGATGTGGAATTTATCTCAATCCGGTATACGGGCAAACCAGCGAGGATACTCCGTGGCTTTCGTTCGCTCTACCTTGCATTCCCTATCAACTGTATTATTCTTGGCTGGGTCACAGTGGGAATGGCAAAAATTCTGACGGTGCTCACCGGCGCCGGCCAGTGGGAAGTTATTATAATTATGTACGTGATGATTGGGGTTTACATTGCTTTTTCCGGACTCTGGGGCGTTATCGTTACCGACTTTATCCAGTTTATTTTAGCGATGTTCGGCACAATCATGCTGGCGTGGTATGCGGTTGATTTTGTTGGCGGACTTGATGGTCTTCAGGCGGAACTAACTGCATTGTATGGCGAGGGGCACACCATGCTCTCCATCAACCCGCTGAACAGCCCTGAAATTGCCATTGCCACAGCGCTTGTTTGGGTTGGCATGATGTGGTGGGCCTCATGGTATCCCGGTTCGGAACCCGGCGGCGGCGGTTATATAGCACAGCGAATGTTTTCTGCAAAGGATGAAACCAACGCCGTAGGCGGTACGTTGCTATTCAACGTGGCTCACTTTGCTCTTCGCCCCTGGCCGTGGATCCTGGTAGCGCTTGTTGCCCTCGTGGTCTATCCCGGCCTCGACGATCCCGAAACCGGCTACCCGCTCTTGATGCTTAAACTACTACCTGCTGGATTGCTGGGCCTTCTTGCCGTGGCGTTTCTCGCGGCATTTGTATCTACAGTGTCTACCCATCTTAACTGGGGCGCCTCCTATGTTGTGAACGATTTCTATAAGCCGTTTTTGAAACCGGAGTCTGACTTTGAATCAAAAGCGGCGGCTCAGAAACATTACGTCATGGTATCGCGATGGACCACGTTACTGATGATGGTCGCCGCGGTCATCGTCTCACTTCTGTTTGATACGGTTCGCGGGGGATGGGAAGCCATCCTGTCCATTGGCGCCGGAACGGGCCTGGTATACATGCTGCGATGGTTCTGGTGGCGAATCAACGCGTGGAGCGAAATTTCGGCCATGACAGCTGCGGCAATAGGAAGCTTTCTTGCGCCGGCCATCGGGTTTGACGATTTCGCATCAAAAATGATCTTCACAACCATCTTTGCTACGATCATCTGGGTTGCTGTTACATTCATTACAAAACCGGATGATGAAGAAGTTCTCCAAACATTCTTCGACCGCGTGAAACCCGGCGGCCCAGGCTGGAAACGATTTATGAGGGGCGGAGAAATTACATATTCATTGCTGCCCGGCCTGGGCTACGCTGCCATCAGCGCGGTTTCAATTATCGCCTTCCTGTATGGAATGGGCCAGATCTTTTTTGAATCTGCGCTCTTTGGATTTGGGGCGTTCGGTGTAGGAATTGCGGGCATTTGGTTTGTCGTGAAGAAGATTTGAGCTGACGGTGATTCATTTTCTCGAAAATTCTATCCAGAAAGAGCGTCAACCCGGTCTCCGAACCGGGATCTCCCATTCTTGATCGGTTTGGAAAACTATATCGATTGACAACCTTTCTTCATGGCTCAGACGGGAGATCCCGCAACAGGTGCGGGATGGCATCAACTGTAAACAGCCTCAGGAATCCACAGCTGCCTTTTCAAGCTCTTCATTACCGTATTCAAGCAACTTACCTACTGTTTCAAGATATTTATCGCCCATAAGCCCCCGGATCTCTTGAACCGCAGCCTGATATTCGCGCTCCATTTCCGATGAGACTTGCCGGCCATTTTGAGTCAGCTCGATGGTCATATTGCGGCCGTCCCGCTTTTTTGTGAGATAGCCTTCTTTTTTGAGTTTATCGACAAAACGGGTAATCGTCGACGGAGCCAGCGAGAGCTGTTCCGCGATCTCTTTTTGAGAAACCTCATTATTCTCCTTCATCAGGATCATCAGTTCGATGTATGAAGTAGCGAGATTAAACCGGCTGAGCTTCTCATCAAAATAAGAAGAAAGGGTACGCGAGAAAGAGTTTACAGAGCTGTGAAAGTTGTTCATGGAAGACAGGATTTATTTTGTACATGCAATTTAAATAAGCAAAACAATTCTCAATAAATCAATTCCGGTTTCCAATTGGATGGCCAAATTGCGATCTTTGTACAACCTGTTTGCAACTATGTATAAAGTACAGCTTAAAAATTTTGAAGGACCACTTGATCTCCTGCTCTTCTTCATCAAAAGGGATGAGCTTGATATCTATGACATTCCTATCTCTCACATCACCCGCGAGTTCTTAGAGTATATACAGCTCATGGAGCAGCTCGACCTTGATGTAGCCAGTGAATTTATTTACATGGCCAGCATGCTAATGTCGATAAAGGCGCGGATGATGCTTCCCACGGATGATGAAGACGACGAAGAGCTCGATGAATTCGACCCCCGGTATGAACTCATCCAAAAACTGCTCGAATACAAACGCTATAAGGAGATGGCCGGCAAGCTCACCATTATTGATGAGGAGACACGGCAGAAATACTTCCGAGGGTATCACGAAGCTGATGATGTTGAAAAACAGGCGACGGGCGAAGCACTCCAGGACGTAACAATATTCGACCTGATGGGGGCGTTTCGGAAAGTACTGGCCGATATCAAAAAACAGAATATATATCACCGTGTTGAAAAGGTTGAAACAACGATTGAGGATCAGTCCGACTTTGTGAGAACGACCCTTCAGCAACGAGGCCGGGTCTCATTCAGGGAGCTCGGGCGAGAAATTGGAACCCGGATTATTATCGTGGTCACATTCCTGGCTGTCCTCGAAATGCTGAAAGAGCAGGAAATTAACCTGTTTATTGAAAATGACGATCCTACCGATTTTTATATAGATTTGAAACCCGTGGAAGAGATCCTCGGAACTGAAACTGCAAAAGAAGAAAATACCTTAACATGACTCGATTTCTATCCCTGCTAAGCACTGCTGCTATTCTTATTGTCACCGGTTGCGCCGGATCAGGTGAACTTGCTGATCGCGAAACCCCGTCTTTTGACAATTATATGCCATACAGCGAACAAATCACGCCTGATTACCTGCGATCTCATCTTGAAATTTTTGCAAGCGATTCACTCATGGGCCGTAACACCGGCACCGAGGGAGAAACCATGGCCGCGCAGTATCTAATCAGCCATTACCGGGAAATGGGAATCGAACCCATGGGCACGGATGGATACCTGCAGCCCTTTGTTTTGAATGCTGAACAAACCGACAGTCTTGTCTTCAATATGTACACAGTTGAAAACAGCGACACCCTATCTCATCATAAGTCGCTTGTAGCCAATGGTTCGCCCGGAGAATTTATTCGTCTCTTTGGAGGTACAGCACCGGTCAACAGTGAAATAATCTTTGGTGGCTTTGGAGTGAACGATCCACAACGCGGTGTCAATCATGTAAATCCGGAGCAAATGAAAGGCAAATGGGTGCTATTGTTTGCTGACTTTCCCACAGTTGTGAATGGCGATACGCTCATCAGTCCCGAAATAACCAACAATGCCCGCATCGGGAATCTCTTCGGAATAGCTGATGTCGGCGGTGTCCTTGTTGTATCGGCCGATGAAAACAGCCAGTTTACCCGTGCAGCCGAAGTTAACGCTCAGCTGATAGATCAGCCCTCAAACATGCGGCTGAAGTATCTTGACAACTCTGAATCCCAAGGCGGATTTCCGAAATCGTATACACAAGTGAGTCCGAAACTTGCTGCCGATATTCTGGGCCTTAACTCTACCCGCGATCTTTTTACACTCAGAAAAGATCTGGCAGATAACATTTCCAATTTCACACCGGAAGCTACAGGGTATCATCTCAACTACACTCCTTATTCCGGTACGGTTGAAGTTCAGGGAGAAAACGTGATCTCTTACATTGAGGGCAGCGATCCAATTCTCAAGAACGAAGTTGTTGTGTTGATGGGTCATTACGACCACATTGGCCTGTCGATGCCGGATGAGTCAGGCGACATGATTAACAACGGAGCCGACGATAACGGAAGCGGCAGCATGGCGCTTCTGACAATAGCTGAAGCTCTTCAGAACGCAAAAAACGACGGCGTGGGACTCGATCGGAGTGTCCTCATTCTTCATGTTAGTGCTGAAGAAAAAGGTTTACTCGGGTCACGCTATTACTCCGATCATCCTGTTATCCCCATCGAACAAACAGTAACCGCGTTTAACACGGATATGATCGGCCGCAGTGATACTGAAAATGTTGAAGCAGGTACAACCGATTACTTTTACCTGATTGGCGGTGAAATCATTTCTTCCGGCCTGGATAGCCTCGTAACTGCCGCGAATGATGAAACCGTGCAAATGCGGATCGACAGAAAATATAACGACCTTACAGACTCAAACCAGTTTTACCGCCGCAGCGACCACTGGAATTTCGGGCGATTAAATGTTCCGTTTGTCTTTTTCTTCACTGGTGTTCATGAAGATTATCACCGGCCAAGTGACGAAGTAGATAAAATTGAGTTTGAAAAATATTCACGACTCGTACGCATGATCTATGCATCTACCGTAAAAGTGGCCAATTTTGATGGGCGCCCGCAGGTTGATAACGAAGAGTTTATTGACATCACGCGACAGCTGCCGAGGTAACTTGGAAATTACCGCCCGGTTAGCGTAAACGCTGCCCAGTTGACAGGGTTAGCGAATTGAGGCTTTGAAATTAGGTTAAGTTTAGCTTGGCGCAGAGCCTCATTATAGTCATAACCCTGCCGTATCAAATCGTAAAAATCGATCATCAAATAGGCCGTTGGCTGGTCGCTGACCCTCCACATCGAAACGGCAAGGTTTGATGCGCCTGCATAAATAAAAGCCCTTGTAAACCCAATAAGCCCTTCTCCTTTGTAAATTGAGCCTAATCCCGTCTGGCAAGCACCAAGAACCACAAGGTTAGCATCGAGCTCCAGATTGTAGATGTCTCCCACATATGCTGCTCCTGAGTTGCCTTCTTCGGGGTAAAGCAGAATTGCAGAAAACTCCGGTTGTTCTTCGTTTATGAAAGCATGTGTGGCAAAATGAATAAAGTCATATTCCCTGAGATCCTTTTCAAAAAAACCGCTGAACGTAGCATTTTCACCCATCAGAAGTTCTGCTTTTCGGGGGTTAAGGTAGTCACCCAGTGATGTCTGGCTGCGAAATTGCGAGGAAATAGATGTCGTTTCGTACGTTGTTAGGTACAAAGGGTTTGCACTGGCCGAATACTGGTGGTCCATCAATACTTTATCTTCCCGACTGATTTCGCTGCTGAACGGTGCCAGTGCAAGCAGATTCCTTGGGTTGTCTTCTTTGCCGGAGAGCATTTTGTCCAGCAGGGTAAGAGATGGAGCATAGCTGAACACATAATCGTGAACGAGATACGGATACCTGCTGAACTTCACGTGATCCGGCACCTCTGTCAACAGCAGTTCAAACGGAAGATAGTGAAGCGCCTGATCGGCCATCACGATAATTTTATCCCCGGTGATATACTGTCCGGCAGGCTGAATAAGTAATGTATACAGCTCATAAGCAGCTTGCCTGTAAGCTTCAGACTTTTCTGATAGCACATATTCTTTCAGTTTAATGACAAGATCTGTAATGACCGTTGATGATCCGAGTCTAACGAAATTCACGTTCTCTTTTGTGACCACCATCACATACGCACTCACCTCCCCGAGGATGTAGCTCAGCACCACTTCATCTTGCTGGAGTAAAGACTGGGCATCAGCACGGCTTATTACTGACTGATCATATTTCAGCTGATAGTACGATGGGTACGTCTCCTCCAGATGATCTGTAAAATCATCGTGGTCGCGTTTATAGTAGAAAATAGAATCTCGCAAAGCGCTGATTCTCAGGGTGTCTTTTTCGAGGCCCTTGTTTTCTTCTCGATGGAGCTCCTGCTGCATTTTCGTAATCTTATTCTTAAGGTTTTCTTCTTGATGGATAATGCGGGCAGGGACACCTGCATATTTACTGGCGTTTACTTTTTGAATTTGCTCAAGTGCAATCCGTGACCGGCTCTCCTCAATCGTTTCAAAAATCTGATCCATATACTTTTCATTACCCGTCTCACGATACAATAGTGAAAGAATTTCCACCGCCCCCGTATAAATTGAATAGTTGTCCTCGATTAACTGCAGCTTGGATGCTTCATTTTTAAACGATCTCTGCACCAGGTCAACAAGATCTGCAGCCCACTTTAGCGCCATAAGTGACTGTTTATTATCTTCTATAAATACCTTTTCCGCCCTGTTACTCAATATGATCGATTTAAAAGCCAGTGCTCTGATTAGTGCAACCGGGTCGTTAAGAGATCGCTCCGGATCTAAAGGCTCATCAAAAGAATACGGGCCATACAGGTTTTTTAAAGCACGATCTATATTACCGTCCGCTTTAGAGTAATTACCATCTTCCAGGTATATAAATCCCATTTGTAAATATAGATCTGTGACGACCGGATGAGTTGGACCAAGCCGGTTGAGAGCTATTGCCAAAGCCAACTCGTAATACATAAGAGCCTGCTTATTCTGTTTCAGCTGCTGGCTGTACAGATTCCCCAAACTGAAGATTGGTTCAATTAAATTGGGGTGATTGGGTCCATAAACATTTTCTCTGACAGCAATAGACCTTTCATAGTTTGTACGGGCAGACTCATACTCCTTGTTAATTATATGGATTGCTGCAAGATTGGAATAACCTATGGCTGTGTCGGGATGATCCATACCCAGCGATTTCTCCTTCAGCCGCTGCGCTTCTTCAAAATATTCTGCTGCTAACTCGTAATTACCAAGCATATACTGGGTAGCTGCCAGATTATTAAGTGAAGCACCAAGTGATTCACTGTTATCCCCCATTAAGGATCTGTAAATTTCTACTGCGCGCTTAAAATACTCCGCCGCCAGGCCTAAATCACCCCTTGCATAAGCATTACCTCCAAGGTTTATATAGGCTGACCCTTCTTTATAATTTTCATAACCATAGAGCTTGTGGATCAGATCAAGCGACGTTTCAAGTTCGGCTTTCGCTTTATCCAGCTCGCCATTTTTCTTATAGGAAACGCCCAGGTTGTTATGCAAATCGATGAGCTGCGACCCAACTATTTCTATAGAATCTGCATTTTCAGCTAATTCTACACCTGCACTATAAAGGTTAATTGCCTCATCATAGTTGCCCATTGCATCTTCATAATCACCTAATGTAAGTTTAGATGTTAAAAGCACACGCCAGTTTTTCGCATGTTTTGCCTCCTCACGTATTGTTGAAGCCCAGTGCCCGGCCCTTTCTAATCGGCTAAGACCGAGATTGTCCAATGTGAGGTATCTGTATAATCTCATTCTCTCATAGGCTTCATTTTGGATGTCATAGTGATCCAAAAGATCTAATATGCTCATGGCCAGCGAAATGGCTTTCTCTCTTGATCCGGCGCGCCTCTCAATGCCTATTAAGCCTCTTTTCGCATCGGCGCAGTTACCTGCGGTCTCTTTGGTAACTTCTGTGCAAAACTCTTTTTCAAGTAATCTGAATAGCGTCTCTGCTTTTTCTAACTGATCGGAATTATAATAGTCTTTTGCCTGCTCTAAGCTTCCTTTATTATGGGATATCGCCTGAGAATAGCTCTTATTTACAACACAGAAACAGAGTGCTGCTCCCAATAGCAGAACAATGACAAAATGATGATATGAAAGACAGGTTTTTGTTAGCACAGGCCATTCCTTTTGATGAATTCCTATGTTAATCAACCAAAAAGACTTTACAAAGTCTAAGTATGCGATTTTCCGAAAAGTGCGTCCACAAAGGCTTTTTTATCAAATACTTGGAGGTCTTCTATACTCTCTCCAACACCTATATATTTCACCGGCACCTTCAGTTCATTGGAGATACCAATGACGATTCCGCCCTTTGCCGTACCATCGAGTTTGGTGAGGATTAGGCCGGTCACGTCAACCACATCTGTAAATGCCCGAGCCTGCTGCATAGCGTTTTGGCCGGTAGAAGCATCCAGAACAAGCAAAATTTCGTGAGGGGCATCGTCTACAACCTTACCCATTACCCGTTTGATTTTACCAAGTTCGTTCATCAGGGACTTCTTATTGTGTAATCGTCCTGCCGTATCTACAAATGCGATATCTGCCGACTTGGACTTCGCTGATGAAACTGTATCATAAGCAACTGCGGCCGGATCGGCATTCTGGCCTTGCTGAATAAGCGGAACGCCCGCCCGTTCACTCCAGATTTCAAGCTGTTCTACAGCCGCTGCCCTGAAGGTATCGGCTGCGCCCAACATCACGTCTTTTCCTGCTTTTTTGTACATGTAAGCCAGTTTACCAATACTTGTCGTTTTTCCAACCCCGTTCACGCCAACCACCATTACAATGTGGGGTTTTTGTTTGAACTCGGCATCAAATTCTACGGGGCGGTCATCTCCGGATTCCATCAGCAGTGCGGCAATCTCTTCGCGTAGTATCTTTTGAAGATCAGACTGGGTGATGAACTTATCCCTGGCAACACGATCTTCAATCCGGTTGATGATCTCAATCGTTGTTTTAACGCCCACATCAGAGGTAATTAAAATATCCTCAAGTTCATCCAGCGTGGCCGCATCAACTTTATCTTTCCCGACAAATGCTTTTCCAAGTTTACCTAAAAGTCCATCTCGGCTCTTCTCTACACCTTTATCGAGCTTCTCCTCTTTTTTGAGTCCTAATTTTTCAAATATTCCCATGGGTTTTTAATTAAATTCAGCGCCGTCTAAAATTTTCTTGTACCTATAAAAATAATCAACAAAAGAGATAGCCATAATGATCAGCGAACTTACCATCAGGATCACATGGGCATTCGCTGCCTCGGGGAAGAAAAAGACCGACATCCAGTAAAGTGCCAGAACGTTAACTGAAATTTTCCCCGACATGGTGGACATTGCCACTTTTCCGCGTTCCTTCTTAATATACCAAGATCCAAGCATTATCAGCAGATCCCGAACCACCCCAATCAGAAAAAACCACAGCGGAATCCAGCCCAGCCATACCGTATAAAAAAACAGCAAAAACGCCATGAACTTATCAGCAACAGGATCCAGCATTTTGCCCAATTCAGAAATTTCATTCCGCAACCGGGCCACCAGGCCATCCAGATAGTCAGAAATTGCACCGTAAACTATTAAAAGTGTTACTAGCTGAGAAACTTCCTTGTTATTCTGATAATGGATGTAGATTATAGGAACAGTTACAAGTACCCGGGTTAAAGAAATAAGGTTCGACCAAGTAAAGACGTCATTACGAACCATAACCTTTTTCCCATCAACATGTACTACGTCCTTCATGTAATGAAAGTTTGTTTCCGTTTTTTTTAAAAAATACACTTTTTATCAGAGTAATGTGCAGATGAAGAATAATCAATTAAACTCCTCAGAGAAAGAGTCTAACCAGCTAACCGAAAAGAAGTTATCGTCCCGACACGTTTATGACGGACCTCTTCTCCAGGTCTACGTTGACGACGTTCAGCTTCCCGATGACTCACAATCTACACGAGACTGGATTAAACATCCCGGGGCAAGTGCTATTGTACCCGTGTTTAATGACGGCACTATTATGCTGCTCAAGCAATTCCGGTATCCGCCACGACGTATATTTATTGAAGTACCTGCCGGTAAACTCGATGAGGGAGAGCCTCCTATGACAACAGCAAAGCGGGAGCTGGTAGAAGAAACGGGGTTTGAATGCGGATCCATTGAAAACGCCGGCTCATTTTTCCCGGCGATTGGATACGCCGATGAAGAGATATTTGTGTTTGTAGCCTGGAACCTTGAACAAAAACTTAAAAATGCAGACGATGACGAATTTGTCATTAATCACAGGGTTCCCTTTTCTGAAGCGCTGGAAATGATAGCCTCCGGTGAAATTACCGACGCCAAAACGATTTGCTCTATCGTGAAAGCGAAAGTATGGTGGGAGAAGAACGAACCGTTCCCAGTTAATTTTTCTTGAGAAGGCCTTCTTTCACGGCGACATCAACAAGAGATTCATGCATGTTTTCGGGATCAACATCCCCTCGATTGATAAGCTCTTTCATTTCATCGCCGGTGAACAACATCAGGCAGCCGCTGTCGCGCAGTACCTGGTCGAAGTTGCGCGGATCGCTCAGTTTCAGCGACGACACATCCAGGCCGTCCGGGCTAATCTCTTTATCAACCAGGCAATAAAATGTGTCTTCCGGCTCTTCTCCAAACTCAATCACTTCAAGCAGTGTCTTTTTCATCTGTTTTTGGTTGTAAATTCAAGTCGAAAAATATTTTTTCTATTTAGAAAATTCTCCCCTAACAAGGGGGACTTTTACCTTTATAACTCAATAAATCATACTCAGGCTTCAATTATGACGTTCAATGAAATCGCGGGCTTTAATCAGCTCCAATACTTCACCGGACTCAGCATCCACAATTTTCACCTGGAACAGACTGATGATTGCCTGGTTACTGAGCGTGTCGAGTGTTTCCTCAATAGTGCTGCACTCTTCGGTTTCGCTCACAAGATCGTTCACTCCTTGCACAACATACTTCAGCGAACGCTTGCGCTTGGGTGCCGGTTTTTCTTCCGGCTCATCAAAATACTCCCGGATGGCCTCTTCTGTGATATACCACTGAACACCTAGTTTTTTTCCCTTCAGTTTTCCTTCCCGGAAGTATGCACGAATCGTCATTTTGCTTAAACCCAGCAGCTCATGCAGATCATCGACTGAATAAAGCGTAAGTGAACCAATTTTTTTAGGCATTTGTCAACTTCATTAATCTAATAGTAATTACTCTTAAATAGTCCTGTCAAAGTTATTAGTTATTCATTAGTTATACAATGGAAATTAGGTTTGGAATGAAGGGGCAATCGGCCGTATGTTATAAGTAGTTGATTAAAAAAATGAAGCCCGCCCTAACTGATCAATATTAAAGTTTAGCCCTGATTTTCCTTCTCAAAGTACAATTCAAACATCAACTCTATTTTTTCATCTGTTCGTATCACTCCAAAGAGTGCTGTAGGCGGCTCAATATTGTAATCCGTCATGTTCATCGTTACACTGCCTTTTGCCACAATTTGATTCCATTCGTTCAGCCTGATATCCGTGCCAAACTCTATCTCACGCTGCACACCGGCAACCGTTACGCTGCCTGTTACCGTTGCACTTTTCCCGATACCGGTCTGTCCTGTAAACCCAATTTCATCCCAGGTAAACCTAATTTGAGGATGAGCCTCAAACCGAAGAGCCTCTCTTAAATCTCTGTTCATTTTATTTCTACCGCCATCAAGATGCTCCACAGGAACCGTTACTGCTAATGTATCAATATCAGAGCCATTCCAGTTATCATCAGACTGAAACCAGTTATTGGGAATGCTAAATTGAACCGAGAAATCTGTAGCTTCAACCGTCCAGCCATGAAGAGTTGATGAGCCCTTGATCGTCATCGAGCTGTTTTCGAGAAGTGTTGTGTTTGTAATGGCGGCTTCTGAAGAGTCTGTAGCCTGGGCTTCAGCAGATTGATGAGCGAGCAATGTCAACAGAAAAATAAGTATAAAACCCTTTGTAAAAATCATAAAAGCATCTCCATTATTGAGGTGCTTTTATAAATTGAAACCAGTGATAATTCATTCACCGGCTTTTTTACTACTTTGTATCTTTGATAGATCCTCTCAACCTGTGGTCGCGGGTTTTGGAGCAACTTCTCCGATTCCAAAATATGCTTCTTTTTTCTCCGTTACATATACTTTCACATTATCTGCGGTCACATAAACTACAGGAATCAGGACAAGCGTAATCAGTGTTGATGCGGTCAACCCACCGATTACAACACGCGCAAGAGCTGCCTGAATTTCACCGCCGGCGCCCCACCCAAACGAAAGCGGGAGCAGGCCAAGTACGGTTGTCAGGGTTGTCATCAGTATAGGACGAAGCCGGAGCTTGCCTGATTGAACCACCGCCTCAAAAACGCTGAGATTTTTATCGCGCCTCATAAGGTTGATGTAGTCGACAAGCACAATGGCATTATTTACGACAATACCGATCAGCATGATCACTCCCATGATACTCTGCATATTAAACGTGGTGTCGGTCAGAAGCATAATTGGAATCACCCCAACAATAGAAACAGGCACCGAAAACATCACGATAAGCGGGTCGAGAAAGCGTTCGAACTGTGCGGCCATCACCATATAAATCAGAATAAACGCCATTATTATTGAGATCAGGTAATCTGTTTGTGCTTCTTGCTGCTCTTCATATTCCCCGCCATACACGATTGAAAATCCGGCCGGGAGCGACATACCCGCAAGTTCTGACCGTACAGCTTCCACCGCTTCCCCAAGTGTTGCGTTACCTTCAAGGTTGGCCGAAATGTAGGTCACCCTCTGACCATTAATTCTATTGATGCTGACGGGCCCTCGAGCTGATTCCTGTTTAATAACGGTTGATACCGGAACAGTTTCGCCGGATGCAGTGCGAACCGGAATATTGTCCAAATCAAGCGTACTCATCCTGTCGCTTTCCTGCAGGCGCACATTTATATCGAACTCATTTCCACCCTCGCGAAAAACGCCTGCTGTGGTTCCGCCCACATTTGCCTGAATTGCCTGGGCAATATCGCGGCCGGTGAGACCCAGCTCCGCTATTTTTTGACGATCAAAAACCACGTTCTGTTCAGGCCGGCCTTCCTGACGATCGGAACGTGCACCACGAATCATCGGAATTCGCTCCATCCGGCTCACAATTTCGTCTGCTATGATATCGGCCTGATCCAGGTCATATCCTCGAAGTTCGAGCTGTACGGCTTCATCCCCGCCTGATCCAAAGATTCGGCGCAAAATCCAGAGGCCGGTCTGAGCCCGCACCCTGAACTCGCCACCGGGAATAGTCCCTTCTATTTTTTCACTCAGTTCATCAGCCAGCTCATAAGTACTCACATTACGCTGGCTTTGATCGACCATTGCGAGCTCTACCTCTGCGTTACCGTTTCTAACTTCGGTAGTCATATATTTAACCTGATCCATCGGCGCAATGGCGGTTACTTTATGTTTCAGCTCCTGAAGATATTCGTTGGCAATGGCAATGTTCATCCCATCTGCCAGGTAAAAATCGATACTAATTTCATCGGCTTCGGTCTGAGGCGCAAGTTCCGTGGATATAAACCCGCTGCCATAAATTGCACCTGCCATCAAGACAACTGTAGTCCCAAACACAATGAACTTCCGGTTAATCATCCGACGAAGAAAGTTGCTGTACTTGTCTTCAACACGCTCAAAATAAAGCTGAAACCGGCCTTTGTCCTTCTCGGTCATCTCTTCATTTGTTTTGATCGTCATGAATTTACTGGCCAGCATCGGCACAAGCGTGAGTGCCACAAAGAGTGAACATACCAGTGCAAAAACAACAACCAGCGCAAGCTCCTGGAAAAGCGTACCCGTGATGGTCTGCATAAAAACCACGGGGAGAAAAATAACCGATGTAGTTAGCGTAGATGCAACAATCGCACCTGACACTTCGCTCGTTCCCACAAGCGCGCTCTCCTTCAGTGATTTCCCATTATTCCTGAGTCGCACAATATTTTCGAGAACCACAATTGCGTTGTCAACGATTAAACCCACCCCGAGAGCCAGGCCGCCAAAACTCATCTGGTTCAGCGTAAGCCCTGAAAAATAGAGCAGTCCGAACGTGGCAATGATGGATACAGGAATGGCAAGTGAAATAATAAATGTTGTAGACCCATTTCTCAGAAAGAGGTAAAGAATAAATATAGCCAGAACCGCTCCCCAAATAGCCGATTGCTGCACATTATCGATTGAGTTCTGAATGAAATCACTCTGATCAATCACAATCATCAAGTTCAAATCATCCCGTTCGGAATTGATGCGTTCGATCTCACGCTGAATGCCCTGTGAAACTTCAACAGTATTTGAACCCGACTGCTTCCGGATTCCCATTCGTATCATCGGCTCGTCGTTGATGCTCACAAGCCGTCCGACGTCCTGGAATCCATCTTCTACGTCTGCCACATCGCGGACTCGAATGGGCTTTCCATCAACGGTTGTAATAATTGTCTGGGAAATCTGGTTTATGTCATCAAACTCGCCGACGGTACGCACATACAGGTCGCTGAATCCTTCTTTCACATTACCACCGGGCAGCGTGCTGTTTTCGGCCACGATAGCGTTACGTACATCCTCCGCCGTGAGTCCGCTTGCGTTCAGGCGATCACGTTTTAAATTAACCCTGATTTCCCTATCGATCCCGCCCCATACATCAATAGTCCCTACCCCCGGAACCTGTTCGAGACGTTTTGAGATATCGTTTTCCAGAATTCGGGTGAGCTCATCAAGCTGTCGCGTTGATTGAGCCCCGATGATGACGATGGGGGAATCGTTCGGATCAAATTTCCGAACACGGGGCGGATCGGCTTCCTCAGGGAGGCTTCGCCGAACACGGTCGAGCGCAGCACGAATATCGTTAGCCGCCTCATCAAGATTCGTATTTCTCGAAAAATTGAGGTTTACACGGCCCCTGCCCTCTTCCGACTGAGAGGTAATCTCTTCCAGGTTAGATACACCAGCTAATGCATTCTCAAGCTGATCGGTTATGATGGTTTCAATCTCTTCCGGCCCTACATTCGGATAATCGACCGACACGCTAAGTCTTGGATATTCAATGGGCGGGAGCAGATCGACCGGTAAAAATCGAAATCCGGTGACACCCAGCACAATTACAATAAGGTACACCATCGCCGTTGCGATGGGACGTTTTACGGAGGTATTAGTAAGTCCCATAATGGTATCCTATGATTCTGTTGATTCGATTACTGCCGATCGCTCGGCCATTCGCTCGTTCATGATATCCCGAAGCAGGTCTTTCGGATTCATCTGTTGCATGCGAATAATACGGTTCCAGGAAGTTGCCCTAATCTTCGCTGACCCGCTCTCGTTATTAATGAGCAGATTTTGCCCAACTGTTACAATCCAGTCACCAGCCTGTATGCCTACAACCCCAGCTGTTTCTCGTCCTTGAGCAATAACGTCAATTCCAACAAATTCGACCATTGTTGGCTGACTAAGCGGCGGAGGATTTGAACTGTCTACTTGTTCAACGGGTGCTGTTTCTGCACCATAATCAGGAGCCACGTAGACGCCCGTTTCACCTGTCCTGGGGTGTCGATAAATAGCACTGATAGGAATCAATGTAGCCTGCTCACTTTCACCATACATAATATCTACAGTTACGAACATGCCTGGCAACAGAAGGTCGCGTGTGTTTTCCACATCAATTTCAGCCTCAGTACTAAAACTACCCATTCCAAGGAACGGCGATATTCGGGATATTTCACCTTCGATCACCTGGTCGGTCATACTCTCCGAGCGAATAATGGTACGCTGACCTTTTTTGATAAAACCGAGCATTTGCTCTGTCAAATTTATTGTCACTCGTGCATCATTCAGATCGCCCACGGTAAAAAGCTGCGTACTTGATGAGACCTGCATCCCAACAGCTGCATTTCGCTGCCCAATCGTACCGGTTATAGGGGATCGGATAATTGTTTGCGCTAAAAGCTCCTGTTGTTCTTCAAGGGTAGACTTCGATTGGTCGACCTGCGCAAGGGCAAGCTCATGATTTGCCTCAGCCGACTGCAATTCAGCCTGGCTGCTCTCAAGCTCAATATCGCTGCTTAAATCGCGATCATATAAACTCTGCTGACGCCGGAGCTGAGATTTGGCCTCATTAAGCACAGCTTCCGCCTGCTTGACTCTCGCTCGGTTTATTCTCAGGTCGGCCTCCGCCTGCTGTACCCGCGACATAAACTCCCTGTCGCGAAGCTTAATAAGCGGCTCTCCCTCCACAACTTCATCGCCATCCTGCTTATAAACTTCTTCAACTGGTGCTGAAATTCTGGGATAAATCTCAACTTGTTTTTGAGCCTGAACCACGCCACTCAATCGCTGCTGAAGCGGCAACGAGCCAAATCTGGCCTGCACAGCTTCAACCGATGGGGTGGTCATATCTGATGCTCGCCTTTGCATGCTTTCATCACCTGAACATGCAGCCGCCGCTGTAATGGCGGCCAGAAAAATAAATAATTTTATATATCTCATAAGTAAATGTTTTCATCAATTAAATCGCAATGTAACGTGTTTTCATTCTCACGAATGACTTCCCTCTGTAAAAGCTTTTAAAAAAACGTTACTATTTGGAGGACAACTTCGGATCCAACGATTTTAGGTTCGGTGCGGTTCTTTTGCATTTGTAAATAAATATAAATTCTATGGATTCTATTACGCAGGCCACCCTTGGAGCTGCTGTTGGTGAAGCATGTCTCGGCCGAAAAATCGGGTATCGTGCAGCGGTATGGGGCGCTGTTTTAGGCACGCTTCCGGACCTGGATATAATTGTAAACCCGTTTGTTGATGCCGTGCAGCAGCTTTACATCCATCGGGGCTTTACGCACTCCATTACTTTTATACTGCTGTCGTCACCGCTTTTGGGCTGGGTGTTTCAAAAACTATATAAAGATCGGGAGGCAGGTTGGAAATCATGGACCTTGTTCACGTTCTGGATTTTTTTAACCCACGTCTTTATTGATCTGCAAACTACATATGGCACCCAGATTTTTCTTCCTTTCACCAACAGGCCATTTACAACCGATGCTATGTTTATTATTGATCCGCTGGTTACAGTGCCACTGCTTGGCGGCTTGCTTGGCGCGCTGGTTCTTCGAAGAAAACCAAGCCTCGGTTCAGCCATCAACAAGACTGGCCTGTCTATAGCTGCAATTTACATTCTCTGGGGACACGCCATAAAATCGCACGTTCACGGTGTATTTCAGGAATCTTTCCAAAATCAATATGGCTATTATGATGAACTGAAAACCACACCCAACGGACCGACCACTTTTCTATGGAGTGGATATGTGATGAAGCAGGACACCATCTACCAGGCCATTTATTCTATTTTTGATGAATCTGCAGACCTTACATTTACATCTATTCCAAAAAACTCAGGCCTGATTGAGCCTTACATCAACGATCGGGCCACAACGGCGTTGCTCTGGTTTTCGCGCGGTTTTTATTCCGTGGAAAAAAATGAAGACGATGTCATCTACTTTTATGATTTACGGTTTGGGCGAGACGACTTTTGGCTTTCCAATAATGGTGAATTTGTCTGGAGAAATGAACTCATTATCAACGACAAAGGAAATGCATATACGTTTGAAGAGTTTATACCGTCCTTCAATGCCAGAGGCCGAAGTTTTGAACTCTTTTGGAATCGGATTTGGGGCAAATAATTTCTTATTTTTATCGTTTAGTAATCACTTGTTAAATCTCGACTGTAAACAGATTAACCCATATGAAACGCCCACTTATAATTACCGGTATTATTGCAGCATTTCTTGGAGTGTTCCTCTACAACGCACTTAAAGAAGTGACGCCACAAGAGATTCAGAACGCCCCGGACTGGCTACCGATCGAAGAGGCGATGACAAAAGCGGAGCAGGACGGCCGGTTAATCATCGTTGATATCTATGAGGTGGGTTGTCAATTTTGCCGGGCGATGAACCGCGACGTTTACCCCGCTCCATCCACACGCGCTGTGATCGACAGAGATTATTATCCCGTCAAAATCAACGGCAACTCTGAAGAGACCATTACATTTATGGGAGAAGAAGTCACACAGCAGGCATTTGCCAACAGCCTTGGCCTCACGGCTTTTCCGTTTACTGTTGTGATGGATCACAACGGCCAGGTCATCGACAGCCGGCGCGGCTACATGGGTGTTCAGGATCTGACGCAGTTCATGAGAAATGCACGTGAACAGGTGGTTGAAGGATAGGGTTGCAGCCTCTATCGAATGCCCTCACATCAACTTTTTATCTACCTCCAATCATGTGATTGATCATACTTTCTGCTGCATCATCAAACGCGGACATCCACTGAACTTTTCGTAATGTTACCGATGTATGTTTGAAAGCTGCCTCAAGTACCGGCTGAAGGCGTGCCGACCGATACTCTATCTCAACTGGATGAACCTTCTGCCTCGTAAGGAACTCAATCAATCTTTCTCCGCTCTTTGCAAACATCTCTTTCACATTGGGGTGCGGCGTCATCATTTCGGGAGTTAAGACATACCCGCTCTCTTTTTCAACCAGCATCAACAGAAACGGAAAGTATGGTGGGTGTTTATCTCCAATCGGGGAAGGCACCAAAACCATTCCCACCTGTAAAACTATATTGTTCCTCGGCAGCTGGTTGAATGGCTTCACCTGCTTTTTACTGAGGGGAGGTATTGCAGGCGCCGGTTTGAGTTCAAATTTCTTGTTATCATCCCGCCAACCACTTTTTGCACGGCCATCTGGAACACGAACGAGGCCATTCAATCCTTCAGGCACATGCTCAATCCAGGCAAACTCCTGTCTGCCAACACGGCTTGCAACGTTTATTACCTGTTCAATCAAGGGTTCCAGCTGGGCCAGTTTATCTGTTTCCGGCAGGACGTGAATACACCCCGGGACCACCTCTTTAAACACCGGGAGCCTGGAATTTTTTCTGACTGAATACCCCAAAGCTTTCAGCCTGTCTATATCTTCAGGCTCCATATACTGGGGCTGCTCGAACGACACCATAAGATGTGGAATCAATAACACATCCATTGGGTCCGACTCGACAGGATCTTCCTGAATTCGCAAAAATTGGTGGGCTGCATCCACACCTTCGTAAAAAGATACGGCCAAAAACTCCCCGGTTGACCCCATCACGCTTGCAAACAAGGGTTCCTCTGACCCCGGCACCTTTATACCAAATAGTTCACGTTCATATATATCATTCCACGGTGCTATCTTTTGAAGTTCAAGCGCGAGTGGGTAGAGTTTTTTTAAATAGTCTGTTTCTTTTGGCAAGTTTTAACACCTCAATTTTGATTAGGCTGAAAATATTAGTTTTAGTATTGAGAATAACTTCCGGCAGCTGGCAGTGGGATTTACCCTCGCAATGTTCTTGGAAAGGTCGGCTTCTCACTGGTTTTTAGATAGATTGATGAAGATGTTTGCCCGAGATAGAATATGAGATGCCGGATTAAGTCCGGCATGACGTTTGGGTAAGCCAGATTTCAATCATAAAGCTTGCCCCTCACCCCTGCGCATACTCCCTCACACCAGCCATCTCAACCATCAGGTCGAACAGAGCGGTGTTGCGCACAAAGGTGGGAATACGATCGCTGCCGGGGCCCCAGGCTGCAAGTTCAACATAGTCTGCGGTGTGATTGGTGCCGATAAAGTAAATGCCGTTATAGTTGGCCAGGACGCCGGCAAGCACCGCCCCCACGCCTTCACGGTTGCTGAAGGGGGCTTCAAAAGTTCCCTGAAAGGCTCTCTTGATCATTAACGCCTCGTCGGTAGTAATCTGCGTTTGTGTTGCATATTCAACCACATTCCTGATTGTGTTTACCTGGGGGAAACTACCAGAGCCAGCCGGCATCTGTTTTGTGAATTCTTCGTACATCCACTCAAAACTATGGCGGTAGTCGTAAAGCGTTGCCATCATATTGGGTGAGTCACCATAACCGCTGCCAAGGCCGCTCAGGCCGGGATTGGCGTTCCCGTGATCGGTCGTTAAAATCACCAGTGTGTCATCGCGGCCATCTGAAAAATCCATCACCTGTTTGATGGCGTCATCAAAGGCAATCTGGTCGTAAATCATGCCTGCCGGATCGTTGCCATGAGCAGCATGATCAACCCGGGCACCTTCAATTTGTAATACAAATCCGTTCTCGTTTTGGCTGAGTCTGTCCAATGCAGACGAGGTCATCTCAGCAAGGGTGGGTACTCCCTCCTGTAGATCACTCAGTGTGTTTTGGTCCACCGTATAGGGAAGATGTGAGTCATCAAAAATGCCGAGGAGTTTGCTGTTCCGAGTCGCGCGATTGAGTTCCCGCTTGGTACGCGCAATAGTGTATCCGTTTTCCGTAAATTCAGAATAGAGATCCCTTCCATCTTCTCTCAGGAGCGGATGAAAATGACGGTTTCCCCCGCCCATGAGCACATCATAGCCCCGTTCAGAATACTGAACGGCAATTTCATTCTCCATCCCCCGCGCCGGCATATTGATGCCAAACCCCGATGGCGTGGCATGAGTGAGCCGTGCCGTAGTTACAAGCCCGGTTCCTTTGTCTGCGTCCCTGAAAATTTCACAGATGGTTTTATACTGCTCATCATTGGGGCCCCAGTTCACAGCTCCGTTGTTGATCCGCTGACCACAGCCCCAGGAAGAAGCGGCGGCAGCTGAGTCCGTTACCGTGGAGTTCAGCGATGCCATATCCATCAACCCGCGGTGGTACTCCCGATCTGACTCATACAGCTTTATCCAGTGTGTCTTATCTCCGTACTGATCTTGTTTCACAAGGTCAGCCAGCGTCATCGTGCCTGAACTCATTCCGTCAGAAACCAGGAAGATGACATTTTTAGCATCACCCGGATTGCTTTTAAATTTTTTAGCCGGGGCTGTTGACCGACCCATCAGGCCGCTTCCAAGCGCTAAAGATGAGAGAGCTCCTGTTTTGAGAAAATCGCGACGGCTAAATGAGTTGTCTGACATAGTTATATTAATTTCTTTGGGTTTTGTTGATGCTAATCACGTTTAAGCGGAAACATCTGGCTTCAATAGAATCATTACTGAATATCGCTGATATTTATAAGTTAAGAAACAGGTTCCATTTATGAGTTACGCCAGTGTTAACGTAACACATTTATTTTAATGATTAGTTTTCTCGTTTTGTTTCTAACCGGTCCAGGCGGGATTGCTGACGCTCCTCATCGGTCTGCTCGTCGCCGGTATAAAGCGCCCTCTCCCATGATCCATAATTTGGATTTGGAAACACAAACCACTTGTAGCCCCACTTATCGCGATGCTCCTCAACCAGTTGTTTTCTTTGATTGATGGATATACCGCGTGCGGACACAAAGTCGTTGAGATCGTCACCAAACAGCATCAGCACACGGTAATCATCAGCTACCAGCTGACGCCGTTCTGTTTTGGCGGATGTCCAGTCGGGCCGTCCGCCGTTGCTCATCACGGCTCCTTCAGCCACCGGAAATCCTTCATCACGCAGGTTTTGTTCCGTTGCAGACTGCACATCGGCTGAGCGGTTTGTAATATAAAAAACTGAAATGCCCATGTCATCGGCTTGGGATGTTAGCTCAACGGCGCCCTTAATCGCTTCAGCCTCCATCTCGCGCACCCAGGCGTTCCACGTGTCGGGGTCATAGCCGGTTTCATCAAGGATGCCACGGGCTTCGTAATACGAATTATCCAGAACCGTTTCGTCGACATCAAGAATAATCGCGGGTGGCAGATCGGCAAAAGATTCGCCTTGTTCAAGGGAGGCCGTCCAGAAAGAATCATCCAGCGCAACCGGCAGCAGGCGTACCGAGGTGTTGTAAGCCTGGTAGGTCAGAGCCTCATACTCTGCCGCGGTTTGAATCCAAAGTGTTGAGTAGAGCGTGTTATTGGAGTAATAGGAATCCGTTGCTACATCAGCTGTTCCGCACGAGGCTAACAGGAAAAGCACTGCAAAACCAGTGAAATATTTTTTCATTGTAAAATTGAATATGATTGAAGATGCCATCTTAAAATAATGAATGAACAGGAGAAGAAGGTAATCAACTTTTTTGATGCCTTCGTCGAAAATCTACCGCGATTTGACTATGCTAAAATGCCCATTCTCATATTCTTTTTTTTATATTTAACAAGATGTGTAAGCCAACCTAAAACCTAATTATTTGAACTTATGAAAGATCATCAAACCGGATAATCACGACCTCAAATTCTACTGTTAAGAAAGTTGAGCCTTTTACTTCTGGTCCTTTTTTTTAGTGCCGGTTCTGCACTTTTTGCCCAGGGACTGACACTTGAACATGTAACAAAAATAAAGTCTGTCACCAGTTCAATCACATCTGACGACGGAAGCAAAGTTGCGTACACCGTAAGCGTTCCTGCCGATCCTTACGAAGAAAATGCGGGCAGCAGCACTGAGCTGCACGTCCTGAACGTAGAAACGGGAGAAACTAAGCCTTACCATACAACAGGGGGTATCGGAAGTATCCAGTTTCGGCCTGGCCATAACAGCCTATCCTTTTTAACTCAGCGCGAAGAGGACGATAGCCGCTCTCTTTACGAACTGCCTCTTGATGGCGGAGAGGCTGTCAAAATTTTTGAGTATGACAGAAACATCTCTTCTTATGAGTGGCATAACGATGGAAATCATATTGTTTTTTCATCCACATTAAACGCTGAAACCTCAGATTCTCCGCTGCCTTATAAAGCAAATGTATATGAGGCAAATCGGCCTCAGCGTCCGGCTTACATTACAAATGTATCTCATGATCATATGGACCACGAGCCACATCAACTACAAGTTGACGGTACTGTTTATATGATGAAGTGGAGCCCTGACGGATCAAAAATTGCTGTCTCAGCCGCACCTACGCCGAGTATTGATGATTTTTATATGGCACAGAGTGTGTATATCGTCGACTATGAAACACGGGAGGTGGCGGCCGAAGTGAATAACGAAGGAAAAATCGGTCAGATTGAGTGGAGTCCTGACGGAGAACGACTTGCGCTCCGTGCCGGCGCAGATATTCACGACCCCATTGACGGCCGGATATTGATTGTGTCTGCAGATGGAGGCACACCATCAATTATTGATGAGGATTACGAAGGTAAATACGAGCAAATTGTTTGGACAGGAAACAATCAAATCCATTTCCTGGCAAGTGAGAGTACGGCATCTGTCATCGGCTCCATCAACCCGAACGGCAGTAATAAGCAAACAATTTTCCGATCGGATGAACACTCCATTGGGTCGTTTTCGCGATCTGATAACGGCTTGATCTCTTTTGTAGCCAGTAGTCCGGAGCACCCAAATGAACTATTTGTGAAGCAAAGCGGCAGAAACGCACAGCCGGAGCGAGTTACGAATCATAATGATTGGCTTTCGGATGTTGAACTCGGCGAGCAGAAAGTTGTAACGTATACAACCCGTGATGGAGAATTTGATATTGACGGCGTTATGATCTATCCGCTCGACTATTCCGAGGGCGACAGAATTCCTGTGATAACCGTTGTCCATGGCGGACCGGAAGCTCATTACGATAACGGCTGGCTTACGGCCTATTCGATGCCGGGTCAGATGGCAGCTGCAAAAGGATACGGCGTTTTTTACCCTAACTATCGTGGAAGTACCGGGCGAGGAATTGAGTTTGCATACAGCAGCCAGGGTGATCTTGCCGGTGCTGAGTTCGATGATATTGTAGACGGTGTGGATTACCTGATTAACCAGGGCGTTGCCGATGCCGACCGCATTGGCGTGACCGGCGGATCGTACGGTGGATACGCGTCCGGCTGGATGGCGACTCATTACTCCGATCGATTTGCTGCATCCGTCATGTTTGTGGGTATCAGTAACAATATCAGCAAATGGGGAACCAGCGATATTCCCGATGAACTCTTCCTGGTTCACACGCGAGAACGCATGTGGGAATCGGATGAAACATGGATGGACTACCTTAAGCGAAGCCCGATCTACTGGGTTGACCGCGCCGAAACTCCGATCCTGATTATGCACGGTGCAGAAGATACCCGTGTGCACCCGGCGCAATCTCTCGAGCTTTATCGGCATATGAAGGTACGTAAGCCGGAGGTTCCTGTTAGGCTTGTATATTATCCCGGCGAAGGCCATGGCAACACGCGTGCATCCTCCCGGCTTGACTACTCGCACCGTATGCTGCGCTGGTTTGATACCTACCTGATGACGGGCGACGCATCAGCTGATATCCCAGAGTGGGATGCCCCAATTCCTGCGGAAGATCAGCAGTAGAGTCTCATTTACTAATTCATTATCTCGAAGCCCCTGTGAAATACACAGGGGCTTTTTTTTGGTTGATACAATTCGTCTGCATGCTGCATTTACAGGCTGACGAGTGGAAATGCCCCGTACCCGGTTCAGAAGAATCCCAGCATCAAACTCAAAAACCCTAACCTACCCGGCAGGCGGAAAAACCAACCATCAGCCGGGGATTTACTTAATCAAACCAAATACTTTTCAAAACGTGGCATGTCTATTGCCATCGTGACGTTTAGATACAGTCATAAAATAGCTTTGATAACTAAGTTCAAATCCCTCACAAGACATGCCATATTTCAACAATCCATGTGAAACAGATTGCGGTTTCCTTAGTTATAGTATCCATGGAAAACACTGCCACCGATGATATCAACCCGAAACACCCTTTTTACCTCCGTGGTAAATTCTATCTTTACTTAGTTGTCGGTTCAATCCTCACCCTTTTCATTTCACTGCTTATCTCCATCGTTGCTCTTCGCTGGGTTAATCCTCCTACAACCAGTTTTATGCAGCAACAAGATTGGGAATCACTGCCGGCTGAACAATACAATTTGCGAGAGCACTGGGTTGATTTCGAAAATTTACCAAGGCATTCAACCTGGGCAGTGGTAGCCTCTGAGGACCAGCACTTTTGGAATCACTGGGGTTTTGATTTTGAATCGATTGGGGAGGCGTGGGAAGACCGGCGGGAAGGCATACGAAGCCGCGGCGCAAGCACCATCAGCCAGCAAGTTGCCAAAAATTTGTACCTGTGGTCGGCAGAATCTTTTTTCAGGAAAGGGATTGAGGCAGGGATTACGGTTTTGATTGAACTTTTTTGGCCAAAAGAAAGAATCATTGAAGTGTATCTGAATATTGCAGAGTTTGGGCCGGGAGTATTTGGAATTGGAAAAGCATCTGAGCAATTTTTTGGATTACCGGCATCTGAGCTTGAACCTGACATGTCTGCACGGCTGGCGGCTGTTTTGCCTAGTCCGAAACGCATGCGGGTCAACCCGCCCTCTCCATACGCAAATAAGCGAAGCCGATGGATTCTGGAACAAATGACGCATCTGAGCGGTATAGCGTATGTACAGGTTGATTCCATCAGCCTGTCTGAATCCGCGCCGGGACTTAATCCGGAAGATTCTTCCACCATCGCTGACACACTCCTCAGGCCGCAACCTATTGACACCTTCCCACTTACCTCTGATACACTTGATATCGGGCAATCCGTCGACGATCAAATAATCACGGATTCATTGCGAAATGATACGATTCCTGATTCTACTCCACCCCTTTAAGTTGTTTTTCAATACATTTTTCTCAAGACTTGTATTTATTTACCGATAATAAGATCACGTAAGTGACTCATGGTACAGTATTTGCAGGCAGAATACTGGGGCTATAGCACCATTTGCTTACACATCTATGAACAACTCTTTCAAAAAAAATACCGCTTCAACTGAATCATACCACTGGCTGTGGTATGTACAAGAAGACCGGTTTCAATTACCCCGTCCCTTTTCATCACGTTATTTAACCGGCCTGAACGGCAACACTGTCTCTTTAAAGGATTGGTGCCTTCTATTTATTCAAAATGATAAGGACTATATTCAAGATCAACTTCTCCGATTTAAACATGGAAATGGCGAATCGACGCTATCTTTTTCAGGATACATCAAAGATGCAACCGGGGAAAGAGTAAAAGCTCGCTGCTCGGGTCAAGCTGTTGACTTTAAAGATGGAAGGCCAACCCTTGTATCCGGCCAAATAGAGCTTGACTACATTAGGCATCAGCTTGAATCAACCTCCCATAACGATTCCTACCTGCTTAATCAAATCATGCAGGGTTTTCCCTACAGCATTTTCTTTAAAGACCTCCAGAGCCGTTTTACAAAAATAAGCACCGCATGTGCGTCCAAATTCGGGTTGAACCACCCTAATGACGCGATCGGTAAAACAGATTTTGATTTTTTTGATGATTCTCATGCCACAGAAGCATACCGGGACGAACAGCAGATCATAAAAACAGGTAAGCCTATACTCGACAAACGGGAAAAGGAAGTTACATCCGGTTCAGCCCCCACAACCTTGTGGGCCTCTACAGCTAAACTGCCGCTATATGATTACGAAAATAATATTATCGGCACGTTTGGAATCACAAAAGATATTACTGAGCAAATTCGCGCTGATGAAGCCCTTAAAGAAAGTGAGGGAAAATACCGTTCTATTTTTGAAAACATTTATGATGTGTATTACAGGACCAACCGACACGGCATTGTAACAGAAATAAGTCCGTCTGTCGAAACTTTTTCCGGTCATAAGAGGAAGGATGTAATTGGCCACCCAGTTTCAAATTTTTACTACTATCAGACTGACCGGGAAAAACTTATAGAGTCATTAAAAAAAGACCGTGTTGTCTCCGATTTTGAGGTCAGAATGGCAAATGCGAAAGATAAACTTATGTATGCGTCTGTCAGCGCTAAAATCGTAACTGACGATTCCGGTGGCTTGATTGCTGTGGAAGGAATTATGCGTGATATCACCGAGCGAAAGCTCACTGAACTGAAGCTCAAGAAAACCCATAACTTTTTCGATCAGATTCTAAATAATACCAGCGAGGGGATCTATGTCATCAATTCCAACTACGAATATATCTATTGGAATTCCATGATGGAAACGATCAGCGGAATGACACAAGACCAGGTACTGGGTAAAAACCCCTTCGAGCTGTTTCCTCACGTCAATCATGAAAAACTAACCCACAAGCTGAAAAAGGCGATGTCGGGTCAAACTGTGAAGTCTGCCGATTATTATTTCGAAATTGAATCGTCGGGTAATAAAGGCTGGGCCCATGCATACTATACGCCGCTTCGCAGTGAAGACGGCAATGTTGATAATGTGCTCGTTGCAATTTCCGATATATCGGAGCGAAAACAGGCTGAGGAGAAACTTCGCAAGAGTGATGAAACGCTAAAGAAACTCTCACAGCAGGTACCCGGCGCTATTTACCAGTTCCAGCAGTTTCCGGATGGATCGTCATGTTTCCCGTTTGCGAGTGAGGCGTTTAATAATGTTTATGAGCTGAAGCCTAAAGAGGTTCTACATGATTCTAAAAAGGCGATTGACCGCATCCATCCGGAAGACCTGAAGTCTGTAGCCGCTACCATAAACAAATCTTTTAATACGCTTGAACCATGGGAGCACGACTACCGGGTGCAGCTGCCTGAACGAGGGTTAAGGTGGCTGAGAGGCCGGGCCCGCCCAGAACGGCAAGAAGATGGCAGCGTTATCTGGCACGGCTACCTCACCGATATTACCGAGAAAAAGCAGCAGGAAAACGAGCTCAACGAAACACTGAATATCGTGAGTGATCAAAATACCCGGCTGCTTAATTTTGCCCATATCGTATCGCACAACCTCAGGAATCACGCCGGCAATATTTCGGCGCTTCTGTCGCTAATTGAAACCGAGACCTCTGAAGAAGAAAAAGTACAGCTCTTCAACTATCTGAATATGGCCTCAACCCGGCTGAATGAAGCAATAAAAGATCTCAATGATATTATAGACCAGCAGGCGGGTTCATCGAAGAACATTAGCGATGTAAACATATTTGAGTTCTTCAGTAAAATCCGGGAAATTCTTGCAACAGATATCATTGTGCACAATGTGAAATTTGATACTGATATTTGTGACGATTCAACGATTCAGTATAACCCGGCCTATCTTGAAAGCATCTTATTAAATCTAATTTCGAATGCAATCAAATATCGGCATTCTGAAAGGGATCCACTCATTACACTCTCTTTTAAACAAACGGATATGGGCCCATTACTAATCATTCGGGACAACGGACAAGGAATAGACCTTGAGAAGCACCGACAAAGCCTGTTTGGTATGTACAAAACATTCCACGAGAATGAAGACTCAAAGGGCATCGGGCTTTACATCACAAAAAACCAAGTAGTAAGTATGGGCGGCTCCATAGATGTAGACAGTGAGGTTGGAAAAGGAACGACGTTCAAAATTCTTCTTGCCTGTGATCTCTCGCGGATTAAGCAGGAATCTCGTTAATTTCCATCCCTCATCTTACTCTACAGATATCTCAATCTCATCAGATATAACCTCGTCATCAACCGCATACAGCTGGTGGGAATTTGTGGTAAGAGTCACCCTGATGGTGTATTCACCCGGCGGCAACGGCCCTATATGCGTATATCTGCCGTAAATCCGGTCCACTTTTTCATCGTTAATATAAAGGTGGGCGTGACCTTCTCCCGGCTCATGCGGCAGTCCTACGGATTCAGGGACAAACGTAAAGTTTTCCGTTTCAACCCGTATATTCCAGCCCGTGAGGCGATCTTCAGTCGCAAAGATATCTACCGTCGGCGCTGATTCCTCATCCGGAACATTAAGCACTGCCTGTTCTTCAGCTACCGGACCGCTTTGCGTTTCGTACTGGTGCCAGGCGCCCTGCGTGTACCCCACCATCAGTACGGCGAGAAGTACAACAAAATTTACGGCGCCAAATGCTGTCCGAAGGCTCATTTTATCGTGAAAGGTGATTGGGGCCTTGTATAGCTTTCCGGGGCCCTCTAGAAGAAATACAATAAGCGCGCCGTGAGCAAGCGTGTGGCCAATAACTTCCACCTTACCAAACACCAACGTAGTTGAAAAAAAGACGAGCGTGATTACCAGGGCAAGCGGGCGTTGCAGCAGGCAAATGATCAAAAGGTACCCGAGGGCAAACTCTACGAATGCGGCACTCATCAGAAAAAAATCCACGTCGAGGCCGAGCGTTAACTGAGGGTTTTGTTCAAGTATATAAAGCGCCCATTGCGGGTAAATAATTTTTTCGATTGCCAGCCAGCAGAGCGAAAAACCAACTGTGGCGTAAAGTACGGGCAGCCGGCTCTCCTTTATAACTGCGTTTTGTGACTGACTTACCATCAAAAAATAACCAGCACCTGCAAAAAGAAGGTGATCGAGCATATGAAACATCCCATACTGAAAAATGGCAAACACGTAGAGAACAATTATTCCGGCGCCGGAATATTTCACAAGCCGGTCGAACAGCAGCATAAAGGCCAGTATAAATTGTGCCCACCCTACCCACGGGGCTGTGACAGGGAGTTCGGGAACGAGAATGGCATCCCCCTGCCAGGATAAAAGCAGCGTAGCGCCGGCCACAATTCTCATAATCAACAGGCTATTGCCCTTTCGCTCCTGGAGCCACCCGTCAATGGTTTGATACAGCGGCCACGACTGAAGTTTCTTGTCAAGAAATACCATTGCTGCAATCACCACCATGCTCAATACCGTCAAAAAAATAAACAGCGGGCCGACTGCTTCGGAGAGTGTCAACGGCTGGTCATTGAAACTGAAGTCAGCAAACCATTTCACATGGCCAGAGGCAGTTATGGCGGTGCCGAACAGTAAGATGAAAAGGAACAGATAGGTTTTCTTTTTTAGTATTATTTTCATGCCGACGGGGTTGTTTGATGAATACATGAAACTAACAGATACGTTTGAAGGGGCATTCACAGAGCGCCTATTAAATTTGGACGTTTTCTGATTCCATCAAAGAGGAAAAAAATATTTATATAACTTAAAGCAGTACCCAGGCCAAAAGCTGAATGGTGATGAGTCCCGTCACTCCCATAATCAGCGTTGCCACAGTGTGCGTTTTAAGGGCTGTTGATGTATCCATCTCAGAAAATTTTGAAACAACCCAAAAATAGCTGTCATTTACATGAGATACAGTAAGAGAACCAGCTCCAATTGCCAGCACAGCGAGGGCCAGTCCATTAGTTGAATCCAAACCTAACGATTCAACGAGGGGTGCACAAATTGCTGCTGCCGTAATGATGGCCACCGTTGATGATCCCTGGGCTGTTTTCAGGAATGCGGCGATCAAAAATGGAATCAAAACACCGAGTCCGTCAATTGATGCAAATTGTTCAGCAAAGTCACTCAGGTTCGTTTCCCGTAAGACGGCTCCAAACGCCCCGCCTGCACCGGTAATCAGAATGATAGAACCGGCTTTATTTAACCCCTCTTCCATCCACTCAGTCTGAATCTTTTTCTGTCCGCCTGTTACCATAAAGAAGGCAGTTCCAACGCCAATCAGCAGAGCAATAATCGGATCACCTAAAAAAACGGCCGCATCAAACATTGTTCCATTTCCAAAAGGACGAGAAGGGAGTTCCGCAACAGATTTTAGAGCGATCAGAACAATAGGCCCGAGGATTGGGGCTACAGCTATTTTAAAGGATGGCAGCGGTCCACTCATTTCGGGTTCATCGATGGTTTGCTCGTATTTAACCGGGTATCGGCCGCAAACTGTCACCGCCCACAATAGAGCTGCCCCCATAACAGGCACTGACACGATGAGCCCAAGGATTAACACCCTGCCGATATCAGCGCCAATAGTTGCAGCTGCAGCGAGAGGACCGGGCGTGGGCGGTACAAACACGTGGGTGGCATACAAACCCGTCGCTAGTGCAACGGCTAAAATGGTTAGTGGGATTTTTGTTCGCTTTGCGATGGCTTTACTAAGAGCGGAAAGCACAATAAATCCGGAATCACAAAACACAGGTATCGACACAATATACCCGGTCAGGCTCATTGCCAGCGGCGAGTTTTTCTCCCCAACTTTTTCGAGAATGTTATGAGCCAGCACTTTCGCGCCGCCGCTCCGGTGGAGATACTCTCCGATGAGAGCGCCGGCAGCTATAACAATACCGATGCTCCGCAATGTTGACCCGAATCCTCCTGCAAGAGAATCAATAAGGACAGAGGTGCTGAGCTGAGCCAGAAACCCGATAGCTATTGCGCCCAGCAGAAGGGCAAGAAACGGGTGCAGATTCCACCGGGCTGTCAGCCACACGATGATTGCCACAACGAGCAAGAGCCACAGAAATATGATCACTGTTCACCCGGTTTCATAACATTCAAGTTTTATAAAATTAGACGATTCTGTTTATCGCCTGACTTTTCACATCAACTGAGGTTTCGCGTTTACAGCTCTCTGATCCAGATATTACGAAAGCTTACAGGATTACTGTGATCCTGGAGCACAATGGGTAGTTTTTGAGGATGTGGACTGTATTCAGGCAAGCCAATATATTCCGTTGGGCCTTCGATCTCAAACCGGTGATGGATAAGCACTCCGTTATGATGTACCGTTACGTAGGCCGGTTTGATTAACTCACCGTTATCATCAAACCGCGGAGATTCGAAAATGATGTCATAGGTTTGCCACTCACCCGGGGCTTTGCTGGCATTTACAGCGGGCGCTTTTTGTTTATATACAGAACCAGCTTGGCCGTTACTATAGGTTTCATTATCCCATGAATCAAGCACCTGCACTTCGTACATTTCCTGCAAAAACACACCGCTGTTCCCGCGGCCCTGGCCATCACCCTCAATCTCTTCGGGGGTTCTCCATTCAATATGAAGCTGTACGTCTCCAAATCCGCGGCGTGTTTTAATATTACCTGAACCGGGCACTACCGTCATGGCTCCATCTTCAACTCGCCAGGCGGCGTTTCCCCCATCATCAGCTGCACTTGTCCATTCATCAAGGTCAGTTCCATCAAACAGTACAATCGCATCAGAGGGAGGTGCTCCCGTCTCTACAGAATATTCAACAGGGGTCCAATCTTCTGTGAGTTCAGGCTCCCATTCGGGTCCGTTAGATTGTGCTTGTACGCAGGGCAGGCCTGCGGCAAATAGGATTAGTGTGGAAAAAACCAGGCTTATGAATAATTGTCGGATCATGAATACAATGGGTTCTATTTCTGATTTCTGTTAGTTGTTTAATCGGCCAATCAGTAAGTCATCAGAACAACTAACTCGTCAAGATCAGTTAAGGTTATATGGTCCTCCTTAGGCGGATTCAATATAAGTTTATTTTTCACTTCTGCATTTTTTTTGTTTTTACACACGCCAAGAGCCGTTTCCCCAAATTGAGATGCGATGTATGCTATCTCTTGAAATGTGTAGTTCCCCGGTTTGATGTCATACCGCACAGGATCTCTAAATTCAATTTCAGCACCACCTACTGTAAATAACTCTGTGTAAATTGACTGTAATTCGCGCCTCAACGCTACCTGAGCCAGAAGATGACTCATGATGATTGGGCTAACAATCATCTCTGTTCCTTTTCCTCCTATCAACGAGCTGTTATCGGGGTTTGCCAGCTCTATTAATATTTGGGGCCGTTTGTCACTCCCTTGCAAAATTTCCTCAAGAAGCACTTTTCCTACAATGGTTCTCGCATCTGCTTCTTGCGTATCCTCCAGTATTGAGCTGCTTAAAAAAATAATGTGATCATAAGATCCCGGATCTACCTCACGGAGCTGCGCCTCCACTATATAATCTGCTTCGATGTATGTACATTCTACATTTGAAACAAAACCGCCATGATGGTGAACTATTTTTTCTCGTTCCTTCGCTGATAGAACCGATACCATTGTGACGTCAATTTTTCGGTCTTCGTAGCTTCCAAATTCACTGATCAGAGCCGGCAATCGGTTATTCCAGCCCAAAATAAGCAGCCGTTTATTCTTTTTGACCGGTGCTTCCAGCGATGTTTTTTTACTCCCGGCAACTTTTGGATCCTTCAAAGCTGTATGTTTCTTTACGTTTAAAACCGGGTCAGTATCGGGGTATGTATTCGCAAGCAGTACAATCCGGTCGGAAGACATGATTTCTGTAGCATCAGACACATTCAGCCGTGGTGTAAACGTCGATTTCTCTGCGCGCACCAGTCCCATCACCACCGCATTCGGAAACATGTGCCTTGTCTCAGCGATGGATTTACCGATCAGAGCAGGATGTTCTCTGGTATATAGGTCTGATTTATTCCCACGAGACAGCAGGCCTTCATACACTTCAGACAGGCCAACATGCCTCACATTTTGAGCAATCAGACGGCTGATGATTGAATCCCCGGAAATGATTTCTATGGGCCCGGGATAGGCCCGCCGTGCCACCGTCAGTTTTTTTTCATCTTGTATTTCGGCTACCACGAACGGCAGCTGAGCTTTATCCTTAATTTTTGGATTGCTGCTTAGCGACAGCAGTATTTTAATCGTTTCCACATCTGCCGATACAAGGTCCTGAAACTTACTGTTATGACTAGGTATAATTATAGCTGATGCGTTGTAACAATCCACCCGAAGCAGATGCTCCATTTGCAGCGGATCACCCGTTCTGAATATGATTTCATCGGCCCGTTTGCCAATCAGCCGGTCAGCCTTCAGAGTTCGTGTAAGCTGGGCTGACGAATTTTCGGCCAGTATCACAAGCTTTAGCTTCCGCTCACCCAACCTTGCAAGGAATCGTTTCATCTTGCCTACTGATTCAAAAAATTCGACCACAATCGGATGTGTTCGGTTAGTCCATCCCAATATTACGATGTGATTTTTTACGGCAACCGGCGTTAATCCCTGTTCAAGCTCTTCCATTTTACTTTTCAGCCACTGGGTCATAATAGCAACGAGAGCGCCAAGAAATACCACATAACCGCTGACCGTCAGAAATGTAGAAACCACACGCAGGAAGGTCCCTTCATCGTCGCCAAGGTAGCCCGGGTCTGTCAGGCGTAAAAAAGCCCACCAAACTGATTCACCAAATCCCCAGTTGGGTTGGCCAATTGAATAAGCAAATATGCCGCCGATTAGTGATATAAGCCCAATGAGTGCAACAACAGCCAGCAGCTGATATTGAGCTCCCTTCACAAATTGCCGCTCAATTAAAAACCGAAATGGATTCGTCAGTCTAAATTTTGATTCTTTCATTCAGCAGATATCTCTATATGTAATTCTTTAATGGCTGATGTTACGATTTTTGATTCTAAATTCTGAATGAAATGAATTTCTGAAGAGACTCACGATTATACCGGTTATCCATCAGTCTTGTGTAAGTTCAGCTCTGAACCTCGGTTCCCCGTTTCGCTCAAGGTAATAAGTAAACGAATTGTCTTCAATTTCCATCATCCAGACGTTGGTTTCCGCTTCCGGTATCATCTCTTTGGTGGTGTCGTCTGCTGCAAAATATTGGCGCGTTGCGGTTCCTTCATCAGTAGCAAATCCGCCGTAATTTGTGACCTCATGGGGTGTACCGTCCTGATCCCGATGATCATGACGCAGATGGAGCCCGTCATCTGTACGGCTGATTACCCACGTACGGGAGAGATCACCACCGGCATTCAGTGCAATGCGGATCTCTTCTTCAGTACATGTTTGAATAGTAGCAACAAGATTTACACCCACTAATTCATTATCAGGGTCTTCGGGATAAGTAGCCTGACCTGAAAATGTTTCTCCACAACGTTCAAATAGATTCGCAAAAAATTCTCCCTGAACTGTTTCTGCTTCAACTTGCGGTGTGATATCTGTCTGCTCTCCGCCACAGGCCGATACTAAAAACATTAATATTACAACAACGTGAATTTTTTTCATCTTGATAGTGATTTAATATTTGAGATTAGATTAAAAATTACAATTCGGGGGGTTAAATACAAATGATGTATTTTAAGTAAGAGCTTTGCAAAACCATGATTTTGCCAAACGTCATCTTCATCGAACCAAGATAGCATCCCCAGATTTTACAAAGCCCTATTTAACCGATAGAAATGAATTTACAGAATAACTTTATTTGATGAGCAAAGAAATAGAATCATATAAGCTTGGTAATGTACAGGTTGTCATTTCAGAAACCGATCAGCCCAATAAGCTTCAGGTTGATTGCAACGATGGAAACTATCATTCCGAATTTACGGTGCGCCGCTATGAATATGAAAACTATAAACGCCACATGAATCAGAAGATCACAATTGCCTACAACAAACAGTATGAGGAGTGAAGTGAGTTAATTGAATTGTGGAATCGTGAGATTTTTGAATAGATGAGAGATTCCAAATCCGATTCAGATTTTTCCAACAGTTCTAAAGTTAGATAATTCGACTCGAACACAGTGAGCTCCTGGCATAGTCCGATTCACGTGTCGAATTGTGGAACTTTAGAACTGTTTGAATGGTGACACTCCAACCTGACAGCACCCACTGGATCTGTCAGCGTTGGAGTGCGTTGTCGCCGACCTGCCTTCAAAACCCTCTCCCTGCGTCGGCAAAAACGCACTCCGCATGGAAAGGGGCGTCATAATTGGTCACTTGCAAGACCGCGATCAGCTGGCTGTTGATGAGTTGCTGGCAGAGTCCATTCATGGCAACAAGTCCATAATTGAACATAGCATGTCTATTCAACCTCATTATTCAGAACTATCTCTAAACTGGTTTTGATACCGACCCTTGAAACATAGGTAATAGATATGCCATGTTTCACGGCGCCATCGCCCGGGTAAGACGACAACCAACAAAATTTGTGAATTGGTAAATACCTGTAGTCGAATCAGGGAATCAGAAGATTTTTAAATTGACTTAAATTCCTAATCCTACATCGAAAGTTCTCGACAATTCAACAGTTCGACGGTTCAATAAAAAAGACCCGCCCTGTTCGAACGAGTCTCTATTCTGTAAAACGAAAAAATAGCCTTTACCTATAGGAACAGCGGAAGCAGCGTCAATGCCACGATACTCATCAGCTTAATGAGAATATTAAGTGACGGACCGCTTGTGTCTTTGGCCGGGTCACCAACGGTATCCCCTATCACAGCTGCCTCATGAGCTTCTGAGCCTTTTCCGCCATGTTCACCGGTTTCGATAAATTTCTTGGCGTTATCCCATGCGCCACCGGCGTTACTGAGGGCAATTCCAAGCATCATAGCTGTTCCAAGTGCACCAATGATCATGCCACCCAATGCCTGTACGCCAAGCGCGAGCCCCACAATAATCGGTGGGATGATAATCAGCAACCCGGGAACAACCATCTGTTTTAGCGCACTTACTGTACTGATATCTACACAGCGACGGTAATCAGGCTTGGTTTCACCTTTCAGAATGCCGGGCATTTCCCTGAACTGGCGGCGAACTTCTTCAATCATTTCAAAAGCGGCTCGGCTGACGGCCGTCATGGTAAGGCTTGTAAAAATAAACGGCATCAGCACGCCGAGAAACATGCCGGTGAGAACTTCAATATTCAGCAGGCTAATGACATCCAGCTGTGCACGGGTTGCAAATGCACTGAAAAATGCGAGGGCTGTAAGTCCTGCACTACCTATCGCAAATCCTTTCCCGATGGCTGCAGTCATATTACCGGCTGCATCCAGGGCATCTGTCCGTTCCCGAACTTCATCAGGCAGTGCAGCCATCTCAGCGATTCCGCCTGCGTTATCGGCTACAGGTCCATACGCATCAATCGCCAGGCTAATTCCAAGTGTAGAAAGCATGGCAACGGCTGCAATCGCGATTCCGTAGAAACCCGCCAGTGAATAACTGGTAAACGCAACAGCGATAAGCACAAGCATAGGTATAGCGGTGGACATAAAGCCTAAGCCCAGCCCTTCAATAATATTCGTCGCCGCTCCGGTTTCGCACGATTTTGCCAACCGCTGAACCGGTTTGAAATGTGCACTGGTGTAGTATTCAGTAGCAAGTTCTATAACCACACCCGCGCCAAGTCCCGTAAAGACCACCCAGAAAAAAGTAGACGCACCGAAAAACAAATCTGCAAGAAACCAAGAGCCGATCAATACCATGACTACTGAAGAAAGAAAACTGTTTCTCAACGCTTTCTGAAGCGTTTTTTCATCATTTGCACGAACCAGAAGCATTCCTATAAGCGAAGCAATAATCCCCAGGGTACTCAGGGCAATTGGGAAAAAGACGTGCGATTCCGTCAGTACAAAGCCAAGCGCCATCGCTGCAATCATGCTACCTACATAGCTGCTGTAAAGGTCGGCACCCATTCCGGCAATATCACCCACGTTATCGCCCACGTTATCTGCGATCGTTGCAGGGTTTCGGGGATCATCTTCGGGAATACCCTGCTCAACTTTTCCTACAATATCAGCGCCCACATCGGCCGCTTTTGTATAAATTCCTCCGCCTACACGGCTGAACAACGCGATGGTAGACGCGCCAAAGCTAAACCCAAACAGAGAGAGAATAATAGATTCAAGGCCGATGGCTCCTGTTCCGATATAAAGCAGGGAAGTGAGTCCAAGCAGGCCGAGACCCACAACGGCAAGCCCCATCACAGCACCACTGCGGAATGCAATTTTCAGAGCCCCTGACAGACTTGTACCTGCAGCGGCGGCTGTTCTGACATTTCCTTTCGTTGCTGCCCGCATTCCAATAAAACCGGCAGTTGCACTTAGTGTTGCACCAATGGCGTAGCAAACGGCTGTCCAGGCACCAAGGAAGTACCATAGCAAAGACGCGATTATAACTGCAAATATTGCAAGTGTACGGTATTCACGGCCAATAAATGCCATCGCTCCTTCGGATATTGCCTCGGCAATATTTTGCATTTGTTCGTTGCCGGCATCGGCTCTTGCGATTGACAGGTAGATGGTAACACAGCCGATCAGGGCGATGACCGCCATAGCTGCTCCGATAATAATAGTTGTCATATTCGTTTGGTTGATTCTTTAAAATTAGCCACTTGTTATTACGCGCTCAATATAGTGATTCTAAAAGTCGGGGAAAGAAAAATTCTGTAACCCTCTATCTGTCTGTTTTTATTTATTTATACGCACTTGTTTTTCCTTAGCTTCTGTCCGCTACAATATTAGCATTGCATCACCGAATGAGTAAAAACGGTACTCATTTTGAATGGCATGTTTATAAATTACCCACATCTGATCTATTCCCGTAAATGCAGCAACAAGCATCAGCAGGGTACTTTTGGGTAGATGGAAATTTGTAATGAGGTGATCTACCGATTGAAATTCGTAACCCGGCGTGATGAAAATATCTGTCTCGCCGGAATTCGCCTTAAACGGCTCGCCCGGTCTGCGGGCCGACTCAAGCACCCGAACGCTTGTGGTTCCAACCGTAGTAATATCAGCTGCATTATTTAATGCCTCGGCCTGCTCCTTTGAGAGGCTGTACCACTCGCTGTGCATGGTGTGATCTTCAATTTTATCGGCTTTAACGGGAGCAAATGTCCCCAGCCCGACATGGAGCGTCACCTCTTGCTTTTCGATTCCCCGGTCTTTCAAAGATTCCAGCAGATCCGGCGTAAAATGAAGGCCCGCCGTAGGTGCCGCTTTACTTCCCAAATCTTTCGCAAACACGGTTTGGTAGCGATCAGCCAGTGATTCATTACGCTCGATGTAAGGCGGAAACGGGGTGTGTTTGAACTGCTCTACTTCTGGGTGATCGAGCGGATGACTGAGCTCAATGGTTCGAATGCCATCCTCTGCAACTGACACCGTGGTCGCTTCCAGCTCGTCTGTCAGCTGAACGGTTTTTCCCGGCTTAAACTTCTTTCCGGGACGCACCATCGCTTCTACCGTTTTATTGTTGATCGCTTTCGTCACAAATATCTCAACTTTTCCATCATTAAACAGCAGTCTGCATTTCTCAACCTTGCTGTTATTCACCACCAGGGTTGTGTTTTCCGGGAGGTAACTGCCGATATTGTAGAAATAATCATCAGTAATACTGCCCGTCCCCCGGTCATAAACAAGAAGTTTAGAATGATCTCGCGGCGTAGCCGGCTTTTGAGCGATGCGATCCTCCGGCAGGTCGTAATCGAAGTCGTTGAGCGTGTAAGACACCTGAAATAGTCGTTTTTAGTTGAGAACGGTTAAGCGCATAAGATAAGAAATGTAGTGGCTGGAAACAGTCTTGGTGTGCTCTAATATCATCAGGTATTCCGAGAGACATTGATCCTTTATCAGCAATCAAAACAGAACATTTATAACTGCTTTTCTTGTTATTTATCTCGAAGCTAATTGTACAGAAAGTTCACCTATACCGGTCGGCGAAATTGATAAGTGCCAAAAATCCTATCCATTTAAAATGTGTATCCAATAGTAACCGAATGAGGAATAAGATTATTGATCGTTGAGTAAAAACAGGGTCAGGAAATTTCAGCATCCATAGAACCGATAACTTTATCCAGTTCATTTCTCAAATCAGGGATAATTTACTCAATAGTATTCCAAACCGCATTCAAATCTACACTCATATAATTACGTATCAGCTTATCTCTCATACCAGCCATCTGTTCCCAGGGAATATAAGAATATTTCTCTCTGGTTCGGTTCGAAATATTTTTGGCAGCTTCTCCAATGATTTCGAAGTTCCGTACAACAGCATCCTGTATCAGCCGGTTCTCTTTAAATTCGTCTCGATGAATTTGATCGGTATACTCAACAATCTGATCAATAGAATCAATGATATGGAGAACGTAGACTTTGTCACTTTTCATTTTCTAATAAATCATCCTTATGATTTAAAATATACCGTACCTCTTGCTTTACCATGGGGCGAATATACCGATTCAGAGAAGATTCTGTGACCAGATCTACTTTGACGCCTAACAAATGACTTAACTCATCTTCCAAAGCCACAAGTTCGAGTAGATTGATATTTTCCAGATCCACTAACAGGTCTAAGTCGCTACTTTCAGTTTGTTCACTGCGGGCCCGGGAACCGAAAACACCAATTTTTTTTGGCTTATAAGGCGAAAGCGTTTGAATAATTATATCTTGTTCTTTTTGGGTAATCATAAAAAAATATAAGAAATTATTGGTGATAATTTCTGAATTGCATAATAACGATCATGCCTTAGCTACAGTAGTTAGAGGCATAGTATCTCGTTCAGCATAGCATATCGTAATTTTCTGGCTCAATTAGCCCCGTTTGAGTCAGATAACATATTGGGGATGTGCATAAAATATCTATGCCTTAATATTGCTCAGCTATGAGGAGGGTAAAATCACGTATACTTCGCAAAGCGTTCAAAGATATAATGTCCAAACACAAGCAGTCGGTTTTATTCTACAGCCACACCCAGCAACCTCTTCACCTGCTCCACAATCCCGTCTGGCCCAATGCCCACTTCATCATGAAGCTCTCTCTGGGTGCCGTGTTCAACGATGGCGTCGGGGACGCCCATAATTTTGACAGGAACAGCCGCTCCTTTTTCGGCCACACATTCGGCGACAGCCGATCCGAACCCACCGATTTTGGTGCCGTCTTCAATGGTGATGATCCGGCTGTAGTTTTTGAGTACGTTATCAATCATATCAGTATCCAATGGCTTGGCATAGCGCATATCAAAATGACCGATGTTGATGTTTTCGTCTGCAAGGGCCTCGCCTGCTTCAACTACATAATTACCGATCGGGCCAAAGCTCAGTATTGCAAGGTCATCTCCCTCTTTGATGATCCGCCCTTTGCCAATCTCAGTTTTTTGGAAGTCATCGCGGACATCCATCCCGGTTGACCGCCCTCTCGGGTAGCGGATTGCCCAGGCGCCGTCGTTATAATCAGACGATGTATACATCATGTCGCGGAGCTCCTGCTCATCCATCGGTGATGAAACAATCATATTGGGGATCGCCCTTAGGTAAGAGACATCATAGAGTCCGTGATGAGTAGGACCGTCTGCTCCCACAAGTCCCGCCCGGTCAATGCAAAACACGACCGGCAGTTTTTGAATGGCTACATCGTGGATTACCTGGTCATATGCGCGCTGTAAAAATGTTGAATAGAGAGCCGCAAATGGCTTTTTGCCTTCAGCCGCCAGTCCGGCTGCGAATGTGACCGCGTGTTGTTCAGCAATGCCTACGTCAAATGCCCGGTCTGGGAATGTGTTCATCATCGGCCAGAGGCTGGATCCGCTTGGCATGGCGGGAGTCATGGATACGATATTTTCATTTTTTGCCGCCAGTTCAACCAAGGCCTCACCAAACACATCCTGGTATTTCGGTGGCTTATCAGTAGCGCCTGATGGCTTCACAAGAGACTTACCGGTAATCTTATCAAACGGGCTGCTTTGTGCGTGCCATTTGGTCTGCTCACGTTCAGCCGGTGCAAAACCTTTTCCTTTTACAGTAACAATATGAAGCAGCTTTGGCCCCGATACTTCTCTCAGGTCCTCAAGATGCCGTCGCAGTGCATCTACATTGTGACCGTCAACGGGACCATAATATTTAAACCCAAGCGCCTGGAATAGTGCTCCTGGTGTAATGGCGGCTGTTGCTGCCCGTTCCAGCTTAGATGCAACTTTCCGCATCTTTTCACCGGCGCCTTTCAGATGCCCGAGAAGATCATAGATCTCATCCCGCATCTTGTTGAAAGTCTTCGTCGTGGTAATCTCTGCAAGGTACTCTTTGAGGGCGCCCACGTTCGGGTCAATCGACATGTTGTTGTCATTCAGCACAACCAGCATATCCGATTTAAGTGCGCCGGCATTGTTCATCGCCTCAAATGCCATGCCGCCGGTCATAGCACCATCGCCTATTACCGATACAATTTTTTTATCTGATTTGTCGAGGTCCCGCGCTATCGCCATGCCGAGTCCGGCAGAGATAGACGTACTGGAATGGCCTACTCCAAATGCGTCATATTCACTTTCGGAGCGATTCGGGAAGCCAGACAGTCCTTTATATTTACGGTTGGTATGAAATTCTTCGCGCCGGCCCGTCAAAATTTTGTGCCCGTACGCCTGATGCCCCACGTCCCAAATCAGCTTGTCCTTCGGGGTGTTATATGTGTAATGCAGCGCAACAGTGAGCTCAATCACGCCAAGGCTGGCGCCAAAATGGCCGCCATGAACCGATACCATATCGATGATAAATTCCCGAAGTTCGTCGCAAAGATCCTGAAGCTGTTCAGGTTTTAGTTTTTTCAGGTCGTCCGGAGAGTTGATATTACCAAGGAGGGGCCCCGGGATCGGTTTGTAGCTGTCCATATTGGGATAATTATTTCTTCTTCTCTATCTCTTCAATCTTGAGCTCGGCGTTTTCAAGCGTTTTGCTGCAGATTTTAGATAGTTTTAAGCCTTCTTCGTAGAGCTGAACCGATTCTTCAAGTGTAATGTCTTCGTCGTCCAGCTTTTCAACAATAGCTTCCAACTTTGTTAAAGCCTCTTCAAAGCTCGGGCGTTCCTCTTTCGTCATTTTTATCTGCTGTCGTTTCAAGATAGATCTGTAGACGGAAACTTAATTCGTACTTATTGTTCCCGTTTAATGGTTTCACCATCAGACGTAAATATAAGGGCTCCTGATAGGCTTGTGAAATAATTTTTTGCGCCAGTCCCAGCCAGATACGTAACCGCCTCGCGATTTGGATGCCCAAAACGATTTTGAAACGCAACAGATGTCGCTGTTATCTCAGGAGTTGCATAATTTAAAAACCTCGGCGATGAGCTGGTTTTACTGCCGTGATGTCCTGTCTTAAGAAAATCGATATCTAAAAAATTACCGTATCGTTTTGCAAGTGTACGTTCCTGGGCCGCTTCAGCATCGCCCGTAAACAAAAATGACGTTTCTCCGTAATCAAGCCTGAACGAAAGCGACGAGTTGTTCACATTTCCTGATTTGGCTGTGGCTGCATCCGGACCAAGAATAAACAACCGTACGGCTGGATCTACATCTATTATACCACCAGATTCCGCATAGTGAACCCGGATGTTCGCAGAGTCCGCCAACGACATATAGCGCTCATAGAGACGCGAATCGTACTCATAGTCACTTTGATATATTGTGCGGATTGGTATTGATTTGATGAGATCCGGCATTCCACCAATATGATCTGCGTGTGGATGAGAAAGCATCACTGCATCAAGTTTATCAACTTGTTTATATTCAAGATATGGAATAATTGTTCTCTCGCCGCTGTTACCACCCGGCGACCATCGCCCTGCATCAACCAAGATATGTTTTCCAGATGGTGTTTCTATATGAATGGCATCTCCCTGCCCTACATCCAGCATTGTGAGCGTGAGCTTGTTCTGATTCCATTCCTGAATGAACAGATCCATCAGCATGATATTTGCGGCCCCAAGAAAGAGGATTGACAGCTTCCAGCGTAGCCGGGGAATTCTGAACGATGCTACTGTCAGCACCAGGCAGAGCCATACGGGGAAAATCCACAATGATAGATCTGCGACTGATAAATAGCTCCAGCTTGTCCCGCCTGCGTTGTTTGCAACTTCCCCAATCCAGCGTAACGACCACCCAATTGGAATTGAAAAAAGTGATGCGGCGTCACCAAACCATGGGCCTGCAACAGATAAAAGAAGCCCTGCAGGAACCACAACGCCCAGCAGCGGCACAACCAATGCATTCGCAACTGGCCCTATTACAGAAAATTCACCAAAATAAACTGCCAGAATGGGAAAGAGTCCTGACTGCACCAGCACTGATATTAGCACAATTGTCATCAAGCCGCCTTTCCAGTTGTACCTGTATCGAAGAGGGATGAGTCGCTGTGCTTCCGGCATGATCAACAATATGATGAGTACGGCAGAGAAGGACAGTTGAAACCCAACATCAAAAAGTTCAGACGGATGAATCAGTAATAAAATGAGAGCGGCGACTGCCAGCAGATTAACTGAATGCCGCAATTTTTGAAACAATTTTCCATAGGTGAGCAGCCACGCCATAATCGATGCCCGGCTTACAGACGCGCTGAATCCTGTAAGCCCGGCATACCCGATAAGTATCAGCGTGAGTATTATGACACCAAGATATTTACCCCAGGTCCAGCGCCAAAGCCATGGAATCAGCAGCCAGAACGGAGCCACAATAAACCCCACGTGCATACCGGAAACCGCCATAATATGAGACAGTCCCGCTCTTGAAAACGCCTGGCGCGTCTCCCCGGTTAACTCTTTTTTGTAGCCAATAAACAGCGCCTTGGCAAGTGATGCCTCATTTTTATCAAATAAATCATCAATTGTAGAACGCACATGTTGCCTGATGGTGATCCAACCAAGGCTTCTGCCTGATTCAGAATGTATCACATATTCCAGCTCACCGTGTGCAACAATCGACCGGCTGAGTAACCAGCTGCCGTAATCAAACTCGTGTGGATTCCGTTTTTCGGGAAACCCGTATAACCTGATCTGTGCTTCAACAGATTGATGACTTTCGGGAATTAGCGGGTCTCCATCATTACCGTAAACTCGAATGGTGTATAGTTGAAGCCAATTTATCACATCAGGAAAGTGTGTTTGCTTTACATTGACCTCGTATACATTCCGTCCGCCAGAGCTTTTGCCGCGGGACTGAATCTCTCCCTGAATAGTTATGGTTTCCCACTCATAGAGCTGTAACGGGGCTGTTTGGGTTTGATGCAATTCCTGCTTGTACTGCTCGGCTGACATCAATCCGGCTCCAAAACAGACTGCCATCATCGAATATAGGATAATGGTCAGAGTCGATTTCCAAAGTTTAAGATGTGAGTTCCGGCTAAACTCAATCACGGCCCAAGTGATAAACAGGGCTGTGAAAGTAGCGAGATATGTGGCTAAAGAGATTCGACTGCCTGAAAGATGGGCCAGAATAATGCCGCCTATAAGCAGCAAAGCTACTCTCAACGCCGGGTAAGATGCAAAAGGAAAGTGGTATGTGGAATGTTGGCTCATTAACTGTATGAACCAAAAACAGGCGTTACCTTACACGATTAGTTCGATTATAATTAAGTGTAAAATACGCTGAGGCTTTCCAAAAAGGGTCTTTATTAAAGAACTATGCAATCAATGCCGTCATACCGGACCCTGATCCGGTATCTCCTGTCCACATCAGCGATTGGGGATCCCGTATCACGTACGGGATGACGCCCTTTCCGGACAGCCTTCCGGGGATGGTAGCCTTAGGTTTTGAGTTCAAATTCAACTCAGAACCCTTTTTTAAACCACCCATAATTTCTCTCCTTGATAAAGAGGGGATTTTAATAAATACTACTTATTAGTCATCGTCCTGAACGCCCAGCTTTTTACACAGCCGTCCTAATTCTTTCTTTTCTTCCTCGCTGAGCACGGAAAACTCCTCTTTAATTTTCTCAAGATGTTTGGGAAAAAAGTCCTCAATAAACGATTCTCCCGTTTCCGTAAGGTGAATGAGTACGGCGCGGCGATCATTGGGATCTTTCTCTCGTTTCACGTGGCCCGACTTTTCAAGGTTGTCGATTACCATCGTAATGTTCCCGCCGCTCTTTAACAGCTTCTCACCAATCGCCCGCTGATTAAGCGGCCCAAGGTGGTGCAGCACCTCCAAAACACCAAATTGGCTTACTGTCAGATCCGCCTCAGACAGGTGACGGTTCAGTCGATTGTTCATCGATTCAACCGATCGCATCAGTTTGATAAAGGCATTTAGTGTGTTAACATCACTTTTTGATCCTTGAAAATGTGTGCCCATCGGTAGATTATTTATTTATTCCGCGTAAAAGGGGTTCATTTGGTGCGCAATACATATTAGAGGTATCATTACCTGCTAATTAATTTTGCGTATTTTCGTTTACCAACCTTTAAGGTGTATTCATCACCCTCGTTAAATGTAAGCTCATGGTTGATGTCGCTCACTTTTTCATCATCAACAGACACGCCGCCTTGCTTAATCAGGCGCTTGGTTTCGCCGTTACTTTGAGTCATATTTGCTTCCGAAATAATATCAAGCAAGCGGACTGAAGTGCCCGGTTCAAATTCTAATTCCGGCGCATCATCGGGTATTTCTTTATTTACAACCGTCTGTTCGAAGTACTGACGCGCACTTTTAGCCAGCTCTTTGCCATGATACATACGCGTAATTGTAAACGCCAGATCGTGCTTGGTGTTGCGCGGATCTTTTGCTGCCTTTTCTCTTATCTCGGGTAGCTTTTGTGTTGCAATGTCTGTGACCAGCTCATAATATCGGTAAATCAATTCATCGGGGATCGATAGTACTTTGCCGTACATATCATTAGGTTCCTCGCTGATCCCGATATAGTTATCGTACGACTTGCTCATTTTAAGTGTGCCGTCTGTTCCTTCCAACAGCGGCATCATCAGGCAAACCTGCGGATCCTGCCCGGCGTCCCGCTGAAGGTCTCTTCCAACCAATAAATTAAATTTTTGATCTGTTCCGCCCAATTCAACGTCAGATTTCAAATGAACAGAATCCTGCCCTTGTGCAAGTGGGTAAAGAAATTCATGAAGCGAGATTGGCTCATTATTGTTGAACCGTTTTGAGAAATCATCCCGCTCGATCATTCGGGCAACCGTAAGCTTTGAACTCAGTTTTATGACGCCCTCAAAGGTTATCGGTCCCAGCCAGTCTGCATTGTATACAATTTCGGTTTTTTCGCGATCAAGAATTTTACCGGCCTGGTCGAGATAAGTGGCGGCATTTTCCTTGATATCTTCAGCCGATAGCGACGGTCGCGTTTTATTCTGACCGGTCGGATCACCAATCAAGGCTGTAAAATCACCAATTATTAATATAATATGATGCCCAAGATCCTGAAACTGGCGCATTTTCCGCAAAATGACCGAGTGCCCCAAATGGAGATCAGGCCGGGTAGGATCGCACCCAAGTTTTATTCTGAGTGGTGTATTGGTTTTACGCGATGTTTTTAGCTTTTCAATCAGCTCTTCCTCCGGGACAATTTCCACGGTTCCGCGTTTTATAATCGTAAGCTGCTTATCAACTGTGGGAAAACTCATAGTATTATTCAAAAAATGGATTATTTCGTATTGGATTATCTTCCTGTATAGTCTCTTCTAGCGTTTCTATGAATCCTTCAATATCTGGAAACACAGACGAAACCATATTAAACGTAGCGGGAGCGAGGGGAATCACGTAGGGGTAACAGAGTGAATTGTCGCGTGTTTCATCAGCCGGCATATTCAATCCGGCAAACAGCCATAAAAAGCCGCTCACCACAATCGCAGATTTAATAGCGCCAAAGCAAAGGCCAGCCAACCGATTAATAATATTAAGCTTAATTACCTCTAAAAACCTCCGGATCAGGTAGCCGATCGTCTGTACAATGGCGATGGTTCCGATGAAAAGCGTCAGCCCCGCGACAATTGCCGCTGTATCCGGACTGGTAAAAAATGTTTCAAACGCGGCCGACACCGGCTTCATGTAGGCGAACGTAATGAAAATCCCCAAAATAATACCAAGTATGCTCAAGACTTCCTGGATAAATCCTGCCAAAAAACCTTTATAAGCAAAATAGCCGATTGGCAGCAGGATAAGAAAGTCGAGGATGTTCATTCGATCAGGACAGTTCCTCTTTTACAACTCTGCTTACCATCGATCCTTCGGCTTTGCCTTTCAGCTTGCCCATCATCACGCCCATTACTTTCCCCATGTCCTGCATACCTGATGCCCCAAGTTTTTCAATTTGGGTCTGAACTTCAGCTCGCACTTCGTCCTCGTCCATCATTTCCGGCAGGAACTCTTCAATAATTTCAAGCTCCTCTTTCTCTTTTTCAACAAGATCATCGCGGCCACCCTCTTCGAACTGGTCGATCGATTCTTTTCTCTGTTTGGCAGCCTTCATCAGAACTTCGATAACTTGCTCGTCCGACAGTTCAGACTCGCCGCCTTTACGCTCACTGATCTCTTTCTCCAGAATTTTGGCCTTCAGCGAACGCAGTACACGCAGCCGGTCGGCATTCTTCTGTTTCATTGCAGATTTCAGTTCATCAAGAATTGATGCTTTGATACTCATATCGAATGGGTTTAGAAGGTTTCAGAAATCAAGAGCAAAAAAAAAGGCTCCACTCCATTTAATATAGGAATGCAACCTTACACAATCGCAGGGAAAATAACTTATCCCCGGGTATTTTTGATGTATTCCTGTACATCAGCCTGGTCCATCATCGTCTCGCGGTATGCATACTTGCCGCGATCGTTCAGCGTGGCAACAATAACTTTCGCCATTTTTCGCTGTGATTCTTTCAGCGCTTGCGCTTCTTCACCAAATGCTTGTTTCTTAGCCATAATATTTTACCTATTTAATTTCTTTATGGACGGTGTGTTTTCTAAGTACGGGATTGTACTTTTTGAGCTCAATACGCTCGGTGGTATTTCTCCTATTTTTGGTCGTTACATACCGTGAACTTCCCGGTTTCTCGGTGCATTCAAGGATAACTTGTATTCGATTACCTTTTGCCATTGTTCTATACCTCTTTTAGTAATGTACCTTTCTTTCTCGCTTCTTCAAGCACAGCAGAAATTCCCTTCTTGTTAATCGTTCTTAACGTCTTTGCTGACACCTTTAGTGTTACCCATCGGTCTTCTTCAGGAATATAAAATCTGCGTTTCTGAAGATTAAGCTGGAAACGGTGCTTCGTTTTATTGTTCGACTTGGAAGATCTATAGCCGTTTAAAGCGCCCTTCCCTGTAATATCATCTTTTCGTGCCATAACAACTTTTTTCTCATTTTTAGATAGACCCCAAAAATAGCGCTATATCTTTATAATTTCAATATGTTATTACAAAAAATATTTATTTCGTTGTTTAGAGTTTTAATCATTAGCGTAACCCTTCCCCTTACATTTAGAATTCTGCTTACTTTTAACGATCTTCAGTCACCATTAAATAACTCTAATTCTGTGTAAAATAATATCATACCTGACTGACTGTAACAGAGCTATTAAATGTTAAAATTTGTCGTACCGTCACATCGTTTAATTCCCCTCTGCCCTTCTTTGTTTGATAATGCCAAGAAATACTATTCCTTTTTTTGATTTTGCACGTTTAGGCGGTATTTTTAGAGCTCTAAGAGGCTATTATTAATTTTACTCAACCCTGTTTATGGCAAAAGATAAGAAATCGGATTACAAAGCGTCGAATATTCAGGTTCTGGAAGGACTCGAAGCTGTTCGAAAACGTCCATCCATGTATATCGGTGATACAGGTCAGCGCGGCCTTCACCACCTGATCAATGAAGTCGTTGACAACTCAATTGATGAAGCCCTTGCCGGTCATTGCGACTGGATCAAACTTATCATTCATGAAAACGGCTCCATCACAGTTTCCGATAACGGGCGCGGAATTCCGGTAGATGAGCATCCCAAATTAAAATTACCGGCTGTAGAAGTTGTACTTACCAAATTGCACGCCGGCGGTAAGTTCGATAAAGATTCCTATAAAGTATCCGGCGGTCTTCACGGTGTGGGTGTGAGTTGTGTGAATGCTTTATCTGATCACTTTAGTGCAGAAATTCACCGGGATGGTGAAATTTATGTGATGGGTTTTGAACGCGGTGCTACCGTAACCCCTCTCCAGAGAAAGGGTAAAACGGACGAAACTGGTACTCGAATTACCTTTCATCCGGATCCGGAAATTTTCACTCAAACAACCGAGTTTAAATTTGATATCATCGCAGACCGGATGCGCGAGCTTGCTTTTCTGAATCCCGAAATCACCGTTGAAATTATTGATGAACGGGAAGAGGAAGAAGAGATGGTCAAGACCGTGTATCACTACTCCGGTGGTGTGAAAGATTTTGTCTCGTTTTTAGATGAAAACAGGGATTCACTTATGAGTGAGCCTATTTATATAGAGGGAAATCTGGAAGATGTACCTGTTGAACTGGCTATTCAGTACAACAACTCCTATTCAGAAAATGTGCATTCGTACGTTAATAATATTAACACACGCGAAGGCGGAACTCATATTTCCGGATTTCGCCGGGCACTAACACGCTGCCTGAAGAATTATGCGGAAAAGAACAAGATTATAAAATCGAACAGCAAAATTAACATCTCCGGGGAAGATTTCCGGGAAGGCATGACATGCGTGCTAAGTGTAAAAGTTGCTGAACCTCAGTTCGAGGGGCAGACCAAGACAAAACTGGGTAACTCTGAAGTACAGAGTGCTGTTGAAATTATTGTTTATGAAAAGCTCAACGAATATCTCGAACAAAATCCTAAAACAGCGAAAAAAATTCTTGAGAAAGTTGTTGTAGCCGCCGAAGCGCGAGAAGCCGCCCGTAAAGCCCGTCAGCTCATCCAGCGCAAAAGCGTGATGAGCGGTGGTGGACTGCCGGGTAAACTCGCTGACTGTTCCATCAAAGACCCTGAACATTGCGAAGTCTATCTTGTTGAGGGTGACTCAGCCGGTGGTTCCGCTAAAATGGGCCGTAACAGAAGTTTCCAGGCTATTCTCCCGCTTCGGGGTAAAATTCTGAATGTTGAGAAAGCCAAAATCAATAAAATCCTCGAAAACAAAGAGATCCAGGCGATGATTACTGCCCTGGGCACCGGTGTTGGAAATGAGGAAGAGTTTGAGCTCGACAATCTGCGCTATCATAAAATTATTATTATGACGGATGCAGACGTTGACGGATCTCACATCCGCACGCTGCTTCTCACCTTCTTCTACCGTTACATGCATCCGCTTGTAGAACTGGGGCACATCTACATTGCAACCCCGCCTCTCTACCGAATTACATCAACCCGCGGACAAATTGATTACGCCTGGGACGATGATACACGTGATAAGATCATCAAAGATCTCAAAAAGCAGAAGAAAAAGCTTGATGTATCCCGGTATAAAGGACTTGGCGAGATGAATCCCGAACAGCTATGGGAGACTACAATGGATCCCGAAACCCGCACCCTCCAGCAAGTAACGGTTGAAAACGCTGCCGCTGCCGATAAAATGTTCTCTACCCTGATGGGTGGCGACGTTGAGCCCCGGCGGGAATTCATTGAGCGAAACGCCAAGTATGCCAAGCTCGATATATAACATCACACCATAAAACTGAACTTTTTTTAACCAATCTTGATAGATGGCTAGCGAAAAAATTATACCTATTACAATTGAAGATGAGATGCAATCATCCTACATCGACTATTCGATGTCGGTTATTGTATCCAGGGCCCTGCCTGATGTTCGGGACGGCCTAAAACCGGTTCACCGCCGCATCCTTTACGGGATGAGCGATCTCGGAATGCTACACAACAGAAATTATAAGAAGAGTGCTCGTATTGTAGGTGAGGTACTCGGTAAGTATCACCCTCATGGTGACTCTGCCGTTTACGACTCTATTGTTCGTATGGTCCAGGATTTCTCACTCCGCTACCCTTTGGTAGATGGCCAGGGTAACTTTGGTTCTGTTGATGGTGACTCTGCTGCAGCTATGAGGTACACAGAAGTTCGTATGAAGCGAATGTCTGAAGAGCTTTTAGCAGATATCAATAAGGAGACGGTTGATTATCAAACCAACTTTGATGATACCCTATCCGAACCGACTGTTCTGCCATCTATGCTGCCCAACCTGCTTCTTAACGGAGCATCGGGTATAGCAGTAGGTATGGCCACGAACATGGCGCCACATAATATCAAAGAAGTTATTGATGGTGTGGTTGCCACAATTGAAAACCCCGACATCGACGCTAAAGGATTAATGGAGCACGTAACAGCTCCCGACTTTCCTACCGGCGGAATTATCTATGGTTACGAAGGTGTAAAAGAAGCCTATGAAACCGGCCGCGGTAAAGTTGTGATGCGGGCACGAGCTAATGTTGAGGAATTGCGCAACAGCAGAGAACAAATTGTTGTAACAGAAATTCCTTACCAGGTCAACAAAGCCACACTGATTGAAAAAATCGCCAACCTGGTCAACCAGGAAAAGATTACTGAAATCAGCGAGATACGGGATGAATCGGACCGCGAAGGTATGCGGATTGTGATTATCCTGAAGCGCGGATCGAACGCGGGCGTTGTGTTGAATCAGCTGTACAAGTACACACAGATGCAGCAGACATTTGGAATCATCAACCTGGCGCTTGTTAAAGGTCGGCCTAAAGTAATGGCTCTCAAAGAGTTAATTCAGCACTTCATTGAGCACCGGATTGAAGTTATCATACGCCGTACGATGTATGACCTGGATCAGGCTGAATCGCGCGCACACATTCTTGAAGGACTTAAAATTGCGCTGGATAATCTTGATGAGGTCATCAAAACAATTCGCGCAGCCAATAATCCGCAGGAAGCCAATGAACAGCTTCGCAAGAAATTCGCGTTAACCGACCTCCAGGCAAAAGCAATTCTGGATATGCGACTCCAGAAATTGACCGGGCTTGAGCGGGATAAAATCGACCAGGAATATGGCGACATTGTTGACCGAATTTCAGATTATCGAAGTATTCTCTCAGACCGAACGCGGCAGACAGATATTATTAAAGAAGAGCTTGGCCAGCTGAAAGATCGATATGGTGATGAACGTCGTACAGAAATCGTCTATTCTGCTGAAGATTTCAATATCGAAGATATGATTGCCGATGAGGATGTTGTAGTTACGATATCCAACAAAGGCTTCATCAAGCGAATGCCTGTTAGCGGCTACAGGCGACAGCGCCGTGGCGGTAAAGGGATGAAAGGAACCACCACAAAGGATGACGAATACGTAGAACATCTATTTGTGGCTACCAATCATAATTACATTCTTTTCTTTACAGAAAAAGGTAATTGTTACTGGCTCAAAGTTTATGAGATTCCGGAAGGATCCCGACTGGCCAGGGGCCGAGCTATTGTGAACCTCATTGATATTGATAAAGAGGATTCCATTAAAACATTTGTTCCGGTGAAAACTCTGGAAGACGAAGAGTACATCAAATCGCACTCCATCATAATGGCTACTAAGAATGGCCAGGTTAAAAAATCTTCTCTCGAAGATTATAGCCGTCCGCGACGCGATGGTATTATTGCAATCAATATCAAGGAAGACGATTCACTTCTTGAAGCAGCTCTAACCGATGGCGAAAGCAATATTATTCTTGCAAATAAAAATGGCCGCGCGATCCGCTTCCACGAATCAGAAGCACGGGAAATGGGCCGAAACACATCCGGTGTACGCGGCATGACCCTCGATGACGATGATGAGCTGGTGGATATGGTTGTTATTAAAAACACTCATGAAGCCACCGTGCTTGCCCTGTCAGAAAATGGATACGGCAAGCGATCTCTTGTTGACGACTATAGGGAACAGAGCCGTGGCGGCAAAGGTGTGATCACGCTTAAAGTCACTCCTAAGACCGGCTCATTGGTAGCTCTTAAAGAGGTTTCCGATAATGATGACCTGATGATTATTACCGAGCGGGGCAAAGTTATCCGTATGCAGTGCAAAGGGTTACGAACCATGGGCCGAAACACCCAGGGTGTTCGGATCATGCGTCTCGACCAAGAAGGAAAAATTGCAGCTGTCACCCGAGTTGTCAATGAAGATGATGACGAAGAAGAAGCACCAGTCGTAACCTAAGAACTCAGTCACTTAAAAATCGAATAGTGAAAAAAGGCTCCTCAATTGAGGAGCTTTTTTTATTTCTGCCTATAAATTTAGTCTTAGAAAAACTCAAACATAAAGCATCCGCCCTTTCCTGATTAGAAATAATCAGAGCTTGAAAATTTCATTCTAATTTAATGATTACTCCCCTGCTTTTAAGGTGAGTGGCGAGTAGTAATTCAACCCGGAATTTAGCTGCTATGGATAGAGCTTAATATTATGAGTTTTAATCATCCTTAAATCCATTCCTGAAAAAAGTACAGTCTATATTTTCATCGATTGCTAAATTGCACCGACCGTCGTTATACACAAACTCACCCGGCCTATGTTTTTTCCATCATCCGCTTTAAAGTTTCTTTTCTTTTTGAAATCAGCGAGTCGGGTGATAAAATTTCCACCCTATCTCCAAACTGTAACAGCCAAGTGTTGATGTAGTCCAAATTTTCGAATTTGAATGTTACTTTAATTTTTTTGTTTTTAACGACCTCTGACTTAACTATTTTAGTCGGCAGATTTGCCCGAAACGCACGATCTGACTCTTTATCGACTAAGACCTTTACCGTTTGCCCAGACTCGTTAGAATTAAAAATAAGGGCCTCAGCGTCTATTTCTTTATTTTGCTCATACAACTCATTCAAAATTTGCACATTTCCCATTCTGTCGAGTACAAAATTTCGAATGGCGTCTCGTTTGTGAGAATATCCTATCACATTCCAGTGATCACGATAAAAAACCAAAAGGTACGGATCGATTTTCCGGTCTGTTTTTTCACCATCCGATTTTGCCGTATATGTAAATGAGATTTTTTTTGATTGCGAGATCGCACTGCTGATCAGGTACCAGCTTCCGCCGTCTTTCTTCTCTGAGCCAAAATGAAGAAAGGGATCCACAACAGTCCGGTTATCAAGTGACTCCATGAACATCTTGAGTTCTTCGGGAATAGTATTCTTAATTTTTAACTCAACCCCTTTTGCATCTTCAACCAAGGATTTATCAACCTGTGACTTTACAAAGTTCAGCCCTACCATAATCGTTGCCAGTTCTTTTGATGTAAACATCAGCGGTGGAACCTTGTAGCCATCCATCACGCCGTAGCCGCTGTACTTATCCCATGTTACCGGCACATTTATTTCTGACAAGACATTAAAATCCCTGAAAATTGTGCGCCGGGTCACATTAAAGCGCTCTGCAAGTTCATCTACAGTCAGTTTTTTATTGGATTCCTGTAGCATGAGAATGAGCTTCATGCGTCGTTCAGAACTTTTCAATCGGGACATAGTTGATGGGATACGTTCATTTAGGTTGATGTAAAAGGTAAGAAATCACAGGCAGTTGGTCATCTTTGTTGTTTAATAAATATCGACAATTGGCGATTATAAACACCACGCTGGAATTAATTATAAAATATTGTTATTATTGAGTTTAACGCTTGCAAAGATTAGCTTTACTTATTTATATAACAGGAGTCGATAGGCATTTACCTTAACTCAATAACACCCCTCGCCTACGCTTCTCTTCATTACTCCCCTCCAGTGAGAATTATCTGTATGATATTAATTCAAATTGCCTCTGTCCCTTAATTCAGAATATTATTTATAATCAATCAAATAAAATCATGCGAAGAGTAAAACCATAAAATTTGCTATTGAGAGGAGACAGATTTCGAAGCGTTCAGCGAGAAAACAGAGGCGTGTTAGCGATTTTTGGATAAGGATCGAAGACATTGAAGGAACTGGAATTAACAACAAGTTCAGTAACACCCCTCGCCTACGCTCCGCTTCGGCACTCCCCTCCAGGGAAGATTTTTGAATCTTATTCAAGGCAGATAAATACTGACCGTAAGCTGTGTCATATAGAGGATCTTAAATCTCCTTATGAGAGGAGACAGATTTCGAAGCGTCCAGCGAGAATTCAGAGGTGTGTTAGAGATTTTTAGATAAGGATCGAAGGCATTTAAGGAATTGGAGCTAACGATTGGCTCATAACACCCCTCCCTCCGCAAGCAGAGTACTCCCCCGCCAGCCGGTGGGGTGATTTTTTATCTCTCGATTTTCAGCAGCCCTTTTCCATCGTAGAACTCTTCTTCATTTCCGAAATCGAATTCGTAGAGCGTGAACTTTAGGTTTTTGCCAGACCGGGTCACTTCGTTAACGGCTCCCTCAACCCCCTTCCACATAATGATTGTCTTCCAGGGCTTACTTCCGAGCAGACGCAAAAGATCATCCACTTTAAAGGCATGCTTGGTTACAATACCAGTCCCTTTTTTTAAATCAACTAATGAAATGCTTTTTGCCACCGTTTCGGCATTACCAACCTCTGCTTTTTGAATAATATCATCTACCGCCCGCATCTTTTTCTTGACGTTATCATTCAGATAAAATGTTTTATCGGGATTCGTGATGGCGAGTGGAATTCCAGGAAGCCCCCCACCTGACCCGGAATCAACCCATGAATCGTACGCATCAATCAGGCCAAGCTGCATTGGCAACAGAGAGTGAACAACGTGTTCACATAGCGTTTCACGTGAAACGCTACGGCTCACCAAATTAATTTTATAATTCCACTCGAGCAGATTGTCGATGTATTTTTCGAGTCTCGTTTCGTTTTTATTATAGAGCTCACGCGCATCTTTCAATGTTTCACGTGAAACTTTTAATTTGTCAAATTGATGTTTCACGTGAAACCTATCGTTTTAAATATATCATGAGTACTGAGAGATCGCTGGCGGACACTCCACTAATTCTTGAGGCCTGACCAATCGTTTCAGGTTTTACTCTATCGAGCTTAGATCGACCTTCAGATGACAGGCTTTTTATTTTATCATAGTTGATATCCAGCGGAATTGGAGACTCCTCTTTTTGCTTCATCTCCTCTACCATTTCAAATTCACGCTCGATATAGCCGGCATATTTAATCTGAATTTCAACTTGTTCTAAAACACGTTCATTGGAAGTAATCTTTTTAACTTCATTCCTTAATTCCTCATCGGCATTAAGCAAATGAGATAAGTGAACTTCAGGTCGTGGAATCAAGCTTTTTGCTTTCACCGGCTGGCTTAGTGTTGATGTTCCCTGCTCTTCAAGCATTGGGTCCATCTTGTCGGGCCGAACCGTATAGTTACTGATGAGGTCATACAGCTGATCAATTTCTGTTTTCTTTTGGCTAAATTCACTAAATCGCTTTACATCAATCAACCCAAGCTTATACCCAAGAGGTGTCAATCGTAGATCTGCGTTGTCTTGCCGTAGTAATATCCGATGTTCAGCTCGTGACGTAAACATCCTGTACGGTTCCTCTGTCCCTTTATTTATAAGGTCATCTATCAACACGCCGATATACCCTTCCGAGCGCTTAATGACAAACGGTTCTTCGTCCTGCACAAACCGCGAGGCATTAATACCGGCAATCAGTCCCTGGCAGGCAGCTTCCTCATATCCGGTAGTTCCATTAATTTGTCCTGCAAAAAAGAGTCCGTTTACTAATTTTGTCTCTAATGACCGCTTTACCTGGTAAGGCGGGAAGTAATCATATTCAATAGCGTAACCAGGCCGAAGCATGACGGCATTTTCAAATCCGGGAATTGTTCGAAGTGCATTGTACTGAACATCTTCCGGCAATGACGTAGAGAACCCATTCAGATACATCTCATAAGTATCCCACCCTTCAGGTTCGAGGAAAAGCTGATGACTGTCTTTATCAGAAAACCGATTGATTTTATCTTCAATACTCGGGCAATACCTCGGCCCTACCGATTTAATTCTGCCATTGAACATCGGACTACGGTCAAAACCAGTCTTCAACGTCTCGTGAACATCTGAATTGGTGTACCCGATCCAGCAGGTCAATTGTTCATCAATAGACGGAAGTTCCTTGGTAGCAAAAGAGAATGGATTCGGATTTTCATCACAGTATTGAATTTCAAGCTGGCTGTAATCGATCGAACGCCCATCAATCCGCGGTGGCGTTCCGGTTTTCAGCCGCCCTACTTCAAATCCAAGATCTTCGAGAGATGCAGAGATACCTACAGACGCTCGTTCACCTGACCGTCCTCCACCATGCTGGCTTTCTCCGATATGTATCAACCCATTCAGGAACGTTCCGCTCGTAAGTACAACCGATTTAGATTCAAACGTCTGACCCGTTTGCGTCACCACTCCGGTGATTTTATCACCGATCTCATTTGTGATTATGTCCACTACATTATCCTGGCGAAAATGTAGGTTATCAATTTTTTCAAGCTCTTCTCTCATGAGCTTGGAATAGAGCGAGCGGTCGCTTTGGCAGCGGGGACTCCACATAGCGGGTCCTTTACTTAAATTCAGCATTCGGAACTGCACGCCGCTTTTATCGCTGATAATACCGCTCAAACCACCAAGCGCATCTATCTCACGGACCAGCTGCCCCTTTGCCACGCCACCCATTGCGGGGTTGCAAGACATTTTGGCGATGGCATCTAAATTCATTGTTATCAATAATGTCTTGGATCCACTTTTAGCTGCAGCGGCCGCGGCTTCGCTTCCCGCGTGACCTGCACCGACCACAATCACATCATATGCGGGATATAAACTACTCATATATATTTGTTTTTATTGGATTTAACGTATTTTTTATAATTCTCTCGAAGCTTAGTAAAATACCGTTATTTTTGGAATATTTAAATGTTTGAATTAATAAGAGACTACATCAACGCAAACAATCATTTAATCGTGTAACCAAATCGTATTCCATGTGGTTTAAAAAAGATCAAAAAGAGACTGATGAGCTAACCTATTTTTCAAAATCCTGGATGGAGGAATGGAAGAAATCCATAAACACGAGTGACAACTATAAAAAGAAAGGGAAATCATGGAATGCCCCGATTGTTCTGAAAATAGAGCCCAAAGCAGAATCCATCAAAGAAGAGGACGCAACCGGAATCTTTCTGAACCTATCATATGGAGAGTGCCTCGAACTTCGATATTCAACTGAGAAGGATGAGCAGACATGCAATCTCATTCTTAAAGCCGATAGCAAAACATGGATCAACCTGATTGAAAAAGGTAAAGATCCAACAATGTCGATCCTGAAAAACAGCGTAAAGCTGGAAAAAGGAAGCCTGATTATGTTATCAACACAGCGAAAAGCGGCAGAGGCACTGTTGAAGACTGCTCCTACTCAACAGGATCGACACGTTACATCCGCAGTAACTAAACAAGATCAACCCAAAAAAGAACCTTCCCATACCTCATTTAAAACAACAACACACGGCCTTAACTTTGAAAGCTTCCCGATGAAGCTCTTTCAAAAAGCAAAGATCTATGGGATCTGGAACCCGGCGGATATTGGTCTGTCGGCTGATCAAGACGAGTGGAAAGAGTTCAGCGCTGATGAGCGAAAGATTTTAATACACCTATCCGCCCTGTTTATGGCAGGTGAGGAAGCGGTTACCCTCGATCTACTTCCGCTCATTCAGATAATAGCACAGGAAGGTCGTATTGAGGAAGAAATATATCTCACATCGTTTCTTTGGGAAGAGGCAAAACACACGGAATTCTTTTCTATATATGCGCAACAGGTAATGAGTGGCCCGAAAGATTTCGAGTCATTTCATAAGCCAATGTATAAGATCCTGTTCTACGAAAAGCTTCCCCGCGCACTTCATGCGCTTCGGGATGATTCATCCGCACTTGCACAGCTTAAAGCCGCCGCAACCTACAATATGATTGTGGAAGGCACTCTTGCTGAAACGGGATACGCTGCTTTTTCAAATATGCTCAAAGATAATAACCTGCTTCCCGGCCTGCTTGAAGGAATTGAGAAACTTAAGCAGGATGAATCCCGGCATATTGCATTTGGTATTTACCTCATAAACAGACTGCTGGATGATAATCCCAGCCTTGGCGAAGAGCTGGAAGATCTTCTGGAGGAGCTTCTCTACGATGCAACAAACATTATTCATGAAATATTTTCGCAATATGACACAGTGCCGTTTGGCCTTGAAAAAGAGTGGTTTCTGAATCACGCTATTAAGCAATTTCAAAACAGAATGGCGAAACTCAATCTGTAAATCGATCTTATAGAATATGGTTTGGATTATAATGGGTGTATCCGGCTCCGGCAAAACCACCGTTGGAAAAAAACTGGCTAAGAGACTCAATATTCCATTTTATGATGGAGACAATTTTCATCCAAAAGAGAATGTCGAAAAAATGCAGTCGGGCCGCCCCCTGAATGATGATGATCGAAAACCGTGGCTTGTAACGCTCGCCAATAAAATTAATGAGTGGAACAATAATAAAGGAGCAGTTCTGGCTTGTTCTGCTCTGAAGTTATCTTACCGTAAACTGCTGACATCAAAAAGTGACGATGTACAGTTTGTGTACCTGAAGGGCAACAGAGAAACAATCTTTAACCGCATGAAATCCCGAAGCGACCATTATATGCCCGCTAAACTTCTCGATTCCCAGTTCGAGGCTCTTGAAGAACCGGCCAGTGCGCTAACAGTTTCTGTTGAAGGTAACCCGAGTGAAATTACTGACCGTATTATAAAACGATTTTTATCAAGGGAATGAGAATAACTGAATAAATCAAACAACTTGCAAAAGTCATTGTCATTCGGTAGCTATGGTTCGGCCATCTCATGACAGTAAATCAAATCCTGAATGTAAAGAAATGAATAAATCAGCTATTGGCGTATATGGGCTTGGTGTGATGGGGCGCAACCTGGCCTTGAACCTCGAGGATCACGGAAACCAAGTTACTGTTTATAATCGATCTGTTCCCGGTGAAGAAAAGGTTGTTTCTGATTTCATTGAAAGCGAGGGAAAATCTAAATCGTTTATTGGAGCACAATCTCCGCTTGATTTCGCTCAATCGCTTGAATCGCCCCGTAAAATTTTAATTATGGTGAAAGCCGGCCCGCCAGTTGACAGCGTCATTGATGAGCTGATTCCTTTTTTGGATCAAGGAGATATACTTATCGATGGTGGAAATTCCCACTTTGAGGATACTGAACGGCGGGCGAGTAATCTCGCTGAGGAGGGAATTCGCTTTGTTGGAATGGGCGTATCAGGAGGCGAAGAGGGAGCACGGTTTGGCCCTTCCATGATGCCGGGAACAACAATTAAGACCTGGCTTAAATTGAAACCACTGTTTGAACCGATTGCTGCAAAAGCATTTGATAGCTCGCCCTGCATCACACGAATCGGAACCGGAGGGGCCGGGCATTTCGTAAAGATGGTGCATAACGGAATTGAATACGCGGATATGCAGCTGATCGCCGAAGCATATCACATTATGAAACAAGACTTTCAGATGAGTGCCGGCAAAATTTCTGACCAGTTTTCAGCCTGGAATAGTGGCCTGCTCAGTAGCTATCTTTTTGAAATAACTGCAGACATCTTATCTGTTTCTGATGACGATGATAACCCACTCGTTGAGAAAATACTCGACAGCGCCGGGCAAAAAGGGACCGGCAAATGGACCGCTATTTCTGCTTTTGAAAATGGTATACCACTGCCGGGAATTTCCGGATCTGTGACTGCACGATTTATCTCATCATTCACGGATCTCAGGCGTAAGCTTTCCAGTTCTGAAACATATGAATCTACATCAGCTAATGAAGACATAAATCAATCTTTAGCTTACCTGGCAGATGCTTTACTCGCATCTCGAGTAGTCAGTCACGCGGAGGGATTTTTTTTGATCGCCGAAATGAACCGACAGAAAGAATGGGAAATTGACCCCGCCGAGATAGCACGAATCTGGCAGGGTGGCTGTATCATCCGCTCGGAATTGCTAAAAACTATAGTCAAAGCTTATAAAAAGGAGCCTGCACTTAACCATCTCTTACAGTCAGATATAGTCTCGGAGTTGCTGAAAGATCTTCAGGGTGGATGGAGAAACACAATTAGCCGTGCAGCAATAAGTGGAACTCCTGTTCCGGTTATGATGAGTTCACTATCACAATACGATTCACTTCGGTCAGCCCGCCTTCCTGCAAATCTGATCCAGGCTCAACGGGACTATTTTGGAGCGCACACATATGAACGGACAGACAAACCGCGTGGTAAGTTTTTTCATACCGAGTGGAAAGGAAACGCGTAAAAAAGTTTAAACTAAGCGTTAGTTATGAGATAAAATAATTTGCAGAAAGAAAGGCTGTCCAAACCACACCTGACCCCTCCTACAAAAGGAGGGGGAAATACCACCACGGACTAATCATCTAAATGATGTCAGTTGACATACTATTTACTATCATAAACTATGACAAATGATTGAAACCCAGCTCCTGATTGCAACACTTTCCGGCATCGCCCTACTGCTGATCCTGGTAACAAAGTTTAAAATAAATGCCTTTATCTCCCTTCTGATTGCAAGTGTGTTTGTAGGAATATCCGCTGGGATGCCTCCCTCCTCAGTCATCGAAAGTATTCAGGAAGGAATGGGAGGTACACTGGGTTTTGTAGCTACGGTGGTGGGGCTCGGGGCGATATTTGGCCAGATCCTGGAACACTCCGGAGGGGCCAAAGCGGTGGCAAACGCTCTGCTACAACGGTTTGGAAAAGAAAATGCCTCCTGGGCCATGGTTATCACCGGCTTCTTTGTGGCCATACCCGTTTTTTTTGATGTGGGATTTATCATATTGGTGCCGCTTGTATATGCGCTCAGCCGCGACACTAAAAAATCTCTTCTTTATTACGGCATCCCGCTCCTTACAGGTCTTGCCGTAACGCACGCATTTATCCCGCCTACTCCCGGCCCAATTGCGGTAGCCGACATAATTGGTGCTGACCTGGGATGGGTTATCCTATTTGGGTTCATCGTTGGTATTCCAACCGCGATTGTAGCTGGTCCAATATTCGGCAGATTTATCGGAAACAGAATTCACGTTCCCATTCCCGAGTATATGGAACTGGAGGATGAAGAGAAACAAGACGCATCCCTGCCCTCTTTCTGGCTGCTGATCAGCATCATCTCTGTTCCGCTCATTTTGATACTCGGCAATACACTAACAGACTCGTTTATTGAGCAGAATGTCATAGAGCCGGGATTTATCACAGAGATGATAATATTTATCGGTCACCCATTTATTGCTCTTACCATTGCTGTGCTAATCGCACTTTACTGGCTGGGTGTGAGGCGCGGATCCACACGGGAACAACTGTCGAAGCTAAGCATGGAAGCGATGAAACCAGCAGGCGTTATCATTTTAATTACCGGTGCAGGCGGTGTATTCAAACAGGTGTTAGTGGACAGTGGTGTGGGTGAAATGCTGGCCAATACTATGTCAGACATTGGTTTACCCGTCATCGTCCTAGCGTGGCTCATTGCTGCGGCCGTCCGAATAACACAGGGTTCGGCAACCGTTGCTATGATTACAGCTGCCGGAATCGTCTACCCCATTATGATCCAGTTTGACCTGAGTGAACCCCACAAGGCTCTTGTCGTTTTATCGATAGCCGCCGGTGCCACCATCATGTCTCACGTAAACGACAGCGGTTTCTGGCTCGTCAATCGCTACTTTGGAATGAGCGAGAAGGATACACTAAAATCCTGGACCGTGATGGAAACCATCATTGCGGTAATGGGTCTGATACTATGCCTATTGCTGAGTATGTTTGTCTGATATCTTATCTGCTGATCTCAGAGGAAAAGCCGAAAATTAGTCATCCGCTATATGATTCATCAACAAACAACCGTTCGAAAAACTGTACTGTCATCCATTTATTTTGTGATTGGTTGTGTTTTACCGAGCATGCTTCACGCTCAACTACCATACATGCCCGAAACAAATGTCAGCATTCCTGATCAATCTATTTATTTTGAGGCGGGAGGAAATGGAATTGTCTACTCCATGAATTACGACCTGAGGTTTGAGAACAATTTTGGATTTCGGGTAGGGATTTCCGGCGTACCCTCAGGAACCACAACCGACAGAAATCGAAATGAAAATAGTAACTGGTATAATTTTCGAGATACACCCTTTCTGTTTTCGGTCATCATGGGTAACTATTTTGCAGGGACAGAAACCAATAGTCTTGAATTCGGGGCAGGAGTAGTAATTGGAGAGATCTATGATAAAGAACGCTGGAACCGTCCCGAACCAACAGCGGCCACATTTACCATCGGCTACCGATACATGAACAGGAAAAAATGGTATCCTACATTTAAAGCCGGACTTACACCGATGGTCACCTTCGACGGCCAGGCCTATATGAGGGTTGGCATCTCAATAGGTTTGATGATTTCAGGTGACGAATAGCAGATTATTTTATCCGGCAGTGATCACAAATGAAAAACTACTTTTTTCACCGCCTTGAAAAACACGTACTCCATCTTTCTCGGTCTTAAACTCTGCCATTCTGAAATCGTTACAAACCACTATAGCACCTGCATTTTTTAATGAGTCGCTTAGATGATCTTCATTCACACCAATCACGGTAGCCCCTGCGTTCGATGCAGATGTTACACCGCTCACTGAATCTTCAAACACAATGATCTTTTCCGGATCAATATCCATTTTGCCAGCAGCCATCATGTAGCACTCCGGATCAGGCTTCCCATTGTCTACAAGATTTGCTGTCACAATCACTTCAAACGGATTGGATGCACTTAAACCTGCGAGCATTCGCTCAACTTTACCTGGCAGGGCACTTGTCACCAGGCCAAGCCGAATGCCGGCCTCATGAGATTGTTTGATAAAATCATCCACGCCTGGAATCATTAAATAAGATTCTACGGACGCATCATTTTTGGCGCACTCCTCAATAATTTGTTCCCGTGTGGATTCATCGAGCTCAGCAAACAGATCATTTACCGTAGGCCGGGCCGGACGTCCGTGAAACCGCGCTTCCCTTTCCCCTTCAGGAATGTGAATATCGTATTCATTCAGCTTTTCAAGCCAGAATTCTTCTACGTACTCTTTACTGTTGATGATGACGCCATCCATGTCGAAGACGATGGCTTTGTATTTAATTTTACTAATCATGGGGTCACTGCCTGGATAAAATTTCAAAACTCTGTCAAATGTTGCGAGAGTGCTTATTCAGCCAAACCAACCTGCCTATCAACCATTTTTTGATAGAGATTTTCAATTGTCACACGTAAATTTGTCCCTGTATCGACCTCTATCTTATTACCGGTTTTTATTTCTGATGGTGGGTAATATTTCTTAGTCAGCATGTCGAAATCCTCGAGTCGTGCATCTGACACAGTTTCATTGTCACCCTCCCGATCTTTAAGCCTTGATTTCACAACCTCATCCGTCGCCTGCGCTTCGATGAAAATGTAGTCTGCCCCCACCGATTCAAGCTCTTCGATAAGATCGCGACGTCCCGAACGCTGACTAAAGGTAGCGTCCAGAATAGCACTCCTTCCGCTCTGAATGGATTGAATGGCGTGATCTGTGAGCTTTTGATACGTTTTACGGGACATCTCAGCCGAATATAGTTTCTTTCGCGTTTCGCTGTCAGGCCGCTCATTTAAAGGCAAACCCGCCATTTCTTTACGAATTTGGTCTGATGAAAACACATCCACATCAAGTGTATCCCCCAGGTGCGTTGCAAGCGTACTCTTTCCTGTCCCTATCCGCCCCATACAAATCAGAACGATCGGCCGCGAACCAATCAGCGAATAGCGAAGTGATAATTTAAAATAGACTGAGGCGATTTTTGCTGCTTCTATTCTATCCTCTTTTTCAACATCCTCTTCCGCCGACTTTATGCTTTTCACTTTTCCTTTCACATACGCGCGATAGCACTTATAAAAATCAATGATAGTCGTAAGTTCAGGATCGTTCAGCTTTCGGGACATCGTATCAACAAAATAACGACCAAAACCCCACAGGTCGTTATAGTCGAGGTCCATTGCCAGGAACGCCAGGTCCACAGCCTGATCGCCGCAACGGAGCCGTTCATTAAATTCGATGCAGTCGTAAATACAAACGCCCTTGGGATTTACATGAATATGTTCGAGATGCAGATCGCCATGGCCGTCCACGATCCGGTCCTCTTCAACTCGCTTTTCAAACAGATCAGTCTTAGTTTCAAGATAGGTGTCCGTAAAATATTGTATCGCCTCGAATGCTTCCCGGCTGATCGTCTCGCCAATAAATGCTTCCGTCTGGCTGAAATTTTCATCGGTATTGTATCGTATCTTTTCCCTGTCGCCATACACCTTTACGCTTTCATCGGGCGACTGCTCAAGATAAAACTCCGACAGCTTATCAGCCACGCGGTCCAAATGCTCATTCGAAAGCTTATTTCTATCGATATAGGAATGAAGAAAATATTTCTCCTCGAGCATCTTCATTTTTACAGCGTACTCAACAATTTCCTCTCCGCTATTACCCGGATCTTCGGATACAATTTTCAATCCATTTTCACTCTTAGCAATAGATTCTACGCCGAGATATATATCTGAACACAGACGTCTGTTCAGCTCAACTTCCTGTTCGCAAAAGTGCCTTCGCTTATCGAGCGTACTGTAATCAAGGAAACCAAAATCCACTCTCTTTTTTATTTTATACACGAACGGAGGCACCATAAACACGTTTGAAATATGCGTCTGAATATGCTGAACGGCTTCCGGAGAGTGGGGGTAAGACTCCCTGTTTTTAAGGAAATCAATTATCTGTTTAGCACCGCCGGTTTTACTATTTGAATCTTGCATAATGTTTGGTTGTCCTGTGATCATTCGTCCCGACCAGACCGCAAGTATCACGGCCGTTAATTATTTGTAAGGTACGTTTCTTGAAAGAATAGAAACAGTGACCAGATGCAAAACTGTTTAGAGTCAACTTTATAGGGATAGTGTAACACCAGGCTCTTCCTTCCCTTTTTTTAAACTATTCAAAATGCCCTAAAGACCAATACCAAACACCATTCTTTTCTAACATGAGTTATCTGAGTACTGTGCTGACCCCACATTACAGAGCATTAAAGACGGGTAATTGGCTTGCCTGCACCCGGATAGCCTCTAAATTATTTTATTTAGATTTATTCTATATAGTCTTTGACAGCATATGAAAATTGCCTTAACTTAGATTTGATCTAAATTAAAACACCACAAAAGTTCTAACTACTACTTACGTATGAAATTTTCAAAACTGTTACTGCCTGCCGCACTGGTCATAACACTTTTCTCATGTGATGTAACCGATAGCGACAGCGATACCAATATTGAAACTCCCGAAACGTATGAATTTACCCGGGATGGGGAATCAACCGTTTCTTTTACCGGCCAGACAATCCGGATCAATATGGCATCCGAGTTTGTCAGCACCATGACAGACTTCGACAATGCAACTGAAGAGTTACTTCTTCAAATGTACCGTAATCAAACTGCAGAAGGCGGAGATGCCGACCCATTTTCAAGTACGCCTCTTAATGAATCAAGCAAAAGCGTAAAAAGTAAAGTTGCAGCATCTGCCGATTTTTTTGCAACGAATTCGACTGTAAGCGCTGAACTCAAAAATCAGTTTGAACTGTGGGTAGAAGGGCAGATTTCAGAAGTTTTTCCAAATGAAAACACACTGGCTGACGTCGGCGTCCCCGGCCAAATTGCAGACGGCTCCTCAACACGATATGTAAATGGACAAGGCTTTGAATACAATCAGCTGGCTGGTAAAAGCCTGATAGGCGCCCTGATGACTGACCAGATTTTAAACAACTACCTCAGTACCTCTGTTTTGGATGCCGGAACCAATCGTGAAGACAATGATGAAGGAGTAACTGAAGAGGGATCCAGCTACACTACAATGGAACACAAGTGGGACGAAGCATACGGCTACCTATATGGAACAGCCGCTTACCCCGCCAACCCAACACCTACCGTAGGGCAGGATGATGATTTCCTCAATAAGTACCTCGGACGCGTAGAAGGCGATGAAGATTTCACCGGAATTGCACAGGATATCTTTGATGCATTTGCTCTTGGCCGTGCCGCTATTGTTGAAGGAGATTACGAACTTCGCGATGAGCAGGCAGAGATCATACGTGAAAATATTTCGAAGATCATTGGAATCCGGGCCGTCTACTATCTCCACTCAGGCAGAAATGGTCTTGCTCAGGAAACTCCAGATTATGGAGCAGTGTTTCATGATCTCTCAGAAGGATATGGATTCATTTTCAGCCTGCAATTTACACGAGTGCCCGGTACGACTCAGCCATACGTGACAAAATCTGAAGTTGACGGTTACATTGCTCAGCTGACAGAAGGCAACGGGCTATGGGATGTTACACCGGAAACTCTTGATAACATCGCCGCAAGCATCGCCGATAAATTTGACTTTACCGTGGAAGAAGCCGCGAATTAAATTAATTTTTGATCAAAGCTGGTCACACATGGTGGCCGGCTTTTTATTTTATTTACATCATGAAGAAACTACTTCTCCTCTCACTCACCCTTTTCATCGTATGGAGCTGTTCAGACAGTTCCACATCAGGCCTGAACGAAGATAACTTCGACCGGGAAGCCATCCTGGTTAACTGGGCTGATAATATTATCGTACCGTCACTTGAGAATTTTGCACTCGAAGCAGAATCTTTACATACTGCTGCAAATGAGTTTTCAAGTAATCCGTCACAGCAAACGCTTACGACTCTTCGCGACACATGGCTGGAAAGCTATACCGCATGGCAACATGTGTCTATGTTTGAAATGGGACCGGCAATGGATCTCCGCTATCGCGACAATCTTAATATTTACCCTACAGACACCGAGGAAATTATTGACAATATAGAAGAGGGAACATACAACCTCGAACTTCCATCCCTAAATAACAGCCAGGGATTCCCGGCACTGGATTATTTACTTTTCGGGCTTGATGATTCCGATGATGCGATTTTGGGCTTTTATACCACACATGAAAATGCAGCTGCCTACAAGACCTACATCACAGACCTGTCTAAAAGAATAGACAGCTTAACGGAATCTGTTCTTGAGGACTGGAACTCCGGATACCGAGACGAGTTTGTCAGCAACACTGGAAGCGGCGCTAACTCCTCGCTTGACATGATGGTGAACGACTACATTTTTTATTACGAAAAAATACTAAGAGCCGGCAAAATTGGGATTCCAGCCGGCGTCTTTTCCGGGACACCATTAGAGACTCATGTGGAAGGTTATTATAGTGAGGTATACTCAAAGACACTATTTTTAGAATCTCTCAGGGCATCACAAAACTTTTTCAACGGCCGCCACTTTGAGGCTGAAACAACGGGAGAGAGTCTTCATTCATACCTTGAATATCTGAACACCACAAAAAATGGTTCAAGTCTAGCTAACCTGATTAACAGCCAGTTCGAAGAAGTGCGGATGGAAGCTCAATCACTTTCTGGTAACTTAAGCACACAGGTAGAAACGAATAATACTGAAATGCTATTAACATACGATGCATTACAACAGAATGTAGTTTACATGAAAGTAGACATGCTCCAGGCACTTAATATTAATGTAGATTACGTTGACGCTGACGGCGATTAAACTTTGAATACCTCTTCAATCCGGGAATATTTCAATTCTTCAACAAATGCTGCGCCGCTAGCTGTTTTCCGAATATTCTTTGGAGCGCTAATGCTCATTAGCATTATTCGGTTTGCAGCAAACGGCTGGATAGAAAAACTGTACATCGACCCCACTCTCTCTTTTTCCTACAGTGGTTTTGAGTGGGTTCAGCCGCTTGGCGGATACACGTATATTATATTTATGATATGTGGGCTATCCGCTATTTTTGTCTCACTGGGGTATAAGTACAAGGTGGCAATCATCACCTTTTTCCTGAGTTTCACCTATATCGAACTCATGGATAAAACCACTTACCTTAACCACTACTACTTCATCAGCATCCTAAGCTTTCTGATGATCTTCCTGCCGGCACACGCCTATTTTTCTGTTGATGCATTCAGGAATGAAAAACTCCGCTCCAAACTAGTCCCGGCCTGGACTATCGATTCCATCAAATTCCTGTTGTGCATCGTCTATTTTTACGCGGGACTTGCCAAGCTCAACTCCGACTGGCTGATTCACGCCATGCCGCTGGAGATTTGGCTGCCCTCAAAATATTCGCTGCCCATTCTCGGCGATCTTTTTCAGCAGTCCTGGACACACTATGCTTTTTCCTGGGCAGGTGCACTTTACGATCTCACAATTCCTTTTTTGCTACTAATTAAACGAACCCGGGTATTTGCTTTTGCACTCGTGGTTGTATTTCATATTCTCACCCGCGTACTCTTCCCCATCGGCATGTTTCCATACATCATGATTGTGAGCGCGCTTATCTTTTTTGATGCGGGTCTTCATAACAAAATACTTTCTTTCATCTCGCGCATATTAAAAATAAGCAAAGCAACATTTGACAAAGCTGCCGTTTACTCGTTCCCAAAACCTTGGATAAAGAACGTATCACTGTCGGTTATTGCGCTCTTCTTTGTCGTTCAACTACTGGTTCCGTTCAGGTATATGCTCTACCCGGGGGAACTATTCTGGACGGAAGAAGGCTATCGCTTCTCTTGGCGCGTGATGCTGATGGAAAAGACAGGGTATGCCAATTTCAAAGTGGTGGATCCCGCCACCGGACAGCAATTTTATGTAGACAATAATGAGTTTCTGACGCGTTTCCAGGAAAAACAGATGTCTTTTCAGCCCGATTTTATTCTTGAATACGCTCACTTTCTCGAACAGCACTACAAAGAACAGGGAATCGATAATCCTGAAATCTACGTGGACAGCTACGTTGCCCTGAATGGCCGTGGCAGCCAGCTCTACGTAAATCCCGAGATCGATCTTACGACAATTGAACAATCAAACTACCGCCAAACCTGGTTAATGCCATTTGAAGATGAAATTAAAGGCCTTTAGTCTATTTATTATTTGCGGGCTTTTTGCTTTACCGGCCTTTGCTCAGTACCAGATATCGGGAACGGTAACGGATCGTAATACAGGTGAACCAATCGAAGGTGTTGACATTTATGACAACAGGGCCGGGAAATCGTTTCAAACCGACAAAAACGGCGATTTTGAGATCAACAACCTTCCCCCGGACAAATACAATTTTTACTTCTTTATGCTGGGCTATGAGGTAATCAATCGTACATTTGTTATAGAAAACGAGAATCTGACTTTATCTGTAGAGATGGTTCCATTGAATCGTGAGATGACTGAGGTAGCCATTGTTGGTCAGCGCAGCGAATTTTTTGCGTTAAACCGACTTAGAGAAGTTGAAGGAACATCCATCTACGCCGGCAAAAAGAATGAAGTGATTTCCCTGGAGCAGATGACCGTAAACACGTCAGCCAATAATGCCCGTCAGATATACGGTCAGGTGGCGGGCCTCAATATTTTTGAATCGAACGACGCCGGACTTCAGCTCAATATTGGTGGTCGGGGACTCGATCCGAACCGTTCATCAAATTTCAATATTCGCCAGAACGGTTACGATATCAGTGCCGATGTACTGGGATATCCCGAAAGCTATTACACGCCGCCCGCTGAAGCACTTCAGGAAATTCAGATTATTCGCGGGGCGGCATCACTCCAGTATGGCACGCAGTTCGGTGGACTCATCAATTTTAGAATGAAAAAACCTGCGCGCGATAAAAGCATTAAGCTGAAATCGCGACAATCTGTGGGGTCAAACAGCCTGTTTACATCATTCAACAGCGTCAGCGGTACAACAGGCAATATTGGCTATTACGGTTATTTTAATTACAAGAATGGTGATGGTTTCCGGCCAAATTCGGGATTTGAATCCCAAAATGTCTATTTATACACAGACTACAAGTTAAGCGAAAATACTAAAATCGGGTTCGACCTCACCTACCTCTACTACCTCGCTCAGCAACCCGGCGGCCTGACGGATGCACAATTCTACAGCAATCCATACTTCAGCAACCGGACCCGCAACTGGTTTGAGGTAGACTGGAAAGTTGCCTCACTGAGGCTTAATCATCAATTTTCATATAAAAGTCAGTTGAGTGCTTTAGTCTATGGGCTTGATGCATCCCGAAAATCGGTCGGGTTTCGAACAAACCGCGTATCACAGCAGGACGATCCGGATGCTCCCCGCGATTTGATTCTCGGAGATTTTAATAACTGGGGTGCCGAAGTAAGATTTTTGAAAAGATATTCCCTGGGTGATAGAAACGCCGTTTTTCTGATCGGTAGTAAATACTATCGTTCAAGCAACACCTCCATTCAGGGGCCGGGAACCGCAAGCTCAGCTGCAGATTTTTCACTGGCCGACAACCGGTTTCCTAACTTTCCAAATCAGTCCGATTTCACCTACCCGAACCGAAACGTAGCACTGTTCGGGGAAAACATTTTTTACATCACCGATAATTTTTCGGTGACTCCGGGTTTCCGCTTCGAACAGATCAAAACAGAGAGTGACGGTACGTTTAAGCGAGTCAATTTTGACCTGGCCGGCAACCCAATCCAAAACCAAACCTTTGAAGACGACAGAACCTTCGACCGCAATTTCTTTTTATTGGGTCTGGGTCTGAGCTATTTTCCCGGTGAAACAACAGAGTTTTATGGAAACATCTCACAAAATTACAGGTCCGTTACGTTTAATGACATTCGGATTGTAAATCCTACGTTCCAGGTAGATCCAAATATAACAGATGAAGATGGATTCACGGCTGATTTTGGAGTGAGGGGTCGTGCAGGCCAAAGCCTGTCGTTTGAACTGGGCGGTTTTGGGTTGATGTACAATAACCGAATCGGGGAGGTGCTTCGGGCAGAAACGCGGGTCAATGCAGATGGCGAAATTGAAGAGACCGGACGTGTGGTTCGGTTCCGGGGAAATATCGGGCGGGCATTTATGTACGGTATTGAAAGCCTGGCTGAGCTTAATACCCTCTCGCTGTTAGGGGTCGATGGCCGTGATATGCGGCTCAATCTTTTTGCAAACACAGCAATCACACGGTCAGAATACCTCGATTCCGAGATCCCCGGCGTAGAAGGCAATGAGGTAGAGTTTGTGCCCGCTCTTAATTTGAAAACCGGTATCTCATTCGGATACAAAAACCTTTTGGGTTCTTTTCAGTATACCTATATGTCGAGCCAGTTTACAGATGCCTCCAACGCGGAACAAAATATAAACGACAACCAAAGCGGTATTCGCGGTGAGATTCCATCCTACAGTGTCGCGGATCTGTCGCTCTCCTGGTCATACAAAAGCATCACGCTGGAATCGGGTATTAACAACCTGTTTAATAACCTCTACTTCACGCGTCGCGCCACAGGATATCCCGGCCCGGGCATTATTCCTTCTCCGCCGCGTACATATTATGCGACATTCCAGGTGAATTTTGGGAAGTAATCTTTATTAAATATCTGAACGACAATCAGTAACCACCTACATCTTGATTTTAAAAACACCTCTATAATTTTTTTTAAGCGATACGGTAATATTATCCACTTCACTTACACCGGCAGGAAGCTCTGAACCAAGTTCAGGACATCTCTAAACTCAGAAAGTCATCCCCAGCTCTCCCGACCGCGGTCGGGTTCACTTCCTTCAAAGGGGGACTTTTATCCTTTGAGGTTGTCTCAAAAGGGCGTAATAGTGCTATAATGTTATCCATTCAGTCATACCGGACCCCGATCCGGTATCTCCTGCCAATATCAACGGATGGAGATCCCGCATCGAGTGCGGGATGACACCCTTTTTGGACAGCCTCGGAATTAAACCACTTTAGAATTAAACATTTGGGCCGGCAAGGCGACACTACATGATAATAACTATATTTATCAAAAAATTATGAGTTCTAAGGTGATGCCTCGCGGACTCTGCCCGGGGTAGTTAATCGGCTTTCTCCCACACTAATTTAGAACCGCTGATGATTGAAGTGAATTGGAGTATATTGCAGAAACAGATAATGAATACAATGGGGTATGAAACGACTGAAGAACAAAACAGCGATTGTTACCGGATCAACCAAGGGAATTGGTCGCGGAATTGCCGAATATTTTGCCGGAGAAGGTGCCTCGGTAATCGTGAGCGGCCGAGACGAGCAGAAGGGTGCCGAAACAGTAAAGAAAATCAAGGAGAAGGGTGGTGAGGCGTTTTTTGTGGCTGCGGACGTGTCAAGCCAACACGGCAATGAAAATTTATATAGCTCTGCAAAAGAACATTTTGGAATGCCCGACATCATTGTTGCCAATGCGGGTATGCTTGGCCTCGGATCGCTCACGGATATATCTGCAGAACATTGGCAAAAAACTTTTGATGTGAATATTCATTCGCTTTTTTACTTACTTCGGATTGCGTTACCTGAAATGAAACAGAACGGTGGAGGATCCGTGATCGTGACAGGCTCATTAGCTTCGCAAAAAGGATTTCCAAATCATGCCGCCTACTGTGCCACTAAGGGAGCCGTGGAGTCGTTGGTTCGGCAGATTGCAGTGGATGCAGCGCCGGCCGTTCGCATCAATATGATCGCCCCTGGTGCGATTGATACGGAGCTCTACCGCTCATCTGCTGTCGCATTCCCAAACCCCGACACCATTCTGGATGAAGTACCTGGAACCATCCCCATGGGTAAAACCGGTACTCCGCTCGATGTTGCCAAGGCGGCGCTTTTCCTGGCATCCGATGAGTCGGAATGGATTACAGGCACAGTTCTCACAGTTGATGGCGGAGCAAGTGCTGCGGGCTGATTAGATCGTGTCCGTGTTAAATATCGGGATAGAAAAATGTCAGATTTAATTATTACCGAAGACCCCGACAATTATCCGGTACCTGATGAAGGACTGCATTCTTCTGTTCTTGTTGACGCTGTTAACCTCGGGACTCTCGATTCGCCCTGGGGGTCAAAGAAAAAATTTCCCTGGTCTGGGAGCTTCAAACCATAGATGACTACGGCAAGCCAGTCATCGTAGGAAAACGGTTTACTCGCAACCTAAATAAAAAAAGTGCACTTCGAAAATTCCTGGGGAAATGACGAGGGAGCAAATACACCCCGGCTGAGCTTCAGCAGGGCGTAGATCTTGAGAATCTGTTTGGAGTGTCAGCCACGCTATTCATTGTGCTGAACGAGACAGAAGAGCGAACCTATGCGAATATCGAAAGCATTTTTCCGTTCAAAAATATACACGGCTATATCGATCACTTCGCTTTAAAGCCATCTGGAGAGTACACGCGCGTGATCCATCGGGAAAGCTATAAAGAGCCGGAGGAGTTTACTGAAGCCGTTTAATGGAAAGCAAAGGCTGAGAAGCCTAAGAGGAGGGTTAGCAGCCTTTCTCTTTGGAGGAGGAATAGATTGAGATTTGCTAACTATCTCACTGGCAGTGGGCAAGTGAGATAGAATGCCGACAAACATTATCCGGACTATAACCGTGTTCTAATTGCAGTATAAATAAATTTCGATTACAATCAGACACCATTCAGGGCTGAAAAGCCTGAAGAGAAATACATGTTAAGGCCCGGCAGGCTCGCAAGGGTTTGTCAAATGTGATGCGGGGCGATTGCTTCTCTTTAAATCCCACCAATTCTATCGGCTTTTAAGCTCGGTTTTTGGTTTGCTTCTATTAAACGTTTCCCAAGAACCTGGGGCGCCATGAGCTTTTTCAAAATGGTTTTCCAGTAACGGTGGCAGGCCTCGTTTTGGCTTGGCTGAGTCCCAGAGTTCCGCGTGCCGTAGAGTTTCGTAAAGGCGGGCACTCGTAAATTCCTAATAGCGGCTGGTTGCTACAAAAATCTGTTCCGTAAAGTACGGCCGCCAGCGTCGTTGAGTTGGCTATCCGTCGTTCGGAAATTGTGCTTTTGCGAAAAGGTGCCTTTTAGAAAATCCAGCCAAAAAAGTCGGGCCTGCTGTGGTATTGCGGAGATTTTCCCTCGTCGCCTTGGGCTTGGTTGGTTAATAAATCCGGAAAGTTGGTTCAAATAAATCAGCTGATCGGCGCTGTTATTGAATCGCTTGGCGAAATCCTTCCAACGCCTGCCGGAGTCATGGTGAGTGAGGTGCCTGATAAATGGTTTCGAATGGGTTTAGGCGGTCGGGTCGTAAGTCACTCAAATCCTTAACAAGGCGTTTCGTGCTGACTGGTTGCGGTTTTTTTCCTACATTCAGGTGTATCGCCCGGCAGCACAAACGCAGGATCGTTAAGGCCCGGCATGCTCGCAAAAATGTGGAAGTGTGGGGGCGGGTGATTTGCAGGGTTAACTGGAATTCCGGAGCTTAGTAGCTCAATTCAACAAAGGTGGCGATAGCTTTGGAGAGAGTAAATAAACAACCTAAGTAACTCTTGCTACGAAATACTACGTTACCCTATCGTTACCCTAAATTGCACTATCTGATAAAAACAAAAAAACCCAACCACCTGTAAGTGATTGGGCTCCAATGCGATCCGGACGAGATTCGAACTCGCGACCTCCTGCGTGACAGGCAGGCGTTCTAACCAGCTGAACTACCGGACCATTTATAATCAATAAGGTTTCATCTCTTTTTTGACAGACCTAAATATACTGCGCTATTTACTACGATGTCAAGAGAAGAATAAAATGAGTGCGAAAAAAATGAGGACCACAAAATCAATTGTGATCCTCTATCGGGATGGTGATGGGATAAAAACTTACAGCCTATAACAAATTATTTATTGAGCTTGTAATTTCTTCACTCATAGGCTCTGTTTTACTTCTAAATCGTTTGATCAGATTTCCGTTCCTGTCAATCAGGAATTTTTCGAAATTCCAGTTGATTTCTCCCGTGAAACTTTCGTTATCAGCCGTTGTGAGGTAATTAAAAAGTGGATGGATATTTTCTCCTTTGACCGATACTTTCGAGAACATTGGAAACTCGACTCCATAATTAACCTCACAAAACTGGAGAATTTCTTCGTCTGACCCTGGTTCCTGCCCACCAAAATTATTGGCGGGAAAACCTAAAACTGTTACTCCCTGGTCGGAATATTCCTCATAAAGTGCTTGAAGACCTTTATACTGAGGTGTATATCCACATTCGGAGGCGGTATTAACGATTAGCAAAACATCACCCGCATATCTTTCAAGGGTAATCTCTTCACCATCTATAGTCGTAACCTCTGCATCGTAAATACGATTGACGTCGATTGATCCCATTATTAATAATAAAAGTGGAATTGTTGTGAATATTTTTAAATTCATATCGTTGTGTTGTAAGTTCATTGTTTTAAGTTATAAATCAGTAACAGCATTCCCCATTTTGAAAAAAAATACAATTCTTTTCCTATTACTTCTGATGTTTATTCCCATAGCATCTCATGCCCAAATGTTTTCAGTTGGAGAATCAGAAGACCGCCAGCCAACCAGAATTCAATCTTACAGTACATTTGGCGCAGGGATTGAGTTTGCAGATTTTAATTTTACCGGATCTAATGTTCCCCTGGCCGACCAGGCAGCATTTGATGGCAGTATTTTCAGAATACGGTTCGAAAATCCCGGGCTCGACATTAGCGCAGGATTTGGCGGTAGCCTTACTGGAATTGATGACTACTCGTATGCAAATGTTAGTGCGCTGCTATATAATGATTTCCCCCTCATTCGCTCTCAACAATTCATTTTGGCTCTGCCGCTGCAGATTGGTACCGACCTGATGAGTGTACAGATTGATCGATCAAGCAACAATTTTCAGCAGAGCTCTTTTACCATCGGAACGGGTGCAAGTTTACGGTATCAAATAAACCCCAGGGTTGGCGTCTCTCTTCGCGCAACGCCTAATATCGGGTTTAGCTTTTCGCAGGGAAATCTATTTGGTGGCCGCCTGTTTAGGGGCACAACAGCGGCCCGGTTCTATTTTAACGAGGTATTCGGGTCTGCCGCCTTGGTAGTTGGGTATGATTTTGATTACAGAGATTACAATATTGAAGGAACACAAAACGACTACGAGTTCCTTTCGCATGCCATTACAGTTGGGTTAGCATTTTAACCTGAATTATTCACGAGAATATATTGAATAACCTTATAAACTGTTAATAGTATTAATGCATTTAAAACTTAGTAGCCATAATTTCTTGATGAATAATCCGGGTTTGCTGTATGAAAACTGAAAAACTGCTTCTTGAGCTTGAATCACTTTGTGAAAAACTTGGTTACACGATTCGAAAAGAACGCGGGAGCTTTCGCGGCGACCAGTGTGTCATTGAAGGAGAAATGCTGATCGTCATCAACAAAAACAAACCTCCGCAGTCGCAGGCAGCCATCCTGGCGCGGGTGTTAAGGGGTGACCGAGCTGATGAAGTATTTATCAAACCGGCTGTACGGAAAGAACTGGAAGATCTGTGGGCACGGATCGACCGCTTCAGCGAACCTATTGAAGACTTAGAGGGCTAAAACACCGAACAAAGAGTTAAAAAAACGCAGGTTCTACATATTCTCATCCTCACTTTAAGAGCTAAATAAAGTTAATAATCCAACTCAGGTTTAAAACATGAAATGTACCTTTCTAGGAACCGGAACATCTATGGGTGTACCGGTTGCCGGTGGCTTTGGAAGCGATAAAATAAACGGTGACCCCAGGAATCAGCGGTACAGGTGCTCTATTTGGGTGGAGACAGATAAAACATCCCTGATCGTAGACACCGGCCCGGAGTTTAGACTTCAAACCATTCGCTCGAATGTTAAGAGAGTTGATGCAGTCCTTATCACGCATGAACACATGGATCATATTGCGGGGCTCGACGATCTGAGGCCATTTAATTACGTACAAAAATCGGCGATTCCGCTCTACACCAGTCCGAGGGCAGCAACCTCTATAAAGCAGCGTTTCAGCTACATGTTCGGTGACAATAAATATCCCGGCTCAACAAGTGTAGATATTCACGAAGCTACCGAAACGTTTGCATTTCAGGATCTCACTGTTACACCTCTCGCATATAATCATGGTAAAATTAATGTTCAGGGTTATCGCATCGGCAACCTGTCGTACATGACCGACGTTAAATCTGTTCCGGATGAAACCAAGGAGAAGGTGAAAGGCAGTGACGTTTTGATTTTGAGCGGGCTCCGCTGGGCGCCTGAACATCCAACTCACCTCACCATTCCAGAGGCGGTAGAACTTGCTGAAGAGCTTGAGGTTAATCAAACATACCTCATTCACATGAACTCGTATGTGGATCACCAGGACAGCAATGAAAAATTGCCCGCTAATGTGAGGCTGGCTTATGATATGCTTGAGATAAGGCTTTAACCCTCACTCCGATCAGGAATCTTCCATACAAGCCCAAGTAAAAAGTAGACATTGGCAGGGTCTACAATATGAGCGAGAATGGGTGATCCCGGCTCGGTGGCCGGGACAACGTTATTTTCAAACTGAATTCCTTAGATTTACGTCAACTCTTTTTTCTCCGGGTCCGCTTTAAACTGCTCGACAACCGTCTTTACATCCTGGTCATGATCAAGGTTTAGCACCATAATCGCATCGTCCGTCTCTACAACTGCGAGATTTTCCACACCAATGAGAACCACCTGCTTGCCGCTGTCTGACTGAACCAGGTTTCCCCGGGATTTTAGTGCAACGGTATCTCCGGGGTCAAGCGCATTTTGCTGATCATCCTTTTTAGACAGATCATGAACCGAACGCCAGCTGCCTACATCATTCCAGCCAAATTCAGCCGGAATCACCTGAACATTGTCCGCTTTCTCCATAATGCCGTAGTCCACAGAAATTGAAGGGCACGACCTGTAGAATGATTCAATATCCTCATCACTCATTTCAGACTGAATCAGTGTTTGTGCAAGCGAATAAATTTCAGGCAGATGCACCTTAAAGGCATTTAGGATGGACGATGTTTTCCAGATAAACATCCCGCTGTTCCAGACATAATCTCCCGATTTCAAAAAGGATTCAGCAGTTTCCAGGTTCGGCTTTTCAGTAAAGTTTTTCACAGAATAGGCGGTATGATCACCGGCTTCTACTTTTATATCGTTATTGTATTGAATATATCCATACCCGGTTTCTGGTCTGTTTGGTTTGATGCCGATTGTAACCAGTGATCCCGTCTCATCTGCAATATCTGTTGCGTTTTGAAGTACATCCAGAAATCCCTCACGGTTTTCAATCCGGTGGTCAGCCGGAAGCACGATCATCGTAGAATCGGGATCGATTTTATGAAGAATTGCGGCCGCTGCTGCCACACACGGTGCCGTATTTCGGGCAACCGGTTCTCCAATAATCTGGTGCTCAGGAACAGATGGCAGCTGATCCTTAACAAATGAAATATAATCCTCGTTGGTTACAACGAGCACATTTTCGCTGTTAATATCAGGTGACAGGCGGTTCACCGTCTGCTGAATCATCGTCTCTTTACCGAACAATTTCAGGAATTGCTTGGGATGCTTGCTGGTGCTCTTCGGCCAGAATCGAGTTCCGGTTCCGCCCGCCATGATTACTGCATAGGTCATGTGAATCTTCTTTTATTTTTTATTCGAAAGTAATGTCAATCGCCATTTAATCTGTACCCATCAGATTAATATAATATCATTAGTTAAAAACGCCCCCTCCTTCATTCGAAAGGAGAAGATATAGAGGTGGTTCAAGTAATCGATATTGATTCCCATAGTATTATGATGGAAAAAAATCTAAATCCAACCACCCCTTACCCCTCCTCCGTAAGGAGGGGAAATTACCATTACCAATCTTCCAAGCAAATAATAACGATTGATATAGCACTAATCCATGCGAATGCTGTTGTCGCTTTTAAGATGCGCCTAAGTTACAAAAAGATCGTGTGCAGAAAAGCTTGAAAAGTCACCACGCCATCAATCCTGGAGAATATGGTTTACCTTGCTGAGCGTAAAGCTAAACTCCGTTCCCTCTTTACTGCTTTCGATGGAGAGCGTTTCGCCGTGCGCTTCTATGATATGCTTCACGATAGACAGCCCAAGCCCTGTACCGCCTTTCTCTCTCGAACGGGATTTATCAACCCTGAAAAACCGCTCGGTCACCCTTGGGATGTCTTTAGGATCTATTCCAATACCGGTGTCTCTTATATATAATAGTATCCGGTATGGATCTTCTGTACTGGGTTTTACCCCAATCTCAACAGACCCATTCTGAACATTATATTTGATGGCATTTTCAATCAGGTTGATCAGCACCTGTTTAATCTGGTTACGGTCGGCCTTTACCTGCAGGTTTTTATCAAAGTCATCAACCCGAATCGTAACATTCTCTTTTTGTGATTTGTACTGGAGATTTTCGACCACATCAAGCACGAGGTCTCGAAGGTAAATTTCCTGGAAATTGGACTTCAGCTCCCCGGTTTCAAGCTTGGAAATCTCCATCAGGTCTTTGGTGAGGTAGGTCAGGCGGTAGACATTTTTCATCGCCTTTTGCAAAAACAGTTCATTCACGTCGGGATCATCAAGTGCGCCGTTCAGCAGCGTTTCCAGAAATCCCTGGATGGCGAATATCGGTGTTTTTAGCTCATGGGAAATATCCCCGATAAACTCTTTCCGGTAGTTCTCGATCTTGTTCAGCCTCAGGATCTCTTTTTCAACCGTCTTACTGGCCAGGATCAGCCGTTTGGTGAGCAAATCAATCTCATCACGCCGTTTGATGGGTACATCATCGTAGTCCTCGAAGATTTTACGGGTGATATTCTTCGAGATTTGATGGAGCCTTCTAATCCGCTTACGGTTCGAAAAAAACAGGTAGAAGTACATCAACAGTCCCACTGACAGTGAGCCTGCTGCTGTAAACAAAATAATGTCCGGGGTATCGCTACCTGTCCCAAATCGCAGAATGACTAAAATGGCAAGTGCGGTGCCAACTGCGGCGGGTATTGCCGCACGAAATGCAAACGCAGAAATGTAGGAATTCTCAGTCGCGTCTTTGCTCATTCTTTAAATCTGTACCCAACCCCTTTTACGGTTTCAATGTAGTGATCGCCCAGCTTCTCCCTGATTTTCCGTACGTGCACATCCACGGTACGATCCACTACATAAATATTATCGCCCCAAACTTTGTTCAGCAGCGTCTGGCGATCCCTCACTTTTCCTTTTCTCCCGGCCAGGTAGTAGAGCAGCTCAAACTCCTTCCTTGGAAGCTGAAACTCTTCGTCACCTTTTGTGACAATGTACCGGTCTTTATCAATTTCCAGATCATGGACAACCAGTTTTTTCTCTTCTTCCTCAGTCTCATTATAGCGCCTGAGCACCGCCCTAATTCTTGAAATAAGTTTTGCTGTGCTGATGGGTTTCGTTACATAGTCGTCAGCCCCGGTATCGAGCCCTTCAACCTCTGTTTTCTCGTCGCTTCTTGCGGTCAGAAATATGATGGGGATATGCTGCAGATTCGGATCAGAGCGCATTTTATCACACACTTCCAGGCCATCCATTTTTGGCATCATTATATCCAAAAGAACTAAATCCGGGTTATGCTCCCGGGCCACCTCAAGTGCTTCGAGGCCGTTTTCTGCTTTTAGAACCTTGTATCCCTCTTTTTTGAGATTATATTCAATCAGGTCTAAAAGGTCCTGCTCATCATCTACAACTAATATGGTGTGTGCTGACAAAATGGTTGGATTCGTTTCCGGTCTGATGCATACAGTGGTTCACTGCGTCAGTTAATAATAATAAATGGGTATTAACAAACTATTACCTTTTCATTTCTCCGAGGGCTCGTTTCACTATCTCAGAAATACCAGAGTCAGGGCTGTCTGATATGATTTTAGACACCACCTGGTTTGCGTCCTGCTTTTTAAAACCAAGTGCCTGAAGCGCTGATACCGACTCTTCCCGCCGATCCCTGGTTTGACCGTCGGCAGAAACAACCGATGGCTCCGATTCATCAAACAGTTTATCCTTGAGCTCGAGTACCATCCTCTGTGCAGTTTTTTTCCCGATTCCGGAAATTCCTGAGAGTGCGCCCGTATCCTGTGTCACAATGGCCTGGATCAATTCATGGGCCGGCATTCCGCTCAAAATTGTAAGACCAAGTTTTGGCCCGATCCCTTTCACTGTAATCAGCCGTTCAAACAGGTTTTTCTCTTTCTGTTCCGAAAATCCAAACAGCCGCTGATCGCTGTCCGTAAAATGGTGGTAAATTAATAGCTGAAGCTTCGATCCTGCATCAGGCAATTTGTCCAGTGTTTGCGTAGATACCTCTACACTGTATCCCACACCTGACACATCAATAATGAGCTGATTTGTTGATTTTTTTGCTACTACACCGTTTAAATATGCAATCATAAACTAAATTCAGTATCTATTTTACGCGATCAGGATTATCCTGTATAAATGCGGCCCAGCTCGACTTCCTGTTATTTTGGTGTGATGGCTTCTTTCCGCCCGATGCCTGGATAGGGCCAGATTTAGTATGATGGCACCAAGCCACGGCAAGTGCATCTGTCGCATCGTTCGTGAGCTTTTCATCCGGCAGGGTGATCATCCGTTCCAGCATAAACGCCACCTGCTTTTTACTGGCATTTCCATTGCCGGTAATCGCTTTCTTCACCGCTTTGGGATAATACTCTTCCACATGAAGTCCCTGGTTGGTGATAGCAAGAATAGCAGCTGCCTGCGCGCGGCCCAGTTTCAGCATGGCAAGCGGGTCAACCCCATATACCGGGGTTTCCACGGCGCATTGCGTAGGTTTATGCTTTTTGACCAGCTTAGTAACCTCATCAAAAATATACTGCAGACGGTCGTTATGATTCTCCATTTTTTCCATCCGGAGAACATCACAAAGCTCAGCTGAGTACGATCCGTTGTGTTCAACAAGAATAGCCACGCCTGTTGTACGCGACCCGGGATCGATACCAAGAATTTTTTTTGCCATTATGTTTACTGCTTAGATTTTAACGACGGGGTAATTTATGATATTGACCAGGTAATTGAACTCAAAGTATCCCCCTTTAAAGGGGCAAAGAAGATCTCCCCTTGAGGGGAGAACAATCTGTTCGTTCAGAACAGGTTGCGAGGGGTGTTATGTTTAGGACTCATGGTCGCAAAATAGATGATTTAGTCATAGCAAAGTTCAGTGAGTCATCCCCCATTGCCCCCTTCGAAGGGGAACACTCTTATTTACTATTCCGAATTTGATATTACCATCTCATAACAGCAATTCACCCCGACACCCTAAAGTGACAGAAAATGTCTCACTGCCCTCCACCAATGACTAATCACCAAATAAGCCAATAACCAAACCCCTATTCCTCATCTGCATACAATTTCACAAGGCCATCAATCATTTCTTCGGAAATTCCGGATGTTACAAATCCGCCATCGTGGTATAGATTCTGCATCGTTACTTTTTTGGTCAGATCAGAGAAGAGCGTTACGCAGTAATCGGCGCACTCATCGGCGGAAGGATTGCCCAGCGGCGCAATTTTTTCTGCAAATGTATACATGCTGTCAAATCCTTTAATGCCGCTTCCGGCTGATGTTTTCGTTGGTGCCTGTGATACCGTGTTTACTCGGATGCCACGTGAGGCCAGCCGACTACCGTAATTACGGGCAATACTTTCGAGCAGGGCTTTTGCATCGTTCATATCGGAATACTTGGAAAAAATTCGCTGTGCACCGATATATGATAGAGCCAAAACGCTTCCCCCGTCATTTAAAATTTCTTCCTTCTCAGCAAAGTGAAGCACTTTATGGAGCGAAATTGCTGAGATATCCAGCGTCTGGTTGTACCAATTATAATTAAGATCTTTATACTCTTTCTTTTTGCGGATATTTGGCGACATCCCAATCGCGTGAAGGATAAAATCGACACTACCCAGCTCATCTTTCACCTGCTTCATCAGCTTTTCAACATCTTCTTCATCAGATACGTCACACGGAATAATAGGTGCATCCGTTTCTTCTCCGAGTGCATCCAATGTTCCGAGCCGCAGGGCAATTGGCGCGTTTGAGAGTACAAAATCAGCCCCCTCTCTTTTACAGGCCAGTGCAATACGCCATGCGATACTGCGCTCATCAAGTGCTCCAAAAATAATTCCTTTTTTACCTTTCAGTAAACCATATCCTTTTGATTCAGACATATCTGTGTGTTGTATTAAAATTTAGTGGCTATCAATTCTGCAAGAAAATAACACCTTCGCCCGTCAGTTCGAAATATATCGTTTCTTTCCTGAAAACAGACCTGTATTCCGGTGCTTTTCCGGTTTCTGACAGCATCTGGGCAAGGGTGATATTTGTCGAACAGTTGAATTGTTTGATTGCAACCACCAAACATGGCATGTCTATTTAATCCAGAATCAAAGAAACTATCCGACGAGACCGATCAGATCCAAAAATCTGTGCAGCTCTAGACAGACATGCAATGTTTCACGTGTCCTGTTTGAGTGAAAAGCTATCCTTTTCCAAATGAGGAACAGACTCTGCCAGCAGCTCTCTGCGTTCGCGGTCTTGCAGGTCCGTAGTGTTATCGATTTTCTCAATTCGACAATTCAACAGTTCAACGCGCGAAGCGCACTCGACAGTTTTTCTTTTCATTTCACAACGCTGTCAGATCCGGTAGGTGCTGACAGGTTGAGGCAACAGACCTGTCAGCATTCCGGTGCTTTTCCGGTTTCTGACAGCGTCGGAGTAAGGGTGATATTTGTCGAACTGTTGAACTGTTGAATTGATCGGGTGCCTCGGCAAACATGGCATGTCTATTTAATTCATGTTCAATGAAGGCATTTGACAACTCTGATTTGATCCGAAATTCTGTGCAGCGAAAAACAGACATGCAATGTTTCACGAACCCTGTTTGAGTGATAATCTATCCTTTTCCAAATGAGGAACAGACTTTGCCAACAGCTCTTTGCGTTCGCGGTCTTGCAGGTCCGTAGAGTTATCGATTTTCTCAATTCGACAATTCAACAGTTCAACGCGCAAAGCGCACTTGACAGTTTACCTTTTCATTTCACGACGCTGTCAGATCCGGTAGGTGCTGACAGGTTGTTTAGAAATAATTATCCACATCGGGTGTTGATAAGATCGGGGGATGTCCGTATTATTGGAGACTCTGCACTATGTGCGCACACATACATACTTTTACTTATTGACTCGTTATGTTTGAAGATTTGTCTTCTAAAATAGAATCCGCCGTTCAATCACTGAAGGGTAAATCGAGGATCACGGATGTCAACATTGCAGAAACGGTGCGTGAAATACGCCGTGCTCTCCTTGATGCCGATGTGAACCTTGAAGTTGCTCGTAAATTCACCGATGATGTGAAAGAACGGGTGATGGGCTCCGATGTACTTACCAGTGTTAATCCCGGCCAGCAGTTTACAAAAATTGTGTTTGATGAAATGGTTACCATGCTCGGCGAAGAGCGGGTTGACCTGAATGTCGCTCAAAATCCGCCTACCGTTATATTGGTTGCCGGTCTCCAGGGGTCCGGAAAAACCACGTTCTGTGGTAAACTTGCACGGTATCTCAAAACTGAGAATAACCGCAATCCTATTCTTGCCGCGGCTGATGTATATCGCCCGGCCGCCATCAACCAGCTGAAAACACTAGCTGAATCTATTGATGTGCCCGTTTATTCCATCCAGCAAAAAGATCCGGTTCGTGTAGCAAAAGAAGCCGTATCTATGGCAAAAAGCCTGGCGCTTGATACAGTAATAATTGACACCGCCGGCCGCCTGCATGTGGATGAGAAAATGATGGACGAAGTGGCAGCTATTAAAGAAGCTGTTGAGCCCGATGAAATTCTGTTCGTTGTTGACGCCATGACAGGTCAGGATGCCGTCAACACCGCAAAAGCATTTAATGAAACAATCGATTTCGACGGCGTTGTCCTCACCAAGCTTGATGGTGATACACGCGGCGGAGCGGCTTTGTCTATTCGCCATGTGGTAAGCAAGCCAATCAAATTTATGAGTACCGGGGAGAAACTCGACGCATTGGCGCCGTTTTACCCCGACCGCCTTGCACAGCGTATTCTTGGGATGGGTGATGTTGTATCCCTCGTGGAAAAAGCCCAGAAACAATACGATGAAGATCAGGCGCAGAAACTGCAGAAGAAGATCAAATCCGACAAATTTGATCTGGAAGATTTCCTCGAACAGATTCAGAAGATCAAAAAGATGGGGAATGTTTCCGATCTTGTTGGTATGATTCCGGGTGCAGACAAAGCGATGCAGGATGCTGATTTCAGTGAAGATTCATTCAAGCCGATTGAAGCAATCATCCATTCCATGACACCCGACGAACGACAAGATCCAACACTGCTGAACGGCAGCCGGCGCAGGCGAATAGCCAAAGGATCCGGAACATCCGTTCGTGAGATTAACGAGCTGATGAAGCAGTTTACACAGATGAAGAAGATGATGAAAACAATGTCGAAAATGAACCAAATGGGCCGCGCTATGGAAGGGCTCAAAAACTTGCCGTTTGGCAAGAAATAACCGAATTAAACACACAAACCAACCAGGAGCAAATCATTGATTACGTTACGTTTACAAAGAAAAGGTAGGAAAAAGAGACCATTCTATCACATTGTGGTAGCAGATAACCGTGCACCTCGCGACGGACGCATTATCGAACGTCTCGGCCGATTCGATAATGTTAGTGAAAACAAAGAACTCACTTACGACGAAGAACGCATTATTCACTGGCTGAAAATTGGTGCTCAGCCCAGCAATACCGTTCGCAACATCTTAAAGGGTGAAGGCATTATGTATAAAATGCACCTGATGCGATGGGGCAAGAGCGAAGAAGAAATTGAAGAAGCCATCTCCGAATGGCGTGAAGCAAAAGAAGCCAGGTCAGGCGAAGAGTCTGTCAGCCGAAAAGAGCAACAGAAAGAACTTCTGAAAGCAGAAGAGAAAGAGTATAAGAAGCAGGTTGAAGAGAAAGCTGCTGCAGCTGCCAAAGAGCTCGAACGCAAAAAAGCTGAAGAAGCCAAGGCTAAAGAAGAGGAAGAAAAACCTCAAACACCTGCAGGTGAAATTGAAGCCGCTTTAGAAGAAGACAAGAAATCAGCTGAGGAAGAATCTAAAGCTGAAACTGAATCTGCTGCTGAAGAAGAAACAAAGACAGAAGCTAAACCTGAGACAGAGGCTGCCGTTGAAGAAGCTCCTGCTAAGGAAGAAGAAAAAGAAGCCGAAACTAAAGCAGATGCTGAAGAAGCCGCTGAAGTAAAGGAAGAGAAAAAAGAAGCTGCTCCGGCTGAAGAAGAATCAGAAAAAGAGGAAGAAAAAGCCTCTGCTACTGGAGAACCGGAAGAAACGAAAACTGAAGCTGCAGAAGAACCTAAGGAAGAGAAGAAGGCTGAGGCTGATGTCGATGTCGAGGAATCAGAAGAGAAGGAAGCCAAAGCTGAAGAGTCTGATACTGAAGATGAAAATGAAGCTTCAGGCCAGGTATCAACGGATATGAATGCTACTGAAGCGATTGACCATATAAAAGATACGCCTCTTGAAGAACTGGAAGGATTTGTGCCTGAGGACGAAGACCGTGTAACGGTTCAGCGCGCCTGGGAAAGCAAACAGTCCGGGGAATAATCAGGCATCAGGCGAACCTTAACCGGAGACAGCAATGAATTCCCGGTTGCATGAAATTGGGCGCATAGGCCGCCCGCGTGGACTCGACGGGTGGGTCCGGTTTGAACCGGACAGCCCATCTGCTGCCACAATGCTAAGCGAAAATCAGATCGTGTATCTTAATGACCCGCGATCCGGTTATCGTCCTCTGCGAATTGAAGATGTTTACACAGAGGAAAAAAGAAACAGAGTATCGTTCTTTGTAAAATTTGATATGATCACCAATCGAACAGACGCTGAAGAGGTTAAAGATAAAGCTATCTTTTCGGACCAGTTCGATCCCGACGCAGACATCGAGTCTATCGAAACGGATGATATAGATTATACCGGTTATGATATTATTGCTGATGACAGTGATAAATCAATCGGCTCAATTCTTGATGTAATGGAAAACCCGGCACATTCAATAATTAAAGCGAAAATCGGAAAAGGATCTCTTTTGATTCCCTTTGTTGACGAATATATATCTGATGTTGACCACGATAAACGCATCATTCGCTGCCATAATCTTGATCAGCTGATGGAGGAGGAGTAAGCAATGTTGCGAATAGATATTATATCCGCCGTTCCCGCTCTTCTGAAGAGCCCCCTCAACCACAGTATTGTGGGCCGGGCACGGGATAATGGCCATGTAGATATTCATATTCACGATTTGCGGGATTACACGGAAGACAAACATCTTAAAATTGATGACTATCCGTATGGTGGCGGTGCCGGAATGGTTTTAACACCGCAGCCTATTTTTTCCTGCATCGAATCGCTGAAAGGAGATCGTGAGTACGATGAGATTATCTTTACCGCGCCTAGTGGAAAACAGTTCGAACAAAAAGATGCAAACCGGCTCTCGGTATCTTCAAACCTGATTATCCTCTGCGGCCACTATAAAGGTGTAGACCAGCGGGTGATTGACGAGCTTATAACGGCCGAGTACTCTATCGGGGATTATGTGCTATCAGGCGGCGAACTTCCGGCGATGGTAATGACGGATGCAATTACGCGGCTCATTCCGGGTGTACTGGGTGATGCTGAAAGTGCTCTTTCCGATTCATTCCAATCCGATTTGATTGAAGGACCTGTTTACACCAGGCCATCTTCATTCCGAGGGAAAGACGTACCGGATGTATTAACTTCGGGTGATCATAAAAAAATTGAACAGTGGAGACACGATCAGTCGCTGAAACAAACCAAAGAACGGCGGCCCGATCTTTACAAGAAATTTGACAAGAATAACTAACGCCAGTAATAAAGAATAAACCAATGGATAAACTAAGATTAATCGAACAAACAGTGATGCGCGACGACCTGCCTGAATTTGTAGCAGGAGATACCGTAAATGTTCACTATCGTGTACGTGAAGGTGAGAAAGAGCGTATTCAGCAGTATGTGGGCGTTGTGATTAATGAACGCGGAAGCGGTGCTAACAAAACATTTACGGTGCGTAAGATGTCGAGCAACGTAGGTGTTGAGCGTATCTTTCCACTCTACTCTCCTTTCATCGCTAAGATTGAAGTGAAGAAACGTGGCAGTGTCCGCCGTTCTAAACTGTTTTATATCCGTGAGCGAACAGGTAAATCTGCTCGTATCCGTGAAAAGAAAGTTGCTGAAGCTCCTAAGGAAAAAAAGTAAGTTTCTTTTATTCCAGCAAACGGATTTTCAACTTCATATTATTTTTGATTCCGGAAATCCGTTTGCCTTTCTGCATCACATCAGACAATTACAATGTGGGTTCGCTCCCTTGGCTGCGAATTCATTAAACCTGTATTAATAGTCCATTGATTCATGAAATTAATTCTGTTTGGGCCTCCCGGAGCCGGCAAAGGTACGCAAGCCAAAAAAATTAGCTCTCATTACGATATCCCCCACCTATCAACCGGTAATATTTTTCGATACAATATCAAAAACCAGACCGAGCTTGGCAAAAAGGTAAAGTCTATCCTTGATGCAGGTGAACTCGTATCTGATGAGACCGTCGTTGCCCTGGTTGTAGATGAGCTTCAACATGATAAGTATGATAACGGCTACATCCTTGATGGATTCCCGCGAACTATCCCACAAGCAAAAGCGCTCGATGAACATCTGGCTTCGCAAGACGACAGCATCGACCTGTTTTTGACACTCTCTGTTCCGCAGGAAGAGCTGATCGACAGAATTCTTTCGAGAGAGGAGGGCCGGTCTGATGACACACCTGAAAAAATTAAGACACGCCTCGAAGTTTATTCAAATGAGACTGAACCCGTTTTAAACTACTATAAGAAAAAGGGGATCGTCAAGGAAATAAACGGTATGGGCTCCATCGATGAAATCTTTGAGCGGATAAAAACCGAGCTGGATAAAATTAGTTGATTTGATCGATATTTGATCAAGTTTTAAAAAATCTACTGAAGCCCGTTATTTTTATAGCGGGCTTTTTTAGTTCTATTTATGTGTATGTTATTTGACAGTTTTGGGAAAGTCCCCGCCTTTCTAAGGAGGGGATTTAGGGGTGGTTAATAAACTCAGAGTTAGCTTTAAATTTCGACTTTAGGTAATAAATATCGATACTCAACCACCCCCGGCCCCTCCTTCAAAGGAGGGGATTCCAATTATTAACGATTTACTTAATATTAGCCCTTCTCTCTCTCCAAAACAGATACAATCCCCGGCGTCACATCCATAATACTTTTAGCATCCTTAAATGGTCCCGTATCTCCTTTTACAAACAGAGGAACCGGATTGCGGGTGTGGGTTTTTGTTGAGAGATCCTCAAGGTTCCCGTGGTCGCTGGTCATCACAAGCGTATCATTATCAGCCATATTGTAGGTGATGTGCGTCAAAAACGGATCCAGAAGATCCCGGATTTGATCAGCATATTTTTTATCCATACTGTGACCCGCTTTGTCTGTAAGATAAAATTCATAGAGAACCAGGTCATACGTTTTAGCAGCGTTTATCATCCGGTCACCCGCCTCCTCTTTTGTGATCTCGGGCACTTCAAGCTTGAGATTCTCCCGCCAGACATTTTGAATAATTTCAGCCGTTATGGCTTTACCTTCAAGCAGATCCTCTACCCTGTTTAGTTCTATTCCTGCTGACCGTGCCATCATAGTTGTGGCCGTCCAGCGATCCCGTTTTTGAGCCCGTTCAAAGAAGATGTCCGGGTAGGCATTCATAAACGTCGGCTTCAATCCAAGATCCAGTACGTTATGAAACAGACTCTTTTCCTCAAGCAAAAAACGGGTGGTTGTATAGGGAAAGGGTCCGTAATGTTTTCCGGCTATTTTGGCTGCGTTTTCACCGGAGAAAAGTGTGGTCTGTCCTGTTCCGCTTTGGGGCAAACCGCTGACATCCAAATTAGCATCTATGGGTTTGTACAGAATTCCATTTTTGTTAATCTCAGCACACTCATCATGCAGACCGCCAGATTCCGTAAAATAAGAAAAGGATGACCAGTCAGACGAAGCCAACGGATTTATATCTAGGTTCTTTCCAACACCCACACCGTCAATAAAAATAAACAGTACCGACATCAGCGCTCCAGAAGTATGGTTACTGGTCCATCATTAACAAGAGACACGTTCATCATGGCTCCAAATAGGCCGGTTTCAACCGAGCCGCTGTAAATCTCAGTGAACTTATTCACCATCTGATCGAACAGCTGCTCAGCAATGTCAGGCAGAGCCGCATTAATAAAGCTTGGCCGCGTTCCTTTGCTTGTATCACCATAGAGTGTAAACTGGGGCACAACAAGAATTCCACCATTTATATCAGCGACTGATCGATTCATTTTACCGTTTTCATCCTCAAAAATCCGAAGGCTCACTATTTTATTGCAGCACCAATCAATTGTCTCCTTTGTATCCGATTCGTGAATGCCCACAAGGAGCATCACTCCCCGTTTAATAGCGCCAGTCACGTTCCCGTTAACCTCTACAGAAGAGCTGCTCACTCTCTGAACTACAATTTTCATCTGTTGATAAGTTTGTTGATAACTTTCGTTTATAGTGTGGAGAACAGAATAATAAAAAAATTCCGTTCAGTTGTTCACACCCGTCCACAATAAATAAGAATTATACACATCAAAAAAGAATAACTTTTGAAGTCGATAACTTCAATGTGCCTGTATGTAAAATTTATATAGAATTGTGGATAGTTTTCAAATTCTGATTCTAACTGATTGTTTTTATTGAATAAGTTATGCACAAAGTTATTAACAACCGGGTGTCAAGTTTGTCAGTAAAAAAGGATAAATAAGTTATCCACTTATCCACAGGCTCTACTACTATACTACAAAAATTAAAATCCCATCTTATTTGTAAACTCCTGTGGATAAGTGAGAGAAATCCTCTTAAATGATCTCTTTTTTTCTTTCTATCTTGTATGAACTTCCTAATCTAATATATTCGGTTTGACTAAAAAACAGGTTACCTACAAAGATTCTGGCGTTGATGTTGAAGCTGGTGAACAGCTGGTAAACTCTATCAAAGATGTTGTAAAAGAAACACATAACGTATCTGTTCTCAGTAATATCGGTGGATTTGGCGCTCTCTTCCAACCGGATTTTTCCTCAATGAAAGAACCGGTCCTCGTCAGTAGTGTTGATGGGGTTGGAACCAAACTGATTGTTGCATTTAAAGCGAACCGTTATGATACCGTGGGCCAGGATCTGGTTAATCACTGTGTGAATGATATTGCTGTATGCGGAGCCACTCCTCTCTTTTTTATGGATTACTTTTCTACAGGATCACTTGAGCAAAAAGTAGGTTTTGATGTGATCAGTGGTTTTGCAAAAGCGTGCAGGGAAAATGGCGTTGCTTTGATTGGCGGAGAAACAGCAGAAATGCCGGATATTTACAGTGAAGGAGAGTTTGATCTGGCCGGAACCATCGTGGGAGCCGTTGATAAATCCAAATTGATTACCGGCGATAGGGTTAAAAAAGGCGATGTTGTCATTGGCTTTAAGAGCCGTGGCCTTCATACCAATGGATACTCGCTGGCACGGAAAGTACTGTTCAGTGAATTTGATATAGCCGATTCTCCTGAGGGATTAAACGGTTCAATCGGAGACGAACTGCTGGCGATCCACAAATCATATCTTGGGCTGATTTCTTCTTTAAAAGAGATCGACGGCGTAAACGGATTTTCCCATATCACCGGTGGCGGACTCATCAGCAACACAAAACGAGTACTGCCTGAGGGATTGGATCTTGATATCGGTTGGGAAAGTTGGAACAGACCGGAAATCTTTAAGCTCATCCAGGAAACCGGTAATGTGCCTGAAAGTGACATGCGTCGTACCTTTAACCTGGGAATTGGCCTTGTGGCTATTGTATCGCCTGATGCAATTGATGAGGTGAATGAGAAAGCTTACTTAATTGATGAGGAGCCGGTAGAGATTGGAAAAGTGATTTAGTTACTGTGGGGGCTCCATACTAAGTGCTATAAGGAAGTCATGCCGCACTTTCCCGATGGGATCCCTTATGGGGGATGCGGTATCTCGCATTTCTTTCACATCTATTTGAAGCATAGTAAAATATCTACAATGGCATAGCCATAACCATTTTGTAACCCAGGGATTTATCCCTGGGTAAAGACTAAATCAGAGGATCAGAGTGCCGTTAGGCACGGATTATATATCGAACGTTATAAAAGTAAACTTGTAATCTATCTCAATTCTTTGAAGATATAACGCTTATCGTAGTTTACCCTAAACTTTTCCAACATGATTATATACTCTTCCAAAAAACTCCTTTGTTGATGATGTTTTTCCTGATTTTTTATGTATTGATACACTCCATCAATCTGAGAGCGACTATAGGAAAAGCAACCATATCCTTTCTGCCACTCAAAACGAGTTGAAGTGTACCCATTATTATTGATCCATTTTGAGGATTTAGCCTTAGCGGATTTCATAACATCTGAGATACTTATCGATGGTTTTAGCCCAAAAAAGCAGTGCATATGGTCTTCCATCCCGTTGACTATGAGAGTTTTACAGCCTGTGTCATTAATCAGATTTCCTATGACTGCCTGAAGATCTGATTTCCAGTCTTGATGAATTTGTGCCCTTCTATATTTAACTGGAAAAACCGTTTGAATATATAGTTGGTGGTAGGTGTTTGGCATAATAATACCTTGAATTGACTCTTGGTTTCTTTAAAGTGTATGAACCAAATCATAAGTAAGCCTTACACAATTATTTATTGTTGTTTTGAGATGAAGAGATTAATCGTACCGAGTGGTACTCGATGCATCGGATAGCTAAAATCACCGAAATAAATTTCGGTGTTACAAGATGAGTGTACCTGACGGTACTTTTTTTTAAAAAAAAGGGGTTTATCCTCAATGAATTATCTCTTATTCCCCTACACCAGTCGACAGAAGGGCACTCTAAAATAATGTATTGGATAAAGGATATCGCGGGTCAAAGCCCGCGATGACCTACATGTGTATATCCCTTTCTATTCATGAACGTCCACTCCGGGCACATTCTCCGGCTCATTATCCTGCCACCAGAAGTTTGGCAGTTCCCGCTGGGTCGGAAAGACCTCATCAAGTGTATTGGCTTCATACATGTAGCCGTTTTTCATGATATGCGATATATCAACTGTGTTTCGGATGTTATCCAAAGGACTGCTGTTGAGGATGACCAAGTCAGCAAGTTTACCTTCCTCGATGGATCCAAGGTCGTCATCAAGTCCGATTCCATCGGCTCCCTGAATTGTGGCTACTTTCAGGATATCATGTTGTGATATACCGCCGGCCTGCATCGCCCAAAGCTCCCAGTGGTAGCCAAGACCCTGCAGCTGACCGTGACTGCCCACACCGGCCCGCCCACCCGCTTCTACGAGATCTTTAACGAAGACTGCCTGCTCCTCAAACACGTGCTCTTCTTCCATGAACCAACCAGACGTTCGTCGACGTGTTCGTTCATCCAGATTCTGATGCGGCATAAACCGCTGTAGTTTGGACTCATCATGCGGACGCTCCACAGCATAGAAATAGTTTTCAGCCCAAGGACCGCCGTAAGCCACTAAAAGTGTAGGTGAATAGACCGTTCTTGAAAATGATACCATATCGATAACGTCATTATACAGAGGAAATACAGGGAAGGAGTGTTCATGGCCGGGGTAACCGTCAATCACCTGCGTAAGATTCTCTTTGAAGTCGAGGGCTCCTTCGGTGGTTGGCATGAGCTCCTGCTCTTTTGCCGCCTGGATAATCCACTGACGCTGTTCGCGATTACCGGCTCCATACATTTTGATAGTTTTGGTATCGTAGTATTTGCTGTAGCGGGTCAGAACATCGCGGGCATGATCCAGATCCTCAATATCTTCACTGCTGAAAACACCGGGTCCGGTTGAATAGACTCTCGGACCCATAATTTTCCCGGCATGAACCAGATCCTGGTAGGTCAACACGTCAGTTGTTGCTGTTTGCGGATCACGCGTGGTGATGACTCCATACGCAAGATTCGTCAGGTACGACCAGAACTCTCCTCGGTGCAGATTAACCGGGTGACGAAAATGAGCATGCGTATCTACAAACCCGGGGATGATGGTTTTTCCATTCATGTCCATTACTTCTGCATCGGAAGGGATAGTTATATCACCGCGGTTGCCTACTGCTGTAATGCGATTATTCTCGATCAGCAGATCAGCATTTTCAATGATTTCATCGCCATTCATGGTGATAACGGTAGCACCGCGAAGAACCAATGTACCTTCCGGGATATCACGATCGGCCATCACGGAGATATCTATCTCCATCGGCTGATATCCTTCATCTTCTTCGGTTTCCTCTTCCTCATTTTCGTCTGATTCTTCATCAGACTCAGATTCTTCCTCCGTTTCTTCTTCCATCTCTTTGGCTGCCTCTACACTATCCGAATACGCTTCTTCGGCTTCAAAATCGTAGATAACGTGAGCACTACCGATCGACCAGTGGACTTTACTGGCGTCCCAGGCCCATGCTGGAAATTGTCCGCCGATTTCTGTCAGTTTGTTTGATGGAAACTGACTTGAAGAACCACCTACACTTATATCCGGTGCTTCACCTCCAACCTGTGGGACAGTCACGACAAACAGGTCATTTCGTATTTGAGCCAGCGCCTGGTCACCTTCAGGTGCCATTCGAATCCATGATGCATTACCCCCACCGCTTTGCGATACTTCCAGAATCTCTTTCTCATCTGTTCCATCCCAGCGAATAGAAACCAGTCCGCTTCTGCCGGAAAGAAAAATCCGATCGGATCCTTTTACAAAGTGCGGGTTTCCGCGGTTATTAGTATAGGTAATAAAGTTGTTCTCACTACCATCGGCATTAATCCATATCAAATCGCTGGTTCCCTGGAAAGCAGATCGCCGGGTAGCGTTTCTGAAATCCTGTGGCTGACCTTTGATCAACACAATGTGGCTGCCGTCGTTATTCCAGACCGGATCCTGGAACACACCCTCTTCTTCATTCAACTTCTGGAGGCGTCGTCCGTTGGGACGAACTTTGTATAGTTTTCCTGTTTTGGGCGTCCATGTGACAAATGCAATCCACTCGCCATCGGGCGACCATACCGGCTGAGCCTGTGTTTCATTGAGGTCTACAAGTTTTTTTGGCTCACCATCTGGCAATTCCATGGTATACACTTCATTAAGAGCGGTAAACGCAATCATGCTTCCATCAGGTGACGGAACTGCATCTCTGATCTGTGTGATTTTAAACTGTGGCGTATCTTCGATGGGGTAATCGAAATCGAGCTCGGGTCCCAGTTCTATAGTAGCGCTGACAGAAAATGGGATTTCAGTAGCGTCTCCACCTTCAATCGGCAGTTTCCAGATCTTGCCACCATAAGAAGCAACTACGTGTTGGTTATCCGGGGTGAAAGAGATCCCGGGCAGAACATCCCGCGATGCCCTCGATTCCTGGTCATCGTGCTGAACCGGGTAGGCGAGCCAGCTTTCATCGCCCGTTTCAAGCTCCCGTTTGACTAAGCCGGTGTGCTCATCATGGCGCGTTGCATATACCAGCCACTTGCCGTCGCTTGACAAGGTTGGGCGAAACGAAGATCCATAGCGATCGGACTGAACCGTAATTTCACCCGTCTCCCGGTCGTATGTTGCTATTTGATATTGTGGCAGGCTGGCATTATAGTTCCAGGTTCCAAACCGGCGGGAGAACCAGATATAGCGATCATCGGCTCCAAACGCGCCTTCCAACATTCTAAGGTTGTCGGGCTCTTCCGTGACCGGCACTCCGGATCCGCCATCCACATGGTACATCCAGATTTTATGATTTCCGGGATCATCCTTGGAAGCAATAACATACTTGCCATCCGGCATCCACTCCGGCGACTGGTATTCATTATCCTTCCCCTTGGTAAGCTTTTCCTTCTCTTCCGTCTCAACGTCATAAATCCAGACGCCTTCCCCACCTGATGCATCAGAAATGAATACGATTTTACTGCCATCGGGACTGTACCGGGGCTGACTATCAAACTGCATACCACTGGTAATCTGAGTGGCATCACCGCCTTCCATGGGTATCGTATATAAATCGCCGAGGTAATCAAACACGATGGTTTGTCCGTTGGGACTCACATCAAGAGCAATCCAGGATCCTTCATCTAATTCAAAAGAGAACTCTCTGCCGGGTTCGAGCGGAAGTTCATTATTTTCGTCTTCAGAAGTGCTGTCGGCGTCAGCATCGCCATCCTGTGCCAGCGTTAAATGCGGAGTGAAAGCTGCTATCAAAAAGATGAGAAAATATTTTAAACTGGAAGAAAAGTGAGCGATGCGTGTCATTGTAAAAATAAATTGGATTAAGTTGAGATCAGGAATCTAACCAATTTGAGGGGTCAGCTCAATTGGTTTACAATTATATACATTAGCGTGGTGCTCGTATTCTTGGCATTAAAGTTTTAAGTACCAGTAATATTAAGTTGAAGAAGAGCTTATTTTAGAAACAAAAAGTTTCAGTGGGTGTTGACAGAATTGGTATCTAATATATCTTTATTGAGTTGAGGTCATGAAAGATCAAAAATTAGTAGTACTTGGCGTTGCAATCGTATTGGGGCTCTCGGTCCTGGGATATTTTTTTAAAAGATGCTGCCATCACGTTTAAACAGCTTAAGCGAACGGTAACAGTGATAGGTCTTGCGGAGCAGGAGCATCCGGCAGATGTGGTGATCTGGCCGATTCAATACACGGAAGCAGGCAACACACTAATTGGCACCTACACAGCTCTTGAAACGAGCGATGAAAAGGTTAGGGCTTTCCTGGTAAACCAGGGCATTTCTGAAGAGGAACTCTATTTTTCTACGCCGGTTTTAACGGACCGTTCTGCGCAGCTTTAGGGCGTCAATAAAAATCCGGAATTCCGGTATATCGCTTTGTTGATTTGGGAAAACAGGGTGTCACGCTTAGCGGCAACGAGTATATGGTTCAGCCCGAATACCTGTTTAACCGCTTGAATGAGATCAAACCGGAGATGATTGAGCAAGCAACGATTGATGCACGCCAGGTAGCTTAGAAGTTTGCGGAAGATTCGAATAGTGAGCTTGGAAAAATTAAGACGGCTTTACAGGGTCAGTTCAGCATTATGCCGAGTGACAACAATACACCGCACATCAAAAAAAGTACGTGTGGTGTCAACGATTGTGTATTACTTGTCGGATTAGGTATCTTCAAGACGAGTCATCGGATGAGTTTTTTTCGAAAAAACGGGTGATTCTTGATAATTATGTTCTTTACTAACGACTCATCCGATGACTCGTAACTGAATAGTTATCTTTGAGATGACATTAGTTTCGTTTATTTGTGAACTTTCGGTTGAAAGAAAGGGATTGATAAACTCCCCTCCTTTTGAAGGAGGGGCCGGGGGTGGTTGGATTCGTTTTCTTTATTCAAGATTGGAAAAGTGAATTTAAAGTACTTGAACCACCCCTTAATCCCCTCCTTAGAAAGGAGGGGAATCCTCCCAATCAGCCGCATGATTGCAATTTAAAAGTTACATATCAAATAAAGCAGAATACATTAAAATATAGATCAAAATATTATGGCTACAGTAAAACTATTGAAGATTGCGCACGGACGAAGCGGCGATAAAGGAAACGGAAGTAATGTGGGAATCATCGCACGCCACCCTGATATTTACCCATTTCTGAAAGAGAACCTGACAGCTGACCGCGTGAAAGAGTATATGAAGCATATATGCAAAGGCGAGGTTGAGCGATATGAAATGGAGAATATTGGTGCACTGAACTTTATGTTGAACGAAAGCCTTGGCGGGGGCGGTACCGTCTCACTAAAATTGGACGCACAGGGGAAAACACACGCTTCTACCCTGCTTCGTATGGAGATGAATGTGCCGGACGAGTTGATTGAGAAGGTGTCGTAAAACAGTTTAAAAAATTTTAATCTCTGTTTTATCTTATTTGGTAATAAAGCACGGTTTAATCCCAGGGAGATAACTTTTCAATCTAACGTCACAAATACAGAGGTTCGGGGCTGATTATTAACTGCACGGCTGATATGGCCGCGTCCCATGGTGTCTTCTACCAGCAGAACATCCCCGGTTGAAAAACGGCGGATGGTTCCGTCGCCAATCTCCACATCTACAGCACCGTCCAGCATAATGATGTACTGCCGCTGCGGTGCGTTATGCCAGGTGTAATTATAATCCGGTTCTGTGCGACGGAATATGATCCCGGTGGCATCCAGCTTCTCTGACAAGTGACCGATATCACCTGCATCTTCCAGGTCAATCTCTATCTCTTCGAAGTGTGATTCGTTGTCAGATCCGGTGTAGAGTCGTGTGATTTTCATGGGTAAAAGTATTGTTGGAGATTGATTTATATGTTTCGTGGATTCCGAAGTCTGTTTACCAGATTCATTCTTTTAAAAATATAGTAACCACCCCTTGCCCCTCCTTGCGAAGGAGGGGAATTTTTTATCGAGCATAGATTTGAGAAACCACACCTTGGCGTAGCATCACTGTATAACAGACTCGCATAATGAAACAATTGTCTACTTAAGAAGATCCGCCATCATCCCGCGCACAGTCTTAATTTCATCTTCATTCACCGTGTGTGGCATGCCGGGATAGATGGATTTTGTCACGTCTGCATTCAGTTTTTTGAATACAGTTTCGGTTTCATCCACCCGCTCTTTTGGAATATGGGGATCGATGTTGCTGCATCCAAGGAAAACGGGTGTTTGCTCCATGGAACCGGTGTAGAGTGAGAGATCAATTTCCGGACCAATGAGTCCGCCGCTGAGCCCTACGACCCCGCCTAATTTTTGAGGGTGACGCACAGCAAATTCTGTGGCCAGGCAACCACCTTGTGAAAATCCCAAAAGGATGATTTTTTCTGCAGGTATACCGGCGCTTTTTATCTCCTCCATTAAATCATGGATACGCTGCAAACCGCTTGATAAACCAGGCTGATTATTCTCCTTAGGCTGCAAAAATGAGTAGGGGTACCAGGTATGGTTTTCAGCTTGTGGCGCCAGGTAATGAAAATCGGGCTGGGCAAATTCATCAGCCAGAGAGAACATGCTTTCGGCTGTTGCGCCTCGGCCGTGAATCATAATCATGGCGGCTTTTGCCCTGGACATCGGTGCTCCGTACTCTTTTGGTTTGATGGATTGATGCGGGCCCCGGAAAGGGTTGTCTGGATCGATTCGGAATAGTGACATTTTAGTATTGGTTTGAGTTTTTTTGTGGCCAGTTAGTAGATCCCCCCTTGAGGGGAGATCATACTGTTCGTTCAGAACAGAATGCGAGGGGTGTTTACGTAGTGCGGACACCCCTCAGATGTTTCACTCCGCTATGCTTCGTGTGGAAAAGATGAGCGCTAAACGCTCACATCGTCTCCCCTCGAGGGGAGACTTTTACCTAAACCTCAATCTCCGGCAGGCGTTTTTCGATTATCTCGCGCTTGGATTCGAGCCATGGGGGGAGGATCAGTTTTTGGCCGAGTTTGTCGGGGTCTTCGTCTACATCGTAGCCGGGCCCGTCGGTGGCAATTTCGAACAGCACACCGCCGGGTGACCTGAAATAGACCGAGTGAAACCAGTGGCGATCTATCACCTGCGATGGACTGAGCCCCATGTCGACAACCTTTTCACGCAGTGACTCAAGTTCATCATCATCTTCTGCACGAAATGCTACGTGGTGAATGATACCACGACCGTTTGCCGAAGGCTTGGATTCACCTTCTTCAATGATCACTGAGCCGCCAACTTTGGCGTCTGTCGTGTAATAATATTTGTTGCCGTCACTGGCGGTTTCTTCAAATCCGAATAGTGCTTTTAACACTTCAGCAGTTGGCTCACGTTGATCTAATAACAGCGTAGTTCCGCGAAATCCACGGATACCGTGCTCTGCCGGAACAGAGCTGTTTTCATAACCAGGTATGGCATCTACATTCTTATCAAACACCAGTTCAAGTGCCATCAGATCAGGATCTTTAAACCCGATAGCATGCTGGCCAAACCGGTCGTACGGACCATCGAAATCGATACCTTGTTCGCCAAATCGCTCAGCCCAATACTGTATCGAAACAGAAGGCACAGCCAAGGCAACTTTCACGGCTTCACCCAATCCCGGTTTACCTTGCCGCGCCATCGGCCACGGGAAGAAAGTCAGGCCCGAGCCCGGTGTTCCTTCTGCATTTCCATAAAACAGGTGATAGGTTCCGGGGTCGTCCTGATTGACCGATTTTTTGACGAGTCGCATTCCAAGCTTATTAACATAAAAATCTGCATTGCGCTGAGCATCGCCGGCTAATGCCGTAATGTGATGGATCCCTTTTTGGTGTGTCATCGGTTTAGAATTAAATTCTTGGATAATATTGTTTAATGTTAAACTAAATATTTTTCAAGAGAGTTCCAACATTTTTGGGAGACATGGTATTTCTCGTTCATTTAAAAGTATGCATAGCTTGTGATTTAGAATTAGTGAGCGGACGTTTCACGATTAGGAGTCCTCAGAAATGCCATGTCTGAAGCCTCGTAAATTTAATAACGTACTAACCAGGACTCAATCCGCTGCCACGGGAGGCATAGCATTTCTTGTGAATCTGGAGGTGTGCATAGCGGGTGAGTCAAAATTAGTGGCCGATCTTTTCATGATTAGGAGTTATCAGAAATGCCATGTCTAATGTCAAGTGACTCTGATAACGGACTAAGCAAGACTCAAACCACTGCCACCAGGAGACATAGCATTTCTCAAGGATTCAAATGTGTGCTTGGTTTCTGCTTTGTTTTGGGGAACTCATCCGGTCAGAATCAGGAGTCCTCAGAAATGCCATGTCTAAAGATCCCGAACCAGGGAGAGACATAGCATTTCTCAAGCGTTCAGACGTGTGCGTGGTTTCTGCTTTGTTTTAGGCACCCTTCTATTCAGAATCAGGAGTTCTTAGAAATGCAATGACTTATCTAAAATCAATTTACTGTTGTTACAAACTTCGCCATCACCGGCAGGTGGTCACTGATGAAACGCATTGTTTCAGCATCGAACGGCATCGGGATGGTGGCGGAACCGGGAACGAGATCCTGCATCATAGGTCTGTTTGGCAGGATATGATCAAGCTGACGCTGCGGGTCATCGGCGGTGTGAGTGTAAGATTGAACATCGGCAAGTGGATCTATAAACTGAACCCGGCTCTCTTCATTACCAAGAAGCTGCTCAAATTCCGGATCGCCGGGAATGGTGTTGAGATCGCCCGTTACCAGGATTCGGGCATCATGATTAATCGACGAAATCCTGCCGTAATGCTCACGGAGCAGGTTGATCTGCCCGATTCTCCAGCCCGCATTCCTGTCACCGCGTCCCGCTTTCAAGTGCAGGCCGGAGAGTAAAAACCTATAGTTTGGATTGACGTGCACATCTACCGACAGCATCCGGTTATTTGTTAAATTCTGGATAGAGGGGCCGCCATCGTCATCTTCTTCGCCTACAATGTAGGTATATGGATTCGCATAGCTGTATAATATGCCAAGCGGTATCCGGCTCATCACCACCACGTTCATATACCAGTCATTGCTCTCACGGCTTGTGAAATAGCGGTATCCCATCTCTGCAAGATATTCTTCTGCAATAGACTCAACATAAGCTGCGCTTTCAATCTCCTGGAACACCACGATATCCGCATCCAGATCGATAAGTGCTTCCGCCAGGAGTTTGCGGCGTTCAGCCAGATCGTCTTCAGGACTGTTTTCACGGTCATTATCGATGTAGGGATTATCGTACTCATCTACAAAGTGTTCCACGTTCCAGGTTACCACCGAAACAGTGTCGTACTCGGTATGATCATACCACGATGGTGTGGCAATCCACTCCCAGTTCTCATGAGCTGCGGTGGAATCTGTGGTAAGATCGGTAGTTGAGCAAGCTGCAAATGAGAATACGAGTATTAGAAGCGAAAGAGGATAAAAAGACTTCATGGATTTTGGTTTGTTGGCATTAAAACAGAGAGTATGAAGATCTGTGATTGAATCAAATTATCAAATTATGAAATTAGTGAAGCTCCATAAAAGTGATTAAAAAACGTTATCTTTCTAAAAGTTCAAAAAATAAACAGAACGATATGAGATCAGTTACAATAAAAAAATCAGAATCAACTGAGGAATCTCTCAAAAAGATTCAGGATCAGCTTAAGAAAGCTAAAAAATCGTTCAATGCATCCAGATATTGTGGGATTCTCGAAAAAGGAGTGGATCCTGTCGATTATCAAAAGAAGATAAGAAGTGAGTGTGCAGCAATAATAGAATAATATTCTGTTCAAAACTGCAAAGAAACAGATCTACACGATGTCTAAATCAAATCAATACATCACTCACTTTTCACCATTGTAAAGTGGGCCTTTGATCTGCACCATAAAAGTAAAGAAAACGATAAAAAAACGTAATCAGTGAACATATTCACCATCATCATCCTGGCGGCAATCCTGATCGATTTTACGCTGGGCATCATATCCAACCGACTCAATCTAAAAGCACTATCCAAAGAGCTTCCCGATGAATTTGAGGATGTCTACGATGAGGAAACCTATGCCAAATCACAAGAGTACACGCGGGTCAATACGAAATTTGGGTTTATCACAGGCACGTTTAACCTGCTTTTACTGCTTTCGTTCTGGTTTGCAGGCGGCTTTAACTGGTTCGACCAATGGGCGCGGAGTTTTGAATTTGGCGTGATTGGCACCGGCCTGATCTTCATCGGGGCGCTGGTTATCGGTAAGGCAATTATTTCTCTTCCGTTTAGCATCTATTCCACATTTGTGATTGAAGAGCGCTTTGGGTTCAATAAAACAGACGCTAAAACATTTGTGGCTGACCGCCTGAAAGGACTCGCCCTTTCGGTTCTGATTGGCGGACCCCTGCTGGCAGGAATCATCGCCTTTTTTGAATACGGCGGAGCCTGGGCATGGGTCTACGCGTGGCTGGCGGTTACGGCTTTTTCGCTGATTATGCAGTATGTTGCTCCAACGTGGATTATGCCGCTTTTCAACAAGTTTGAACCGCTGGAAGATGGTGAGCTACGCCGGGCCATCGAAGAATATGCAGATAAAGTCGATTTTCCGCTGCAGGGAATTTACGTGATGGACGGGTCCAAACGCTCATCCAAATCAAACGCCTTTTTTACCGGGTTCGGCAAAAATAAGCGAATCGCCCTGTTCGACACGATCATCGAAAATCACACCAAAGAAGAGCTGGTAGCGGTACTGGCTCATGAAATCGGCCATTACAAGAAGAATCACATTGTTAAAAATATGACGATCAGTATTCTGCACACCGGTATAATGTTTGTGCTGCTCTCCATATTCCTGCAGGTTCCGGCACTGTTTGATGCATTCTTTATGGAAGAGATGAGCGTATATGCGGGACTGTTGTTTTTTGGACTGCTTTACTCACCTGTTGAAACCATCCTTGGAGTTTTCATGCAGATGATGAGCCGTAAGCATGAATATGAGGCCGATCATTTTGCGGCATCAACAATCGAAAAATCTGAAGCCATGGTGGACGTGCTAAAGAAACTCTCCAAAGACAACCTCAGCAACCTGACACCCCACCCGTTTTACGTGTTTCTGAACTACTCCCATCCGCCGGCGCTGAAAAGGATTAAGGCGATAAGAAATGGTTAAAACAGATTAGATGTGGTGCATAAGGTTTATCAACTGTATTTAGAGAAATGGATTAAATCATTGAATCGGGACAATGCAATAATGCTTGTCTGAATGCTGCTCCCGCGGACTGACGGGTTAATGACATCCATCCGCCGGCAAAACCAGCCGACAGATGGATTATTCAAAGCTCCTAAATCGTATTTCTTTCTCAAAAAGGCCAGGGTTAGAATTCGGTAAAATGAAGTATGGCATGTTTACATGCAGATTCCAACTCAAAGGCAATAGTTGTTTGCTACTAAACTAAAACCCAATAATGGGTTAGGAAGTAGGGGCTTTTTTTGCGCATTTAATCAATTCTTTGAAAATCCAGCGCTGACGCCTCACCTGGATCAGGTATTCGGGATGCCACTGCACACCAATTACAAATGAGTAGTCCGGGTGTTCGAGTCCTTGTGTGATGTCTGTGTTTTTTTCTTTAGCAACCAATTCCACACCATCACCGGGAGTATCGATAGCCTGATTATGGAGTGCATTCACGTTACAGACGGTTGTTTTAAGTATGCGTGATAGCTTAGATCCTTCTTTAAGCTCAATTCGCTTTTTGGGAAAGATGGAAGAGACTTGTGGTGTTTCCGTGTAATATCCCCTGATATCCTGGTGAAGAGATCCATTAAAATGGACGTTCATCAGCTGCATGCCACGACAAATACCCAGAACCGGTTTCTTATAGCGGAGAGCATCACGCAGAAGCTGCAGCTCCAAGTCGTCTCGGTCAGTATCAACCTGAGCCGATTTTGTGTGCTGAAAATATCTAACCAGCCAATAGAGGGGGAAAAAAAGGATAGAGAGTATCCACTCAAAAACTGTTCGGCTGTCTTTAGCGAGAACCGCTTTCTCAATTCGTTCCTGGCCATACTTCAATGGTTCAACATCTGCTCCCCCGCCGATAATGAGACCGTCAAGTTCATCAATTGTAGCTGGTGACTTCACCGTAATACGAACAGGTTTTCCTCCAGCCAATAATATAGAGAGCGCTGTAAAAAGCCAGGCTCCGGTTCCGCCCTCATCAGGCCCGGTTATACCAATTTTTGGTCGTTTATGAGACATTGCGAACCCAGCGGTTCATCAGTTCAACCCATTTCGTTTCAAACCCAACCAGTGTCTCTTTCTTCAATTTCAAGTAGGTCTTTGAGTATTGATATAGTGTTTTGGTATCAGCCGCTAACTGTTCCACCAACACCCAGCGGTTCCATTCATCAGCCAGTGACCAGTCCGGATCTTCAATAGAACAGTTTGGCAGCCTGTAGTGATAAGCCGGCCGGGCGGAGGTCAGTGTTTCTTTTAGAAGAGATTGTGTGGTCTTAGGATCAAGATGCATAAAGACCGGAAGCATGTCGAGCGGCCGGTTGCGGCTGTTATCAAAGCGGAAGTAATCACGGATCATCTCTTCAAGCGACGGTTTATAGCCTGTGCTTAGGATGAGCTGGAGGTAGTCTGCTTTATATTCGTTGATGTAGGGCGTCAGACGCCGGCTGATGTTAATTTTGGCATCTTTTCGGATCCATGGATCAAGCATCACGTAGGCCCGTAGATGATTGAGTAGGCTCATAGCAGAATCGTCGGGAATTTCCGGATTCAAATGAAGCCCAAATGCATAAAGTACCGAACTGCCGGTTCCTTTAGCTTTCCAGGTGCGCAGCTCGTCAACGAGTTTCAGAAGCTTTGGCATGCCGGAGAGCGGAATCGGGGGCGTAATAATTTCAAATGGTACCACCGACGAAGCCATATTTTTCAGCTTGTCCTCGATCGATTCTATGTTTTTAAAAGTTGTGAGATCGATCCCGATTGACTTCAGTGTTTTCTCATATTTCTTTTCACGAAGAAGCTGAGCATCAAGTTCCAGTTTAAACGTGCCAAAAGATGTACCTGCCACGTGATATTCGTATGTGCTCACTCTCGTTACGGAACCACCATACAGATCCCGGACCATGCGGGCAGCTTCCGGGATTTCCACTCCCGTGAACTCAAATTCAAATCCTGTACAGCGCTCCTCACCCGTTGTATTCAGGGGTGAAGGAGGTGTTTTAAACTGGGGTTGACTCATATTAAGATTGACAAAGTATCAATAAAAAATCAAAATTAGCGCTTAAGGCAATCTATGTATTTCGTTTTAAAGATAGCGGAGATATTGAGTGTAAGAAACTATTTATTCATGAGACTTTGAATGAACGTCAGAATAAACAGAGAGATGTATGAACTTCAGTGAATTTGTTTTTATTGTAAAAATCCAAACAATTTTATGAATGAAGGTGAGAATTTTAACAGGTTAGTTCGAGGAGACGATATGATCAACGGGTCAACCTTAAATACCTATCTATAGAATCCCTCTAATGGATTTGTGGGCGTTGGTATAGTGGATCGCTTCTGGATATTATTGTGGGCTTTCGTTGTGTCATAGGGCAGCCCCATAGTGTGTTGTGTGACTCCATCGGAGTCTGGAAAGGGAGGCGGTCACAAATAGTCAATTTAAAATCAATTAAGAGTTTCGATTTTGTGATTTAAAGGCCCTGAAGAACTCACATAACACAGCCCGGGCTACGCATTGGGAATGAGATTGGGATAGAATAAACCATCTGGCGACGGGCCAAATAGTGCTAAATTTGAAACCGGTGGCTGCCGGGTATGAATGAATCAACGGTACTATCGTCAAATTAGGCTATTAAGCCCTTTAACATTTATTTCAACCAATTCGAAAAAACAGGCCCTGAGATTCAACTATTGTTCGCCTTTAACGATGAATTCGACGCGCCTGTTAAGATAACGTACTTCCGGATCATCGTTATTGGCAATAGGATTATCAGGTCCGCGCCCTTCTGTTGAAATCTGGCCGGCATCTATTTTTGGATAATTAGACAACAGGTAATCGGCGACACTATTTGCTCTTAAATCTGAAAGGCGGTAATTATATTCAAGAGGTCCAATGGTACAGGTGTTGCCGGTAATTATTATTTCCTGGTCCGGATTATTTGTCATATACGTTCCTATTGCGTTAAGCAATAAAAATGATCCCTGTAGCAGTTTATGACTATCAAATTCGAATTGCACACGTTGATCTGTAAAACTGCCCTTATCTGTAAAATCCCTTTCCACACGCGCTATCATCTCTTCAAGAGACTCCCGCTGTGCTTGAGGAGTAGATGGTGCCGGCGCAATCGGAGTATCGGTGTCAGTATTTGTCACTGGTTCACGTTTTTCTAAGTCAGCTGCATCTTGAGGCTGCCCTTGGTTTGCAGGGACATTAGTGTAACTTCTGAACTGATTTAAACGAGATAGCTGGTCGACCCGGTTCATTGCACTTTGTGCAGCGGCTGAAGCATCCGTCCCCGCAGCTGTCGTTTGATCAAACGGTAATCCTCGTTCGGCTAACAGTTTTCTCAGTACATTTTCAATCTCTTCAAGGGTGTAGCCTGTATCTTCTTGCAAGGGTGCACATTCCTGGCATCCGCTAAGCATTTCCTTAATTCTCAGCAGTCCTTCCGGTGTTTCAAATTCGTAGGAAAATGGAATTCCATCAATCGGAGAAACGAAATCGGGGGCCGAGCTGGCCCCCGGTTTCAGTACAATTCCTGAGGACAAAGAGTCTATTCGAATCAGTGTATTTTGCTCGTAACGAACTTCCTGTGCTACCAACGCTTCTGCACTCAAAAGCAGAAGAAATGCCGGCAGCAATATGATCAGGAAATCAAATCTCATTTTTGTTGAAAAATGCACGTTACTCACTATTGATTTTAAAAATTAAACCGATAGCCCATCTGAAATCTATTGATCTTAAACAGGTTATAGTTTGCATAATCAACAAAAAATGCACCACTTCTTAATTGATATTCCGTACCTAGAATGACGGATCCTGTGAGTTGAATTCCTTTGTAATCTGCCGGGGGATTTGAGAATGCTAAAATTCCTGCTCCCAAACCCACGTATGGCACAAAGGACTCACCAAATCTGGCAAAGTCGAGGTTGTAAAGCATATTCATATTGATATTATACATAGCTGTTGAGCTTCCGACTCCTAAAATGAATTCAGGCAGGATCTGGAAGCGGTCGCCAAGAATTGTTCCATAATCGGCTCTTACCCCAAGAGTTACTTGCAGAGGGTTCGACATTCCCATATACACGCCAAGACCTTGTAATTCTCTGCCTTGTGTATTGCGAGTGAGAGTTGATGAGGTGGTTGTTTGCCTTTCCCTGGTGACCTGATCCTGTATTACTGCAGGACGTTGCCGTTCCAGTATGTTCAGTATCCTGTTTTCAAATTCATTAAGCCGGGCATCTAAATACTCCTGGCTTTCCTGGCTAGATGGCTGCTGACTTTGAGTTTGCGCCGATTGTGCTTCGAGCAGTTCAAGAACTTTCCGTTCGAACGCCTCCAGTCTTGCATCGATATTTTGATCGGACTCCGGCTTGTTTTCCAATGCTTCCATCAAACGATTGAGACGTGCTTCCATATTCCCGAGCTGAGTATCAGCCGTATCAGCTGCTGCTTCGCTGCCTTCTCTTTCGAGATATTCATCCAGCAGTCTGTTCACAGAATTTTCCAGGTCCTGTGTGCGAGTATCTACATCACCCGCTGTTTGCGAAGGCTCACCTACAGTTTGCTGCGGTTGTTGCTTCCTGGTTTCAGGCTTGCCAAAGCGTATGTAAATTTCGCCTTCCTGAAGGACCGGCAAAGTAAATGTGCGCTGATCCAGAACAGGTTCATCTTTTGAGTCCTTAGATGTAGGGAAGCCAACAGTCATCAACTGAGATCTGAGCTCATTTCTTTCTGCTTTCAGAAACTCTTCTCTTGCAGAATTTCCTTCAGCTGCTGCTCTGGCAATCTGTTCAGTAAGAACAGCCTCTCTCATAACAACAAGCTGTAGTTCCGGTGAAAGGTCGCTGATAACAGAACCCATTCTTCCAGATTCTCTTTGTTCAGCTGTCCGTGTTTCGCCGGCTGGTTTGCTTTCGGTTTTTGTCTCAGGCTGCCGTTTAGTTTCTTCACGAACAACTTCTGGTTCCTGTCTTGTTGATTGCGGGTCAGTTTCTGCTTCGGGTTGCGTTCTGGGCCCTTCGCTTACAATCGCCATCTGCTGCCGTTTCTGTGAAGCTCTTCGGTTACTTATTGAACCAATTTTGATAGTAACACCAGCAGTAAGCATGGGACTGAATTCAAGATTCTGCTGCCATGTGGCCGGCTCCGGATCTTCTATGCTATTCATCATGGTACGAACAGCAGCGTCGAGAGTAATTCTCTTAGAGACATGAAAATCTACACCAAGACCCGCAAGCCCGAATACCTGGTTACTGATTAGTGGCAAATTTTTAGTTCGGTAATCATCATCAAGTGAAAGATAGCCCGCGCCTAATGTAAAATAGGGTGTGATGTTTGATCGAATCAGTGAAGATTTAAACTCTGCACCAACCATTGAAATCCCCTCAAATTCTAAATCTTCACTGCTCAAACCTTTCCAGTAGAATCCCTGCAGAGCTACGTGCGGGCCAAATTCAAACCCTGCAGAGAGCCCTGCAAACTGCTGGTTGTTTGGCATCCCCAGTGACTCATTGAAAAAAATCTGACCAAAAACAGGTGCAATACTAACGCGTGTGTTATACAGGCCGCCATTATATTTATCGAGAAAAACAAAACTTGTTTGTGAGGGATCATCATAACGGTTTCCGCCCAGATATGCCTTCAAACCAATTTTTAAGTTCCAGGTGTGATACAATACTTCATTTAACGTACCGGGTGATATACCGGCATTACTTAAATCATTTTCTGTGTAAAGGCTGCCGGGATTCAACCGATATCCGGTCCTGTTCACTTCTGCGAAAATAGAGTACCTGGATGCGAGTGTGGTCATTACTCCGGCACCGCCCGCATAATAAAGAGATCGGTTGTTTACATGATCGTCTTGCCTGAACTCCATTAAACCGGCTCCAATGTTCAGATATGGGACAAACGCCCAGCTGGTAAGATTAAGCCTGGTATTGACGCCGAATTTGTTAATTGAGAGATCACGGGCCGGCAAATTTGAAAATAGAGTATTGAAATTTGCATTCTGGCTGAGTCGCTGTGGGTCGGTATTAAAGCCTCTTCCAAACTGGTAGCCGCCCTCCAGCTCTACATACTGTCCAAATCCAATTCCTATCTTTCCACCGTAAATAAAACCATTAGAAAGTCCGCTGTTATCTGACCAAATTACGCGCTCAGCCGTAGGAGAAAACGAATAGTTAAGACCAGCAACCTGTGAGTATGCAGTTGATGCTAAACCTGCCATCAATAGCGTTAAACTGGCTTTTTTTAAAAAATCCAACATATGTGCAACTTTGTTTGTACGCATAATAGTATCCAATTTATTGGTTGTTATACTTTTTTCATTTACTGGTGGCAGACCGTGTGTTTTGTCAGTCCAGATTTATCAGACACACCGGTTCCGCGATATCTAAGCACCGTGAAATTTTTTAGTTCTTTTCCTGACTATAGTTGTGGCCTTTTTAGGTCAGCTTTTTAAGCCACAACCTGGCTTTTACTGTCGCAGGACAAGTTTAATTCTAAGCTCTCCTTCAACTGGCGGAATACCTTCGTATCGGCCTGAAAATAAACTCAAATTTTTAGTTCTAACCTCTCTGGTTTCGAGGCTTGAACTCTCCATGTTTCGAATCAATCTAAGAGGTGAATGGAGCAGCAGCTCATTTTGCCTGTCATCAGATCCTGACGACATGTTTAACTCAACCGCAGATTCTGTAACGGTAAAATCTCCAGAAATAAGTGATTCCTCACCATTGATGAACTGATAGTTTAGTGCAAATTGCCCTCCGTCCAGGAGAAGCAGGCTGGTTCTATCCATCACCAGTGTATCCAGCACATTGGCAGCCATTAACGCTCCTGCATCCGGGATAAACGTAAACTCTGTAAAATCGTACCGGCCTTGTACTTCATCCGGTGATAACCTTACAGGGTTGTCATCTCCGCATCCGGTAAAGGAAATAAAACCAATAAGTAAGGCTGCCAGTGCAAGAATCTTCGAATATGTATTTTTTGATATCATAATTTCATTTTTATTAGTTTATCTGAAATCAGTTGGGTTTCGACTAAAACGATAGCCCAGAGTTAGTACAAGAGTAAAAACTATTACACTTTGTTCGGGCAGTAGCCAGAGTCAAAATCTGATTACAAATCATTAGACGGGGAATAAAGATTAGGTCACATATTTTTTTCAACAAATATGGGTGAGATTTATGCATTCGGTTCTAACACTTTATCGATAACAAATCGTTGGCCAATACCCTGTTAATTTGAGAATTTTTATTCCGGGGAATTCGCTTTGCCTTCGAAAAGATGAGCGCATAATAGTGCAGAATAACCCTAAAAAAGGCAGGAAAGCACATTATCCTTCTATTGAATGGAGAATTCAGAAATTGGGGACGTTTAAACTTTTTTGGATCTACAGGATAGTTTGTGGGTGTCTAATTCTTGATCGGGATTTTAAGACTCATGGTCATACCGTCCCGAAGCATCGGAACGGCATCTCCCCTACTGATTTGAAACAGTAAGCTCTGCCAGTAATATAATGTTGTTTTATGCGATAATGGGAGATAGCGGATCAGAGTCCGCGATGACGTGTAAAAATAATATGTGCATAATTCAACTCCCGGTCTTATGGTATCCGTAAACGAAGTTACACAGGAACTTCGAGTTCTTAAAAATTCTACAAGTACTTACATACTTTCCTGTAGATCCATCTTTTAGTAAGTATCTAAAGAGTGCTAATTTTTTCAGCTATAGAAACAGATAAACAGATTAAAAAATAAGCTCCCAGATCTTCGTGATCATCCATCCGATCAGAAAAAGGATGCCAATCAGGATTGAAATCAGAAATATAAGTAGTGCCCACATTATGAGTGAGCTTTGGGATTCGGTACTGGAAGGATCAGCTTCCAGTTTTTCCAGCAGCCGGATATTACGAATATTGGCCTTCCATGCTACATCAAACAAATCACCCAGAACGGGGATGACGCCAATAAGCAGGTCGATGAAAATATTCAAGAACATTCTGAACAGCACACTCGTCTTTGCGCCTAATTTGGTGGCGTAAAACATCAAGTAAGCTGATAGTATGGCAGTGACCCAGTCGCCAAAACCGGTTAGAACCCCCAGAATTGGGTCTATACCGAACTTTATACTCGTTCCGGGAACAGTAAACCGACTGTCTAACAGTTCGGCAAGTTTTCTGGTATTGGAGGGATGTTTCTCTATATCTGACATTCATTGTTATTAATCAATTTCAGCTACTCTACGAATCGGATTCGGTTAAATTACCTTAGATGTTGTTCCCTTATGCACCTCATTTTCTATCTCAACATGGCCGCCCAAAGACTCAATTTAGTTTTTTCATGAAACAGTTAAGAATTCTCTAAATGGATTAAACTACGGTATCGGACCCCAAAACCTTTCGATAAGCTTCTTTTCCAATATCGTAAATCCGTTTCCCCTCATCAAAATCAAAGACGCCACACGCGTTCCTCGGGATTTCGATGAGATAATCCGGTTTGTACAATTCGATAATTCGGTCCGTTAATCTGTCTTGTGTAAAATTGAAGGTAGTGTCCATCAGTTCGATCAATGAAAAAGATTCCTCTTTGGCCGGTAATTCAGCCTTTGATTTTGTCTTACTATTAGGCCTCAAAAAATCTGGCAAAACATCATCAAACCATTCCTGCACTTCATCCAATGTGTCAGTCTCCTGTTCTTCTTTTTTGTCAAATTTTGGATCTGCTTTACCATTCAAATTAACGGCTACGATTATCGCATCTTTCTGTTTTTTAACCAGGTCAATTGGAAGTGGGTTAAGCACGCCTCCATCTACTAAAACCATTCCATCTTCAACCACAGGAACGAAAAACCCGGGGATGGAGGCTGAGGCCCGAAGAGCTTTATACAAATCCCCTTTGGTGAAATGCACTTCTTTGTGATGGCGCATGTCGGTTGCTACCGCTGTAAAAGGAATAGAAAATTTATCAATTTGTTCTTGGCCGGTTACCTCAATGTGCTGGGCAAATAGCTTCTCACCTTTTACAAAGCCCTGCTTAGTAAAGGTGAAATCCAGAAGGTCAAATACTCGTTCTTTATTGAGGTTAAATATCCATTCCTTGTAATCTTTTAGGTGACCGGCCGCATAAATGCCACCGACCACAGCCCCCATGGAACAGCCAATGACCTCAATGATCTTATAACCCGCTTTTTCAAGTTCTTCGATTACTGCTATGTGAGCAATTCCACGTGCTCCACCACTTCCAAGGACTAAATGAACTTTTTTACTCATAATACCGTAAAACTTTTCTGTTATTAAAAGGTTGGCTACTGAAATTCCTTTTAGGGTTTATACTCTCGCATTAACTCTGAATTTGAAAATAAATCAAAGTGCTATATCCGTACGTATTCCCACTACCAGTGCATTTGACGTATTCAGGTTTGCCCCCGGACTAATGATATATTGTATGTCAGGTTGAATATTCAACCAGGGAATAACTTTTGTTAAGTAGGTGAGTTCGAGTACGGTTTCAAAATCATCAACCTGTCCGTTTATTTGTTGAAAAAGTTTACTTCCTTGTACGGACGCTAACGAAAATCCCAGTAACCCGTTAAGGTCACCGGGAATCAACCCTTTATAAGTTATACCACCGCCACCGTATGATTTAAAGCGACTAACTTCGTTTTCAGTAAAACCAATTCTCCCAAAAACAGATAATTGCTGATAGATTTTTTTGGGATTAGGATTCCATTTCCAGTCAGCAAGAATGTATATGCCTTTATCATTTTGGTTATCTGTGACAGATGGTAACGTTGTACCATAACGGTCTGATACATAGTTCTTAGAGTAACTCCAGACCCCAAGAGCAATTTTTGTTCTGTAATCACTGCTAACTTCGCGGCCTATAAAAGACCGGCTTTGCCGGGTGGATAGGTTGTCTTGTGGTTTGAAAGATTCTTGACCAAATGACAGCAGGCCAAGTTCGGCAGTGGCCAGAGTGCCACCGCTATTGTTCCACGTAAAATCTGCGCTTTTTGCGGAATTCAGTGAAGCAGGTGCGCCATCCATCAAACCGGCCTGAATGTATATTCTCCGGTCCGGAACAAACTTGATTCTGCCTCCCAATCCGGCAGCCGGAAAGGTAGGCGGACCAATTAAACCACTTTCGGCAAAATCGCCGCCCATGCCTTGCGAACTTTGAATAAACAGGGAAGCGGACTCTATAAAATCAAATTCTGAATTCACGTCATAAAGACCTCCAAGGACAGAAAGTTGGTCTGCAAATAACCGTTGCTGAATCCAGACTTCAAATAGCCTGATGGCTTGTTCGGCCTCAATGTTGCTTACACCCTGCACATCGCCGGTGTATTGGCTAATGCTGTTTCCGTTGTTTTGGAGGACTGAAAACAGGATGTTGGATCCCGGCAAGCCTATCAGTTTTTCGTTATCAATGACAAACTTAAGGTCAATATTCTGAATGAAAACAGACTTCTGGTTGATTCCCCCTGAAACATTGCCCATCACATCTCCGATCAAGTTCAACTCAAGAGTAAACCCGTAATTATTGAAAGGAGCACGCAGACCGCCCCAGTTGCCGGTAGCTTCTTCACGTTCCCAAATACTTTCTTGTTCAGCAACGCCTTGCGCAAATGTGTTGGTGTTCATGCATAGCAAAAGCAGCAAGAAAGAGTAATAGAGTCTTTGCAAGGTTTTTAAATTCTGTTTGAAAGTTAACAAGGGGATAAAAATATAATGTTCACAACGTCTGAAAAATATAATCTATAGAACTCATTTGTTTATTTTTGGCAAAAAAACCCGGACAAAAAAGCCCGGGTTTTAGATTTAGAACGGCATGTAAAATTACTGGTTAAACCGAGATTTGGCCTTATCAAAAGCGGATGACAGTGCATTCCAGCTTTTTTCTATTCCATCTTTCATATCTTCCCAGGCATCATCAGAGGCATCTTTAATAGAATCCACCTGTTTTGATACTTCTGCCCTTTTCGTTTTGAGCTCATCAATTTGCTCTTTAACATCCGCTTCTAATTCTCCTTTCGACTGGTTTGCCTCGGCCTCAAGCTTGTCAATCTCGGCATCCCATGATTTTAGTTTAGCAGTTATTTTATCGATGTATTCATCTCGTTTGCTCATATGAAACCTTTGTTTTTTTTGTTTGATCATTTGGTGATTGGTGTAGTGCAGACTTAAGTTCTGATAATATTTTCGGAAATAAGTTTGTGAGTAGGAAATAAAATTTCTCCATCCTCCGTAGAAAGAGTTACATGAATGGAGTCTATTTTTTTAATCACACCTGTAAATTCGCCAATTGTTATGTGTTGGCCTTCAGTAAAGCTGTTTCGCACATAAAAAGAAGAAAGAATATTGGTTAGCACGTCTCTGGAGGAATATCCAAATGAGATGGCAAAGGCCAGCAAGATACCTCCGAGGATAACCGTAAGTTTCGAAGTGATTACGGATGTATCTAATCCCGCCTGATCCAGTGCCGTGGTGGCTACAATAATAAGTATAAAGTAATATATGATATTGCTTAGCACACTGCCTGCAGACATACCAAGAGAGCCCAGAGTAGTTGTTAAAATCTTCCTGACAAAACCTGCCAGCAACAAGCCAAGGATGAAAACAACGATGGCACTGAATAACTCAGGTAGATATAATACCAGTTCCCCTATTGCACCGGAAACAGCATTCCACCCCAATGTATCTGATGCTGAAATGAAAAATAAGAGCAAAATTATCCAGTAAATAAACTTTGATACTACTTTACTCGGTGCAATTGCTATAACCCTGGAATCTACAGACGTTGCGTCAACAAATTTTTCAGCGAGTTTATCAAACTTTATTGATTGCAGGAGTTTTCTCACTACAAGTTCAACCGACTTTGCTACAAGCCAGCCAATAATCAAAAGAAGTATTGCACCGAGTATATTGGGAAGAACGCTCATAAGCTTTTCCCCAAACGCTAAAAAAGAATTTTGGACCACATCGGTCAGGTCGGTAAATGTTTCCATAGTTGTTTGATTAAGTCATTAAAATTTGACGCAGATTTTTTTAACGGTCACTCTTCGGCTTATTTACGTTTATCAATTCAATAAATGAATCGACTGCTTTTAGTGAGAAGAGGTCCAATGTTTTGGCCAGAACCCGGCAGAAATTTGTGCTGGAAAGAACTTTTTTCTTTAGCTGAGGGGAAGGGGTATTCTCTTCAGCGAGCTTTTTAAATGCATTATTCGATTTTTGCGAATGATCGTCCAGCATTGATTAGGGATTTTTGGTTAATCTTTTATAAATGGTCAGTGCACGTTCTCTGGCACGTAGTAACCGCATTTTGACGGCGCTTTCACTTACCCCGAAGACGTCCTGTATGTCTGTAATCGACATGTCATCCTGGTATTTCATTAAAAGAATCATTTTATCAGGAGATTCTAAATCGGCCAAAACTTTTTTTAGGTACCCGACCTTTATTTGTAAAAGCTCATCTTCCGTTTTCTCATAGTATGCCTTTGCCTCATCTCTCTCAACCTCATTAGCTGCCAAAGTGATATCCTGGCTATCCGAAGATCGTTTTCTTGAGTAGTCTATACAGGAGTTATAGGTTATTGAATACAACCATGTGTAAAAAGACGAATTTTGTTTGAATGAGGACAATTTCAAAAACGCCTTCAAGAAAACGTCATGAGTCAGATCTTCAGCTTCATAAGCTGAGTTCGTAAAGGTGATGCATTTATTGTAGACCCGGCTGCAATGACGATCGTAGAGTTCGCCAAACGCCTCCTGATCGCCGTTTTTTGTCACTTTTTGTACCAACTCAATATCAGTTGAGTTTTTATAGGTATTAACCATTAATGTACATGCATGCTTTACTTTTTATTAGAAACTTAGACGTCCGAAGAGTTTAAAAGTCACTCATTGGTAGTGGCTTTTCAAAAATATACGCCCTTTTCTAATAGAGGTAGCTTTGTAATTTAATAGGAGTATAATGGTATGATCGTGCATAACAAAGGAACAGCAAAAAAATAAAAGAGTGCTTTGGAAAATGCTAAACTGTATTTCAAAACTTCTTTTTCGGAAAAGTAGCATTGATGAAAAAACCACCATATTGGCGCACTCCATGATTAAGTATGGAGTTTTTACTCACGGTCTCATCACCGCTTTGGATTTGGTTTATATGAACAATTCAGCTGGTATAGCATAGCTTATGTATTACAGGATAAACTATCGGTTAAAGCCAAGAGAGTCCCTGTGAAATCTTATATACGGACTAATTATTAATCTGGACAGGACGTTTGTTATTGGCGACATAGTTGAAGTTGACGGTACGTAGGGAAAAGTAGATTGAATAACTTTACTTATAATGTAATGGACCCGAATTATAACTGCTGGTGGTAACTAAATTTAGCTGTTATCAATAAAACAGCAGCTCTACACACAATTTCCCTCACCTCAAACTTGAAATACACGTAACAGTGGTTTAAACGGGGGCTTTATAAACCCGCGCTTTTATCAAATTTAAGAGTAATCGTGAAATCGAAATCCTCACGTCCGCCGGCTGGACTTGAACTATTATAAAATCCCTGGTTTTGCAAACTCCTCAAAATGAAGGTCTGGACAAAGTATGGTCTGGCTTGATAATAAACGTGATTATCTCACTAATATCATGTCAATGGCGTGATGACTACACGACATTTCATCGAAGGCATTACACTCGTTGGTTCCAGGTACTGGAAGATACTTTTCAATTACTTAGTAAAGCAGATATTTGTATGCCCTTCATAACCGTACAGCTGGAATCATTTTATATTGGAATAAATAATGAACATGAAGGGCCGCCAATCCTGGCTTTAAACTGAAGATTTACTTACGAGAATTCCTTCTTTGTAAAGCGGCAATCTGTTTAGATTTTTTATTAAATACAGGGTTAAAAAAGCTACTCATTCCTGTATCGAAAGACTTTTTTTTTGACCCGGATTATGTGTTTTTGATATGCGTGACTTAATGCAAATAATTAAAAACCTGGGTTCGATTCTCGCTAAGTGAAATTTTACAGAGAGCTTTGTTGTGTGGAAATAAAGCGTATTCAGAGTGCGTTATGTACTCTTCCATCTCTCTTTATTTTACGCCTGCTCTTCGACGTCTTGGCGGAGTATAGCCTTGCTACCGACACAATTTTTGTGTGAATATTCAGGGATTAAGCCTGTGATAGCGGCTGATATTCCATGAAATATCGGCCAAGTTTTTTAAGGGAGATTTTGCGCCCTGTAAATTCGATGGGAGGTCAGTCTTTAAAACACAAGCTCACCTCATCAATGCAGGCAGACTGCGAATTCTTTTGAAAGATAAATCGAAGACCTTCTATATTACGCGCGCGGCCGGATCAAATTTCCATCTTCATCCCATTCTGCCATGACACCCCGCTCTTCGAACCGGATGGTCTCTTCCAGGGTTTTTTTGTCGTAAGACAGGCCGTGTTTGGCGAGGACGTCATCAGGAACACCGTCCCAGAAATTAGCGCGATTGCCGCGATAGTCCATGTCCTTAATCCCCATTTCGGAAGTGAAAAATCCGGTAGAGACTAGGTTTCGCATGCGGTTGAAGAAACGCACGCCGTACTCCATATCCGGTGCGGCATCATTGGGCCAGGCAATTTTGTCAATTACTTCCATCCGCTGCTGTGAGCTGCACGACAGAAAATCCGAGCCATAATCCTTCCTACATAGATTGTTCAGCCACATCAGCCCGCCGCGCGTGGGCACCTGGAATGGTGGGTAGTCTTTCATCATAAACTCAATAAACTCTACAACGCCTGCATCGGTGGCGCTGCCTGAGATTTCATCAGCCGGAATTATGATGTCGCTAAGCACGGCTACCATCTCTTTTTCTTCGGTCGTGAAAAACGTGTCAGCATGCAGACGCTGATCGTGTTTCTTTTCTTCCTCCGTTCGGCCGTACCCGTCACCCGGACTGTTATTCGCTATGATCTGCTCGCTCAGCTGTCTGTCTTCTTCTGTGCAGCCGGTGGCCATAAAAAGACCTGCACCAAGAGAGCCGGCCATCATCAGTTTTATGTATTCTTTTCTGTCCATTTTGGTTATTTGTTGATTAGAAATTAGAAAATAGGGTATCCAAATCTGTCATCGCCGGCTCTGACCCGCGATCTCACATCCTCGAATCATGGAAGGTTTTTTTATAGGTGGTAAGGACTGAACGAGAATTGGAGATCCCGCATCGGAGTGCGGGATGACTCATAGCAATTTTACCATTATTATAAGATGTATTATCCATTTCAAATATTATTTTTCTTCATCTGATCCACGATGTAATCGGATGTACGCCATGAGAGGGCCAGGATGGTCCATGTAGGGTTTTTGTCTGCCTGGGAGACGAATGTACCGGCATCTACCACAAAGAGATTATCACATTCATGGGCCTGGCCAAACTCGTTTAAAACAGACGTTTTAGGATCGGTTCCCATGCGCGTGGTGCCTACTTCATGGATGATACGGCCCGGTGCATGGAGCCCATACTCCTGATCGGCTCCGGGCTTGCTGCCCAGCAGGGTGCCGCCCATGCTCGTCAGAATTTCTTCAAACGTGTTATGCATGTGCTGTGCCTGTTTATATTCGTTCTCGCTCCAGTTGTAGTTAAAGCGAAGGACCGGAATTCCGAATTTATCAACGGTACCGGGATCAATCTCGCAGTAATTGTCGTACATGGCGATGGATTCGCCCCGACCCGAAACGCCCACTGTAGATCCGTAAAGCCTGCGGATGTCCCGCTTCAGCCCTTTTCCGTAGCCACCGTTGGGTGATGGATTGCCAAACTCATCTTTAATGTACTGCCGCATATTGTCCATGCCAAATCCCGTTCCGTACGACGGCATACCCATTCCGCCCCAATACTCCAGGTGATAGCCGCGAGGGAAATCCTGTTTGGCGTTATCGAGCCACCAGGGTGAGTAGATATGCGCTCCGCCCACTCCATCCTCGTTATAACGGTCGCGGTCAATCAGGTTTGGCATGATGGCCATTCTGTCGGCCCCGGTTGAGTCGAGCAGATAGTGGCCCACGACACCGCTGCCGTTTGCAAGACCATCAGGGTGCTGGCCGGATTTTGAGTTCAGCAGAATTCGTGCTGACTCACATGCAGACGCCCCGAGCACAACAGCCCTGGCCTGTACACTGTATTCCTGCATGTCCTCTTTGTTGATGTAGATAATGCCGGTGGCCCTGCCCTGCTGGTCTGTGGTAACTTCCCGAACCATGGCCCCGGTGTAGAGATCAACCCGGCCGTTTTTCATGGCAGGCTGAACCAGGCAGGTTCCAGAGGAGAAATCAGCGTAAGCACCGCAGGCGCGATTACATTGGTTACAGAAGAAGCAGACGCCGCGGTCATCACTAACCGGCCGCGTTAATATAGATAGCCGGCCCGGTATGACCGGTACGCCGGCGCGTTCTGCACCTTTTTTTACATACAACTCATGAAGCCGCGGTTTTGGCGGCGGCAGAAAAAAGCCATCGGGATCGTCTTCAAGGCCTTCGTTGGTACCAAATACGCCAATCAGTTTATCCACCCTGTCGTAGTAGGGTTTGACATCGTCGTAACCGATGGGCCAGTCATCGCCCAGGCCATCGATACTTTTTCTCTTAAAATCTTTCGGCCCAAATCGTAGCGAGATACGCCCCCAGTGGTTTGTACGTCCTCCGAGCATTCGGGAGCGAAACCAATCGAATTCCGTGCCTTCGGTGCGGGTATAGGGTTCACCATCAATTTCCCAGCCGCCCCAGGCAGCATCAAAATCTCCAAACGGGCGAACCGTATTGGCACCTCGTCTCGGGGACTCCCAGGGCCAGCGCATTTGGGTCCGGTACTCGTCTTTTGCCGGATCGAAATCACCTCCGGCCTCCATCACTGCAACCTTCAAGCCGGCATTTCCAAGAACTTTTGCGGCCATGCCGCCACCGGCGCCTGAGCCGACGATAACTACATCATATGTTTCTTTCATTTTTAAAGTGTTGTTTAAATGTTAATGCTGAGAATCGATTTGCCCGGTTTGAGGTGGTGATTATAATATTTTATAATGGTTGATAATGTTTGAATGGCCACTGATTTTTTTAGAAAGTAATAAGCTATGGATCATAAAACCCGTCAGCCTGCCCCAGAGGGACTCCTTCGGAGCAAAAACAGCGTGCAGACGGGGGTTATTCAAACCGAACCAACAACGGAAAATCATCCCGCTCTTGTGGTTTCTCCCGGAGAAATGTCAGCTCATACAACTCACCTTCTAACCATGTATTCACAAATTCATCGTACGTTTTTGAGCCGGGATTGCCACTTTGGCCACCGGGATAGACGCCGTAGCCTCGCACGCCATCCGGATCGAGCTCTACCACCATTCGCCATGACGGGCCGTGGCTGCCACGGATTGCGTTGATTGATTCAGCTCCGCCGCCCGTAAACAAGTTTTTGACTCCCATACCGGGAATGCTACCAATATGACCGAGATTGGTATTCCTGACTGCACCCCACTGCCAATTATCAGAATCACTTCCATGTTCGTTGGTAAGCTGATCGATGGCGTCTCTGAAAGAACCGAGCGCAATATCGCCGAGTGCTTCAACCTTATTTGTATGTACATTATCATACCAGACAGACTCCGGATTGCTGACTACAAGATCTACGGTCAGATCGCGATCGGGCCGTGTCATGGGATAGATCGTGTCGTATTTATTAGCCCACAGATGATCGTAGAACTGTTGCCACCAGTAATGAAAAATTGTAGGTTCAACAGCTTCAGCTTCATTGAAAAAATCCCAGTCATCCAGGCGGCTCAGGTAAAGCTGTTCTTCATCGCTGAGTGAGTCGGCCGGAACCGCCAGTTGCAAAGCGGGAAGCAGCCGGTAGGCGTGGTATGAAAAATTATCCATCAGCATCTCTTCAAAATCGTCCACGCGGATTGACTCCATTTCCCCCAGCAGGTCGTTAATACGGCGGCCCCGTTCGAAAGGCGCAAAACTTTCACCAAGGTAATACGGGTAATCAGGTGATGCAGGATATTGATTGGCTGCACTCAGGAATCCTCTTCCAGGATTTAAAGAATAAGGATTCTGTTCATAAGGAATAAAGTCGTTCCAGTCGTAGCGCGAATCGGCCCCGTTGCTTACGCTTCGGCCCTGAAATTGCCATTTAAGCGGAAACCTGCCCACCGTTTGCAGAGCGATGTCTCCGTCAACGGCCGCAAAATTTATGTTCTGGGAGGGTGCCTTATATGTAAGAAACGACTCTTTGAAATCTGAATAGTCCTGCGCGCGGTTTAGCTTGTAAAAGGTCAAAAGCTCATTGGATTGATCGTGGGCGATCCACCGAAGTGCGTGGTTTTGCTGGATTGTTTCTGAGTCGGGCGTGATCTCCCCGCTTTCATAAACCGGCCCGTGATGTGTAAAAATCAGCGTGTCTGTAATTGCCGGTCCGCCTTTTACCCGAATTGTTTCAATCCGCTCAGAAACCGATAGCCATTCCCCATCATGCAGATATTCGGTCTTTGTTTCATCCCGAAACGTAATTGAATACCAGTCCATGACATCGGCACCGGTGTTGGTTAAGCCCCAGGCAATAGCTTCGTTAAATCCAACAATAACCGTTGGGGTACCCTGCAGGGTAACTCCATACACGTTAACTCCCGGCGCGTGCAGCTGCATTTCGTACCAAATAGACGGCATGCTCATATTCAGGTGCATATCGTTGGAGAGAATCGAGTATCCACCGGCGGTTTTGGAACTATCGACCACCCAGTTGTTGCTGCCATTCAGCGGGTCGGGCTTCCAGGGCTGAATATCGTCAGTGAATGATGGGTCGAACCGAACATTTGGAGGAGTGATGGTGGCCGGATTAAACATCCACTCTTTCTCAGGCGGCACAATCGGTTCCATCAAATCGGAACGGCCACTCAGGTAGGTGTTGACGAACTCCTCGCCAAAGTGAGCGATTGTGTTGCTCATACTGAAATCATCGGATCGGCCTGCCAGCATCTGCGTCATATATTTAAGAAGTAGTGCGGTATTGATGGGCTTCCACTCTGCCGGCTCAACATTCAGAATTTTATACTCCAGCGGATATGTTTCGTAAGAGAGGCTATTGATGTAAGCATTTACACCATCGGCATACGATTGCAGGACGGAGCGAATGGTGTCGTTTTCTGCGATGAGGGATATGGCCTGTTCTGCTCCGTACTGCATGCCTAAGCGTCGCTGATGGCGGTCGTATTCAATGGTGGTTTCTCCCAGCCATTCAGAGAGAGTACCGCCGGCTGCCCTGATTTGAAGCTCCATCTGAAACAAACGATCGCGCGCGGTTACATAACCCTGGGCGAAGTAGAGGTCTGCATCATTTTGTGCAAAAATATGCGGGACTCCCCGCTCGTCGTAAAAGACATCAACGGGATCGGTTGCGGCGCTTGCGGGAAACGTAATGTCACCTGTTACACCAACCGTTTCGGCGTTGGCCCAGAAGCCCATCGCCGGATGAAAAAATGAACCTGCGGGCGGAAGAGGCCCAAGGGGAACGGATAGCAGATAAACAATCAGGGCCGTGATGAGCGTTGTTGCAGCCAGAGATGGTAAACGTTTCATGAAAAGCGTTCAGGTTGATGTAAAATTCTTTCTAAAGAGTAATCAAAAGTGTGGAATGATGAAAAGGGATTTTTAATGGATACTGTATTGTGGCGAGTTAACGGTTTGGTGCTTAAACGGCACAGTAATTCGAAACTTTGCTATTTACTAATAGTCTTAAATCTATCGGAGTTTTTGATAAAGGGAAGGCGGTTTTCGCGTCGATTTGCTGGTTATGCAGCCTGCAATTTATTTAACACGTTTTTCCCAATAATCCGGTTTTCTTTTCATGTGCATGATGGCAAATACCATGATTAATTCATTCCCATAAACCTTGTAAACAATTGCATAAGGAAAACGATTAAGGAAAATACGCTTTGACTGATGTAGATAGGGATGGCCAGTTTTTGGGAATTTTATCAGTCTCTGAACAGTATTTTCAAACTCTTGAATAAAATCGCGGGAAAGCTTCTCATCAAATTGCTTGTAATAATCAACGATTTCGTAAAACTCAGCCTCTGCCGCATCGTCGAGTTCAAAGGCTATTTTACTCATCAGTCAAGAAGTGCCTGTGCGTTTCTTTTCACCTCGCTCCAGGACTTTGCCGAACTTTTGCCTTGCTCATGCCGGGCGATACGTTTTTTTAGTTCTTCTGACCAAGCTTCCTCCGATTCAAATTCTTTCTCCGGATGGAGGCTATCAATTAGCAAATGTGCAAGTTCTGCACGTTCCTGATTCGATAGTTCAAGTACTTGTTTTTTGATTTTTTTGTTAATCATAGCTTTTCTCAAATTGTTTGAATACTTCTATAGTATGGTAATAAACTCGAAAAAAGGAAAATAATTTTGGCAGATGGATATTCCGGTGATACTGACCCCCCATTCCGGGCATATTGACCCCCTAAGGTTTGGATTTC